>JAUSHW010000019.1 GCA_030648395.1 Nitrospirales bacterium | reverse complement strand
GCGGAAAAGCTCGCGTCGATCGGCACGCTGGCGTCAGGCATCGCGCACGAGATCAACAACCCCCTCTACACCATCACCGGACTGTCGGAGATCTTGCGGGACGAGTGCCGGCCCGAAGTGGTCCGCGAGTACATCGAAGAGATCATCACGGCGGGCCAGCGTATCGCCGGCATCGTCCAGGGCCTGAACAACTTCGCCCGGCGCCCCCAGGCCCAGGACATCGGCGACATCGATCTGAATCACACGCTGGACGAAGCGGTCAAGATGGCCCGCAGAGCGACAGTCCTCGATCAGGTGCAGGTCGTCACGGAGTACGGCGCCGTGCCGCCGATCCGCGGCAAGGCGGATGAGCTGCTGCAGGTCTTCGTGAATCTCGTCACCAACGCCGTGCAGGCCATGGATGGAAAAGGCACCTTGACGCTCGCCACCACCAGCAGCAACGGCTCCATCCAGGCGACGGTTCGGGACAGCGGACCGGGCATTCCGCACAACAATCTCAACCGGATCTTCGACCCGTTCTTCACCACGAAGGAGCAAGGCAAGGGCACGGGCCTGGGCCTTCATATCGTCCGCGACATTGTGACCAACTACGGCGGGCAGATCACGGCCGAGAGCACACTCGGCCAGGGCGCCACTTTCACGGTGCAACTCCCCACCTCCCCGCACTAGCGTCTTGACAGAAGACAGCTCCAGCCGGATATGATGCGGCATCCATCCGGAGGAACACCGTCATGGCCGAGGAATTGAACGTCGGCGACAAAGCCCCCGCTTTCTCGCTTCCCGACGAGCGCAGCGAAACTGTCAGTCTGAAAAGCCTGAAAGGCAAACAGGTCGTGCTCTATTTCTATCCGAAGGACGACACGCCGGGCTGCACCAAGGAAGCCTGTGGCTTCCGGGATTCGATCAAGTCCATCGGAAAGGCCGACGCCGTCGTGCTGGGGGTGAGCATGGACGACGCGGAGTCCCATGCCAGGTTCATCAAAAAGTATGGCCTGCCGTTCTCATTGCTGTGCGATGAAGACGGAACGGTGTCGAAGGCCTACGGCGTCCACAAGAAGAAGAACATGTACGGCAGGATCTACTGGGGCATCGAACGGAGCACGTTCATCATCGACGAGGCCGGCAGGCTCAAGGCGATCTTCCGGAAGGTGAAAGTGGACGGCCACGTCGCCGAGATCCAGGCCGCGCTCAAGGAATGACGATGCTCGTCGTCCGCGGCGCGCTGGTGGTCGACGGAACCGGCGCCAGGCCAGGGCTCGCCACCGTCGTCATCGAGGACGGCCGCATCAGCGCCATTGGCCCCGACGCCCGGATCACCATTCCGAAAGGCGCCACGGTCATCGAAGGCGACGGGCACACCCTCCTCCCCGGCCTGATCGACTGCCACATCCATTACTGCCTGGACGCCGGGCCCGACTCCCTCCGCTCGCTGGAGCAGGACGACCCGACGGTCACGGCGGTCAAGGCCGTGACCCACGCGCGCGCCACGCTGGAAGGCGGCGTCACAACCGTGCGCGACGTCGGGTCGCGCGACCACATCTCGATCTCCGTGACGCGCGCCATCCGCGCGGGCATCATCCCGGGGCCCCGTACGCTCAACGCCGGTCTGGCGATCTGCATGACCGGCGGGCACGCCTGGTTCATCGGCCGCCAGACCGACGGGATGGACGACGTCGTCAAGGCGGTGCAGGAGCAGGTCCGGGCCGGCGCCGACGTCATCAAATTCATCGCCACGGGAGGCGTACTGACGCCCGGCACCTCCCCCGGCGCGGCGCAGCTCACGCTTGAAGAATTGACAGCCGGCGTGGCAGAGGCCGCGCGCGCGGGCCGGCGCGTGGCGGCCCACGCCCACGGCGCCGAAGGGATGAAGAACGCCATCCGTGCCGGCGTCCATTCCATCGAGCACGGCACCCTGTTGGACGACGAGGCGATCGAGCTTTTCCTTACGCACGGGACGTTCCTGGTGCCGACCCTTTCGGCGATCCAGTCAGGCTGCGAGATGGGCAAACAGGGCGGCATGCCGGACTACGCCGTGCAGAAAAGCGTCGCCCTGGGTGGCGAGCAGAAGAAGACCTTCCTCAAAGCGGTGAAGGCCGGCGTGCGAATCGCCATGGGCACTGACGCCGGCACGCCTTTCAACCCGCACGGGCGCAACGCCCAGGAACTGCGCCGCATGGTCGAATTCGGCATGACCCCCATGCAAGCCGTCGAGGCCGCCACCCATTCCGCAGCGACCTTGCTCGGGCTGGAAAATGAACTCGGCACGATCGAAGCCGGCAAGCAGGCCGACCTCATCCTCGTGAACGGCAACCCCCTGGACGACATCGCCCTGCTGCAAGAGCCCAAGAATGTCGTGTACGTGATCCAGGGCGGAAGGATTGTGAAGGGAGAAGCGGGGTCGTCTACTCGCCGATGATCTGGACCACGAGATCGCGCGTGCGGGCGCGTGTGTCAAAATCCACCACGACAATCTGCTGCCACGTGCCCAGCAGGAGGGTCCCCTCGGAGAAGGGAATTGTGACCGAGGGGCCCTGCAGGTGCCCCCGGAGGTGGCTGTGCCCATTGTCCTCGCCGGGGTTGCGGGTGTTGTGCTGCCAGCGCGGGTCCGCAGGAATCAGCCGGTCCCAGATCGCCTTGGTATCGGCGCGAATGCCCGGTTCATCCTCGATGATCATCACAGACGCGGTCGTGTGCCGGATGAAGACCGTGACAATCCCGGCCCGCAGCCCCGCCTCCTCCAGCGCCTCCTGGACACGCTTCGTGACGTTCTCGATCTGGGTGTCGCCGCGCATGTCCAACCGGATGTGACTGCTCTTCACGCTCATGCCGTCTTCAACCCCCGCAGGTATCGGATCTCACTTTTCGGCAGCGCGGCGCCGCGGGCCTCGGCCAGGATCCCGTCGAAGACACCCTCACCGGCAAGGCCCCGCACCGCAGCCATCACGCGGGGGCTCAGAATGCCCTCCACCCGCAGCTTGTCGAGGTAGGCAAACGCGTCGGATAGTTTCTCCCTCTCCCGTGTGTAATAGTCCTGGCCGCGCCGGCGGTTGCTGTAGGCTTCGAACTGCTCGCACGCGACCAGCACTTCCGCCAGCTCGCGAACCCAGCGCGGGGAGCCGCTCAATTTTTCAGGGTAGTAGTAGTACATCATGATCCGCCCCATCCACGGGGCCCACTTCACGCCCATCTCGCGCAGCCTGGGCTGGGCGGCCCGCAGATGGCGGGAGAGCCGCCGCGCGTACCCCATCCGCATTTCCACCTGCTGGCGGGTCCACGTGTCGAGAGGGATTCCCAGCTTGGCCAGATCACCGGCGTGCCGGTCCATGAACGCTTCCGTCTCCCGCCCGTACGCGGTGGCCGGATGGACCGCCCGCCACTCGCGGGGCCTGGTCGGAACCCCGTTCTTGCGCGCCCATGACCAGACCCTGCCGAACAGCTTCTGATCGAGCCCGGCGCGTCCCAGATCATGCAGCAGGCAGGCGATCTGGTAGTTCCGCACCCGCGGCTCCGGATGGTCGAGCCGACTCGCCACCGCCGCGCACATGCGCGCAGTGCGCCGGGCATGGTGGCAGTCGTAGCCGCGAATCACGCGGCCGGGCTTACGGGGGTCTGGAAAGTCGTACAGCCGCATGAGTTGTGCGGCTAGCGCGCGGGGCACAAGAAGCGGCGCCGCGCTGCGGGGAGACACGGTGCCCCCCATTACGCCTGCCCCGGTGACTGCAAGGCCTTGCCAAGGGCTCTGACCAGGATGTTCAGCGACACCCCCTTGAGGAGAAATTCGGTCACGCCCAGCTCCCGCGCCTGGTTTTCCCACACCGGGGTGGCTCCTCCCGTCAGAATGATAACCCGGGCTTGCAG
>JAUSHW010000013.1 GCA_030648395.1 Nitrospirales bacterium | reverse complement strand
CCAGCGCGTTGTCGAGCTCGTCAAAGACCTTGACGCTTCTGGTCGGCTTCACGAGGCCGACCTGGTCAAAGTACGTCTGAAGATCCTGTCCGGTCGGCAGGTTGGGCGGGAGGGCGCTGAAGATGAGCGTGCCCTTGCGCTCGGCGAGCCGCGCCTCGATCTGATCGAGCAGGTGGGTTGCCGTGAAATCCACGGACTGCACGCGGCGCATGTCCAGGATCACGTACTTCCTGGTCTTCAGGTCGGTCTCCAGCTCAGTGAACAGTTGATCTGTCGTGCCGAAGAACAGACTGCCCTGCAGCTGGCAGATCGTCGTCTGGTCGCCCTTCTGCTCCAGGACCGCCGTTTCTTCCGGCAGCCGGCGCTTCTTGGAGAACGTGTGGTTGCCGTAGGATTTGCGGCGGACGACTGACCCGCGGATCTGCTCGCGCAGGAACAGCAGGATGGCCAGCCCCAGGCCGACGCCGGCGGCGGCGATGAGGTTGTAGGCGACGGCCGTCACGACGACGGCGGCGACCACGACAAAATCGAAGATCGTGGATTTCTGCCGGAGGAGATGGAAGATGTTCGGGTCCACCATCCGATAGGCCACCACGATCAGGATGCCCGCAAGGCCGGCAATGGGCACCCACGCCACGAGCCCGCCGAACAGGGCAAACGCGCCCAGGGCGAAGACCCCTTCCAGGATGCTTGAGAGGCGGGTCTTGCCCCCGCTGTTGATATTGACGAGCGTGGCGCCCATCTGCCCGGCGCCCGGCATCCCTCCGGTGAACGCCGAGGCGAGGTTGCCGAGTCCCTGCCCGATCAATTCGCGATTCGAGTTGCTCCGGGACCGCGTCAGCGCATCGATCACCACGCAGGTTTTGAGCGTGTCGATGGACAGCAGCACGGCCAGCGTCAGCGCCGGAATGAGGATCAGATGCAGGTCTGCCAGGGTCAATCCGCTGATGGCCGTCCAGCGTTCAACGAATGCGCTCACGATATTTCCGCCTGCTCCGCTGATCGGGCCGATAACCAGGGAATTTCCGGAAAGGGTCAGCATTTCGGGGTAGGTCGCACCCAGGCCGAAGTACGTGATGATGCCCCCAAGGAGTCCCAGAATCGGAGCCGGGACCGCCCGCGTGATCTTGGATGCCAGCACCATGACGACCATGGTCGCGATCCCGACGACGAGGCTCGGGATTTTCCATGATTCCGGCGAGGTGAGTCCCGCCCACAGGACCGTGCCTTTGGGAAGCCCGAAGAGCTTCGGCACCTGACTCAGGAAAATCAGCACGCCGACTCCGCTCAGGTAGCCGGCGACGACGGGATAGGGGATGTACTTGATGAGCCGTCCCCCTCCGATGGCGCCGAACAGGAACTGCAAGCCGCCCGCCAGCATGGCGACCAGCGTCAGGAGCAGGATAATATGGTCGGGCTGCAGGCCGCCTTCGGCTTTCGATGTGGTGTGAGTGAGGAGCTCCAGAACCAGCGCGGACATGACGGCTGCGGCGGGGGCGCAGGGCGCCGAGATCAGGCGGGGAGTGCCGCCGAAAATTGAGGCAACGATGCCGATGGCGATCGTGCCGAGGATGCCCGCCATGGCGCCCACCGCGGCGTACGCAGGGCCCAGGGGCGAGTAGATGAGGAGGCCGAAGGCGATCGCCGACGGGAGGGCGACCAGCATGGCCGCAAGCCCGCCCCAGATTTCTCCCGCGCGGTGCGCGCCGCCGGGCGTGGCGGATGGGACCGGAATTGTCACGGCGGGGATTCTAGTCTTGCCGAGGCGCTATTGCAAACGGTGCGCAGGAGGATTATTTCGCGCTGCCGGATTGGTCGTACGCTTTGAGCGTCTCGAGGAGATCGTCCATGAGTTTCGGCTGCAGGCCCGCCGCACGGTTGAAATCGGCGACCGCCGCGTCCTTCTTCTTCAGGCCCAGGCTGGCTTTCCCGCGGGCTGCGTAGAAGTCCGCATCGTCGGGGGTGATGGCGATCGCCTGCGTGAAATCGTCCAGCGCGCCCTGATAGTCCTTCAGTTCCAGCTTGTTCTTGCCGCGGTTGTAAAAGGGGACCGCCCGCGGAGGCGTGAGCTTGGTCGCCTGCGTGTAATCTTCGATCGCGCCAGGGGTGTCCCCCGTCTGGTACCGCAGCACGCCGCGGTTGTTGTAGGCCACGGCGTCGGCGGGATTGAGTTTCAGCGTGCTGCTGAAATCCTCGATCGCGCCTTTCAGATCGTCGGATTCCCACCGGACCAGCCCGCGCTGGTAGTAGGCGTCGGCGAGGGTCGGATTGGTCGCGAGCGCCTGGGTAAAGTCCTCGATCGCATCGCGAAATTCCCCGAGTTTTTTTCTGGAGACGCCGCGCTCGTAGTAGGCCTCCGCCAGTTTGGGGTTGATCGCGAGCGCCTGCGTGAAGCTCTCGATCGCCCCATCGTAGTCGCCCTGCCTTCGTTTGGCCAGGCCGCGATCGCGGTAGGCCTCCGCGAGGTTGGGCTGTAGGGCGACCGCCTGTGCAAAATCCTCTTGCGCTCCCTTGGCGTCGTCCAGCTTTTTCTTCGCCGCGCCCCGGTCGTAATAGGCTTCCGCAAAGTTCGAACGGACCAGAAGCGCCTGTGTGAAATCCTCGATTGCCCCGTGCAGGTCGCCCAGGTTCAGCTTGCCCAGGCCGCGGGTGTACTGGATGTCGGCAAAGTCCGGGCTGAGCGCACTTGCCTGTGCGGCATCGTTCTGCGCGCCCGGGGCATCGCCGAGTTTTTTTCTGGCCGCCCCGCGCAGGTAGTAGGCGCCGGCCAGTTTGGGATTGAGCCCCAGTGCGCGCGAGAAGTCATCGCTCGCCCCCTTGGCGTCGCCCGCCATCCACTTTGCGAGGCCACGGTCATAGTGCCGGTCGGCGCGTTGGGGATTGGCCGCCAGCGCCTGCGTGAAGTCCGCGATCGCCCCCGGCAAGTCACCGAGCTTGCGCTTGTTCAGGCCGCGGTGGTAGAGGGCCTCATCCATTTGGGGGGTGAGCCCCAGCGCGCCCGTGAAGTCTTCGATCGCGCCCTTGGCGTCTCCTATTTTTTCCCTGGACAGGCCGCGATGGTGGTACGCTTCCGCGTCGTTTGGCTCGAGTTTCAGGGCCTTTGTGAAGTCCTCGACGGCGCCCCGGTGATCGCCGGATTTGGCCTTCCGCGCCCCACGGTCGAACAGGTCCAACGCTTCCGGGTTCAGGGCCATTGCCGCCGACGCGCCGGCCAGCAGGGCGGCGGCCAGCAGGGCGGCGGGCCACCGACCTGTCGTTGATTGCTTCATCGTCGGGTGTAGGCCTGTAGCCGTCGTTAGGGTTTGGTCGGGGCCGGGGAAGCGGGCGCCGGGGCGTTCGGATCGTGGGCCCCATGGTCGTCTTTTGACGGCTCGGGCGAGGCGGGTGCGGCGGCCGGCGCGGTCTGAGCGGGGACGGGTTTATCGAGCCCGAGCGTCGAGGCATAATTTCTCTGCTTCGACATGATCGCCAGCGTGAGCGATGTGACCATGAAGACCGTGGCGGTGATGGCGGTGACCCGGCTCAGCATCGTGCTGGCCCCGCGTGCGCCGAAGACGGTCTGGCTGGAGCCGCCGAAGGCCGCGCCGATCTCGGCGCCTTTCCCGGATTGCAGGAGGATCACGCCGACCATGACGAAGGCGACGATGATGTGGAGAATAGTCAGGGCTGTATACATGGTGTGAAGAGGTCCTTCTATGAGTTGGTATGTGCGACAGCCAGAATCTTAGCAAACTGGGCGGGATCGAGACAAGCCCCGCCGATGAGGGCCCCGTCCACCTCGCGAATGGCGAGGAACTCTCCGATGTTGTCCGGCGTGACGCTTCCGCCGTAGAGAATGGGCAGGCGCCCCCCGGCTTCCTGTCCCCAGAGGGTGGCGGCCGTGGCCCTGATGTGCCGATGGGCGTCGAGTGCCTCCTCCGCTGTCGCGGGGCGGCCGGAACCGATCGCCCAGACGGGTTCGTAGGCGACCACGATGTCGTCCGCCCGATCCTTTTCGATGCCGGACAGTGCGTCCGTCAACTGGCTGGACAGTACCTGCTTGGTCTCTCCGTTGGAACGCTGTTCCCATGTTTCGCCGACGCACAGGATGGGCCGCAGACCGTGGCGGAGGGCGGCCCCAACCTTCTTGTTCACTGTGGCGTCGGTCTCCCCGAAGTACCGGCGCCGCTCCGAGTGGCCCACGATCACGTATCGGCAGCCGGCGTTCTTGAGCATGGGAACGGATACCTCGCCGGTAAAGGCCCCAAGGTCCTCCCAATGCGCGTCTTGTGCGGACAGTTCAATGGGGAGAGACTTGATTGCGTCGGCCACTGCCGAAAGGGCCGTGAAGGGAGGGGCGAGTATGATGGTGACGCCGGCGGAAGGAGATTTCGGAAGGAGACCGGCAAGCTGCTTCACGAATGCCTGCGCCTCGGAGGTCGTCTTGTGCATCTTCCAGTTACCGACGATTAGCCGCTGGCGTTGAGCCATGAGACACCTTTGGGAATCCGACTACGCGTGTTGTTTGTCAGGAAGGGCCGCGATCCCCGGGAGGACTTTGCCTTCGAGCAGTTCCAGTGCCGCGCCGCCTCCGGTGGAGATGAAGGACATGCTCTCGGACACGCCGGCCCGGTGCACGGCCAGGGCGGTGTCCGCCCCGCCGACGATGGTCAGCGCGTAGGCGTCGGCCACCGCGTGAGCGACCGCCATGGTGCCGCGGGAGTAGGCGTCCTTCTCGAAGATGCCCATCGGGCCGTTCCAAAGAATCGTCTTGGCGTTGCCGAGCGCCTCGGTGAACAGCTTGACCGAAGCGGGGCCGATGTCCAGGCCGTACCAGCCCTTCGGGATTTCCTGGGACGTCACGATCTTGGATTCGACGCCGTCGTCCCGTGAGGCCGCGACGACGAAGTCCACCGGCAGGTAGAACTTCACGCCCCGGCTGATCGCGTGCTCATAGATCTCTTTGGCGATTGTGAGCATCCCGTCTTCCACGAGCGAGTTGCCGACCTCGAAGCCGAGGGCCTTGAGATAGGTGAAGGCCATCCCGCCGCCGATGATGACCTTGTCCACTTTTTTGCCCAGGTTCTCGATGACGCCGATCTTGCCGGACACCTTGGCCCCGCCCAGGATCGCCACGAACGGCCGCATGGGGTTGGCCACGGCGCCTTCCAGGTACTCGATCTCCTTGCGCATGAGGAAGCCTGCGCCGGCCATGGGCAGGAACTTGGTGATGCCCGCGACGGAGGCGTGGTTGCGGTGCGCGGCCCCGAAGGCGTCGTTGACGTATACGTCGGCCAGCCCGGCCAGGGCCCTGGCGAACTGGTCGTCGTTCTGCTCCTCGCCGGCGTGGAAGCGAAGGTTTTCAAGCAGGAGGACATCGCCCGGCTTCATCTTGTTCACGAGCATTTCGGCCTGCGCGCCGACGCAGTCCTCCGCGAAGCCGACTTCTTTCCCGAGCAGGCGCTGGAGGCGGCGAGCGACCGGAGCCAGGCTCAGGCGCGGGTCTATCTTGCCGTTGGGCCGGTCCAGGTGGGAGCACAGGATTACCTTCGCGCCTTCGTCCACCGCGTAGTTGATGGTGGGCAGGGTGCCACGGATGCGGGTGTCATCCGAGATGTGGCCACTCTCGTCGAGCGGCACGTTGAAGTCCGCGCGGATGATGACGCGCTTCCCCCGGAGGGGCAGGTCCTCGATGGTGACTTTGTTCAGATGCATGCGGCGCGAGCCGGGGTGATCAGTCGCGTGAGGCCATGTATTTAATGAGATCGCGGATCCGGCACGAGTAGCCCCACTCGTTGTCATACCAGGCGATGACTTTCACCATGCGCTTGTCGAGTCCCGCGGTCAGCGGGGCGTCCACGATGGCCGAGTGGGCGTTTCCGTTCATGTCCACGGAGACCACCGGGTCTTCCGAATACTGGAGAATGCCCTGGAGCGGGCCCTGTGAGGCCGCCCGGAACGCGGCGTTGACATCGGCGGGCGTGGCGTCGCTCTCCAGTTCAACGGTCAGGTCGATCAGGGACACGTTCGGCGTCGGCACGCGGATGGCCAGGCCGTCAAGCTTGCCCTTGAGTTGCGGGAGCACGAGGTGCAGGGCCTTGGCCGCGCCGGTGGTCGTGGGCACCATGGAGACGGCCGCCGCGCGCGCGCGACGCAGATCCTTGTGGGGGAGGTCCAGGAGCTGTTGATCGTTCGTGTACGAATGGACCGTGGTCATCAGCCCGTGCTTGATGCCGAAGCGCTCCAGCAGGACCTTGGCGACCGGGGCCAGGCAGTTCGTCGTGCACGACGCGTTGGAGACGATGTGGTGCGTCTTGGGGTCGTAGGCCTTCTCATTGACACCAAGGACGACCGTGACGTCCGCGTCTTTCGACGGCGCTGAAATGATCACCCGCTTGGCGCCCGCCGCGAGATGGAGGGCGGCGTCTTCGCGATTCGTGAAACGTCCCGTGGATTCGATTACGTAGTCCACGCCGAGGTCGCGCCAGGGAAGCGCCTTCGGGTCCTTCTGCGCCAGGATCTTGATGGGCCGGCTGTCGACGAGCAGGTGATCGTCCTTGGCCTCGACCGGCACGTCCAGCGTGCCGTGGACCGAATCGTACTTGAGCAGGTAGGCGAGGGTCTTGGCGTCCGTCAGGTCGTTGACCGCGACGAATTCCAGGGCCGGATCGCCCAGCGACGCGCGCAGGACGTTCCGTCCGATGCGCCCGAACCCGTTGATGCCGATACGAATGGCCATAATGGTCGAATCTTAGGCGAAAGGGTGCAAGCTGTCAATCGCTCCTACGTCCCCATCTCCCAGGACGCCAGGTACTTCTCCTGCTCCTTCGTGAGGCGGTCGATGTCCACGCCCATGCCGGCGAGCTTGAGCCGGGCAATTTCCTTGTCGATGGCCGCCGGCACCGGATAGACCTGATTCTTGAGCGAACGGCCGTGCTTGACCAGGTACTCGGCGGCGAGCGCCTGGTTGGCGAAGCTCATGTCCATGACGCTGGACGGATGGCCCTCGGCCATCGCCAGGTTGACGAGCCGGCCCTCGCCCAGCAGATTGATCCGCCGACCGTTCGCGAGGATGAATTGTTCGACCCCGTCGCGGACCATCTTGCGCCGGCGGGCAAGCTTTGCCAGCGCCGGGATGTCGAGCTCCACGTTGACGTGGCCCGAGTTGCAGACGATGGCGCCGTTTTTCATGGCGGCAAAGTGCTCCTTGCGGATCACTTTGAGGTTGCCGGTGACGGTGACGAAGAAGTCGCCGACCTTGGCGGCCTCTTCCATCGGCATGGCGCGGAATCCGTCCATGATGGCCTCAAGGCCCTTCAGCGGGTCCACTTCGGTGACGATGACATCCGCGCCCATGCCCTTGGCCCGGGAGGCGATCCCGCGCCCGCACCAGCCGTAGCCGGCGACGACCACGACCGAGCCCGCGATGAGGCGGTTGGTCGCACGGATCATGCCGTCCAGGGTGCTCTGTCCTGTGCCGTAGCGGTTGTCGAACATGTGCTTGGTGTCGGCGTCGTTGACGGAGATGACCGGGAACTTGAGCACGCCCTTGGCGGCCATGCTCCGCAGCCGGATGACGCCTGTCGTCGTCTCTTCGGTGCCGCCGAGAATACGGGCCGTCTTCTTCTCGCTGTGCAGCGTGGAGACGAGGTCGCACCCGTCGTCCATGGTGACCGTGGGATGGTGGCCCAACGCGTCATGGAGGTGCCGGTAGTAGGTCTTCTTGTCCTCGCCCTTGATGGCGAACACCGGGATGTGGTCGTGGGCGACCAGGGACGCGGCCGTGTCGTCCTGCGTGCTGAGCGGGTTTGACGCGCACAGCCGGATGTCGGCGCCGCCGGCCTGCAGGGTCTGCATCAGGTTCGCCGTCTCGGTCGTCACGTGGGGGCAGGCCGCGATGCGAACGCCCCGCAGGGGCCGTTCCTTCGCGAATCGTTTCCGCACCAGGCGCAGCACCGGCATGGATTCCTCGGCCCACTCAACCCGCATGCGTCCCTGGGGGGCCAGTCTCAAATCTTTGACGTCGTAGTCCATCGTTCGTCCTCGTATTCAGTAAAAGGGGGACAGATTCGAGAATCCGTCCCCCCGTGATCCGTTGTTTTTGTCGAAAATTACTTGCCTGCGCCCCGTTTGAGGACTTTTGCCAGGTCGGTTTTTTCCCAGGTGAACTCCGGCTCGCTCCGCCCGAAGTGCCCGTAGGCGGCCGTTTTCTTATAGATCGGCCGCAGGAGTTTGAGGTGATCGATGATCCCGCGCGGGGTCATGGGGAAGTGCCTGCGCACCAGCTTGTCCAGGAGATCCACGGAGACCTTTTCGGTATTCTTGGTGTCGATTAAAATCGAGACCGGCTCGGGGATGCCGATCGCGTAGGCCAGCTGGACCTCGCACTTCTCGGCCAGGCCCGCGGCGACGATATTTTTGGCGATGTAGCGGGCCATGTAGGAGGCCGAGCGATCCACCTTGCTCGGGTCCTTGCCGGAGAAGGCGCCTCCGCCGTGGCTGCCGACGCCGCCGTAGGTGTCCACGATGATCTTGCGCCCGGTAAGCCCGGTGTCGCCCATCGGCCCTCCCGTCACGAACCGGCCGGTCGGGTTGATGTGGTACTTGACGCTTGTCGGATCAAAAATGCCCTTCGGCATGACGGGCTTGATCACGTGCTCGATGATGTCGCGCTCGATCTTCCTGCTCGTGACATCGGGGCTGTGCTGGGTGGACACGACGATCGTGTCGATCCGCACCGGCTTGCCGTCCCGGTATTCGACCGTCACCTGGGATTTGCCGTCGGGACGGACCCAGGGCAGGAGGCTCTTTTTCCGGACTTCCGCCAGGCGTCGGGTGAGACGATGCGCCAGGATGATGGGCATGGGCATCAACTCGGGCGTCTCGTTCGTGGCATAGCCGAACATCAGGCCCTGGTCGCCCGCGCCGCCCGAATCCACGCCCATGGAGATGTCGCCGGACTGTTGGTGAATCGAGGTCAGCACCGAGCAGGTATGGTAATCGAAGCCCCACGTGGCGTCGGTGTAGCCGATCTCTTTGATCGTCTCGCGGATGATGTCCGGGATCTCGACGTAGGCCTTGGTGGAGATCTCGCCGGCCACGAACGCGATGCCGGTGGTCAGAATCGTCTCGCAGGCGACCCGGCAGCGCTTATCCTTGGCCATGATCGCATCCAGAATGCTGTCGGAGATCTGATCGGCGATCTTGTCCGGATGGCCTTCGGTGACTGATTCGGACGTGAACAGGAAGTTATGTCGGCTCATCGTTCTGGGTCCCTCTGTTATATGGATCGGGAGCGTCTGACGATCGAATTCATAAACGGATAAGGTTTTCAGGTTAGCGAGGGAAGTCCTCGTTTGTCAAGGAGAAAGTCGGCTTTTGTGAGAGGACTTTCCGGCCGTGAATTGCTTGACAGTGCGCGCACCGCACCTGTACGATAAAACGATTTTTCCAACTTCAGACGACACACAAAATGGATGCCACTACGAAAGAAACCGAGACGGCCAAGCCGTTCACTTTCAAGGAGTTCGGCGACACTCTCCTTGAATTCTTCAGCTCGCTGAAGCTGGCCATTTTCCTGATGATCACGATGGCCATCCTGGCCACGGTGGGGACGGTCATCCAGCAGGGCGAGCGGCCGGAAGTCTACATCAAGGAATACGGCGAGACCGCCTACTGGTGGTTCGTCAAGCTGGGCTTCATCGACATCTATCACACCTGGTACTTCTCGTCGATCCTGGTGCTCCTCTGTATCAATTCCCTGACCTGCTTCCAGCAGCGCTTCCCGGCGATCTGGCGTTCGATCCGGCAGGACAAGGTCAATGTGACGGTCCCGTTCATCCAAAACCTCAAGCGATCGGCCACGGTCGATCTTGCGGCTGAACGGGGCCAGGTCACAGAGGACATGGCGCTCGACTTCGCCGCGCGCGGCTACCGCGTGCTGGTGAACAAGGGCGACGCCGAGACGACGATTTACGCGACGAAGGGGATCATGGGGCGGGTCGCGGCGCACGTGGCGCACCTCAGCGTGACGCTCATCGTGATCGGAGGCATTCTCGGCAACGTCGTCGGGTTTCGCGATTTCGGCGTCTGTCTCGAGGGCGAGACGTATCACATCCCGCAGGGCAACTTCGATCTCCACGTGGACAAGTTCTGGATCGACTACTACGACAACGGCGCGGTCAAGTCCTATAACAGCACGCTGACGGTGATCGAGAACGGCGAGAGCAAGCTGACCAAGACGATCACCGTGAACGACCCGCTGGTGTACAAGGGCATCTGGTTCTACCAGTCCAGCTACGGCGATTCGTGGGAACGCGTCGAAAAAGCGCGGGTGGTGGTGCGGGAGAAGGCCACGGACAAGGTGGTCGGCGAGGCTATCCTGGACTGGAAGAAGGAATTCATCCTCAAGGATCTCGGGTTGAAACTGCAACTGACCGACTTCGTGGCCGACTTCGGATTCGACGCCAAGGACCGTCGTGTCTATTCCAAAACGGTCGAGCACGAAAATCCCGCCATCAAGCTGGCCATCACGGAGCGGGAGCAGACGCTCACGTCGCCC
>JAUSHW010000012.1 GCA_030648395.1 Nitrospirales bacterium | reverse complement strand
TTGATAATACGAGCAATATGGATGCCTTCCATTTCTGAGTACCAATGTGCGTCCCAATACTATCGTAACCATTTAATATAGAAGCGATTTTTTCATGCATGTCGGTTACGCTGTCAAGTTTTAGGTAACGCTGTCAAGACCCTATCCTATCCTCCAAGATAGCCAGGGCACCATTTTCAGATAGGCTCGCCGTTTGCGCCCCACCCTGGATTTTGTGCCGGGCACCATTTATCCTTCGACTTATGTCTGAAGAGGACAAGCACAAGGCGCGAATCTTCCTGCATCGCGGCGATCTGCAGCAAGCCCGCTCCTGCTACGAGAAAGCGGTCCGCGATGACAGGGGAAACGGGTCGGGGCAGGAGCTCTCGGATTCGCTTGGAAACCTCGGCAACGTCCACGCCATGATGGGCGCGTACGACGAATCAGAGCAGTGCTACCGTGAAGTGCTGGCCATTCAACGCGACCTGCAGGATGTGAACGCCATCGGCCAGACGCTCGCCAACCTCGGCAATGTGCAGGCCGAGGCAGGCCGGCCGGAAAAAGCCCGTTCCTATTACATGGAAGCGCTGGACCTCCTGCGGCCGCTTCCTGATAAGCGCGCGCTCGGCGTTCTGCTCTCCAGTATCGCCCTCCAGGACGCCGCCGTCGGCCGGAATGAAGATGCGATCGCCAATTTCAAGCAGGCCCTGGAATGTCATCGTGCCGCCGGCGACGAAGACGGCCTCGCCGTGACCTACAGCCAGCTCGGCAAAACGTTCCTGCAGGCCGGGAACGCGCAGAGCGCCGAGAAATGCCTCAACAACGCCTCAGAGCACTTCATCAAGCTGGGCAACGAGCCGGGCGAGGCCGCCGTGTTGCGGCTGCTGGCCGATTTGTATGAGCAGGCCGGCAAGGAAGAATCCGCGATCCGGTGCCTGGAGCGGGTTGTCCTGGCGGATGCGCGTTATGGGCTTCTTCAATACCGGCAGGACAGGGAACGCCTGTCCGGATTACTGGAACGGCGCCGCAAGGCGTGACGTTCGCTTACTGCTTTTTGATTTGCAAACCGAGATGGACCGCCAGCGCCAACTGCTCCAGATCGACCGGCTTGCCGATGATCTCCACCGCGCCCAGGTCCATCGATTCCGCCAGTAATTTCTCGTCCTGACTGCCGGTCAACAGGATGACCGGGACGGCGCTTTTCCTTTCAAAAAGCTCCCGCAGCACTCCGATTCCGTTCACCCCCGGCATATAGATGTCCAGGATGAGCAGCGAGGGGCTCTCCTTCTCCATCAGCGACAGCGCCTCTGCGCCGCCGGACGCGACGCGCACCCCATAGCCCCGCTGCGTCAGGAACTGCGAGACCACATCAAGGATTTCAGGCTCGTCATCGACGACGAGGATCTGTTCGCTCTTCTCTTTCTCGGCCGTCCCGGTTGTCGATGCAGGCGCCGCGGCGATTGCGGCCTCGGCCGGCTGAGAAGCTCCCCCATCCCCTGCGCCAGGTGCCCCGGCCACGCCTCCCGCGGCAACCGGGACTTCGTCCACCGGAGGGCCGGCCAGAGACGCCATGATGGTATCCAGCGTGATCTTTTTGCTGAAAAAGTCCCGGACGCCCAGCTGTCTGGCCTGCTGCTCCATGTAATCCGTCCCCCAATTCGTGAGGACCATCACAGCCGCCTGCTGATCGACCTTGCGGATCTCCTTGAGAACCTCAATCCCGTGGATATCCGGCAACCGGAGGTCCAGCAGGGTGAACCGCGGCCGCCTCTGTTTGAACAGCTTGATCCCGTCAAGACCGGTCAACGCGGTGACCACCTCATAGCCGGACCGGCTTAAAATCGCCCCCAGGAGATCGCAATACAGTTGCTCGTCGTCCACGATCAAGACGGTCGGCTTATTCTCTTTCACCAGGCTCCCCCTCTTCGCAGCATGAGTGAACACAATCTCACTGGCGCTTCACCTGCAGGCCGAGCCGGACGATCAACGCCAGCCGTTCCAGATCCAACGGCTTGCCCATCACATCCAACACACCCAGCTCCCAGGCTTCTTTCAGCACCTGCTGGTCCTGGCTGGCGGTCAGGAGAATCACCGCGTTCTTGTACATCATTTTGCGCAACTGTTTCAGAACTTCGTTGCCGTTCATGCCGGGCATGTACATATCCAGGATGATGAGCGCAGGCTTCTCCTGCTCCACCGACGCCAGCGCCTCCGGGCCGTTCGATGCGGCTCGCACACGATACCCAAGACGTGTCAACGATTGCGCAAGCACGTCGCGGATCTGGGGTTCGTCATCCACCACAAGAATGGCGCCCTCTTCGGCCATGGCGGTGGGCACAGCCGTGCCGCTCCCGAAAGCGGCTCTCTTGGCCGGAGCGGGGGCCTCCCGCTGGAGCACCCGCTCAGTGGAGGCCATGATGGCGTCGAACGTCATGCTCTTGCTGAGAAAATCCGTGACCCCTAACTTCCTGGCCTGACTCTCGAGTTCATCAGTCCCCCAGGCTGTCAGAATGATCACAGAGGCGTACTGATCCACTTTCCGAATCTCTTTCAGCACGTTGATCCCAGGCATATCCGGCATGCGGAGATCCAACAGCGTGAACCGCGGCCGTTGCTGGCAAAACAACGCCAGCCCCTCACGGCCGCCAGTGGCCGTGATCACCTTGTACCCGGCGCTGCTCAGCATCGTCCGCAGGAGATCGCAGATGATCTGCTCATCATCAACGACCAGGACCGTCGGATGTTCTTTGTTCGATTCAGCGTTCATTGCCCTTGTCTTTCTTGTCCTCCCATCAACTGGTGATGGCGCCTTCCGATGCGGAGGATACGTGCCGCGCGTACTTGGCCATGACCCCGATCGTGTAGCGCGGCACCGGCGGCTTCCACTTGCTGAGCCGGGCCTTGATCTCCTTCTGTGTCAGCTCGACGCTCAGCGTGCGGCCGGCCACGTCGAAGACGACGACGTCGCCGTTCCGGAGCGCCGCGATGGGGCCCTTCTTGGCCGCTTCCGGCGCGACATGTCCGGCCATCAGACCGTGCGTGGCGCCCGAGAATCGGCCGTCGGTGAGCAGCGCGACGGAGTCGCCGAGGCCTGCGCCGACGATGGCGGCCGTCACCCCCAGCATCTCGCGCATGCCCGGCCCGCCCGCTGGCCCCTCATAGCGGATCACCACCACATCGCCGGCCTTGATCCGCCCGGCTTTGACGGCTGCAAAGGCGTCCTCTTCCCGCTCGAACACCTTGGCGCGCCCTTTAAATGACATCATCGAGTGCCCCGCCACCTTCACCACGCAGCCATCCGGCGCCAGGTTGCCCTTCAAAATCACCAGCCCGCCGGTCGGCTTGATCGGATGGGACAGCGGCCGCAGGACTTGTTGCCCGGGCGTCTCTTTCGCCTGCTTCGCTTCGTCGCCGATCGTCCGTCCCGTGACGGTCGGTTGATCGGCGTGCAGGATGCCGGCATCCAGCAGTCGCTTGGCGACAAGGGTCGTGCCGCCGGCCGCGTAGAGATCGGCCGACATAAAACGGCCGCCGGGCTTGAGGTCGGCCAGCAACGGGACTTTTCGATTGATCTTGTCGAAGTCGTCCATGGTGAGCCGCAGCCCGGCTTCCCGCGCGATCGCCAGCAGATGCAGCACGGCATTCGTGGAGCCGCCGGTTGTGGCCACGGCGGCGATGGCGTTCTCCAACGACTTGCGCGTAATGATCCGGCGGGGGCGGAGATCGCTCTTCAGCAAGTCCATCACCATCTGGCCGCACCGGAACGCCACCTCGTCCTTGCGGGGGTCCATGGCCGGCACGCCGTTGAAGCCCATGGGCGAGATGCCCAGAAACTCGAACGCGATGGCCATCGTGTTGGCGGTAAACTGCCCCCCGCACGCGCCGGCCCCCGGACAGGCATGGTCTTCCAGATCGTGCAGCTCCGCGTCGGACATCTTGCCGGCCGCATGCTTTCCCACCGCTTCGAAGACATCCTGAATCGTGACGTCGTGCCCCTGAAACCGGCCCGGCATGATCGACCCGCCGTAGAGCATCAGCGATGGGAGGTTCAGGCGTGACAGCGCCATGACGGTGCCGGGAATCGTCTTGTCGCAGCCGGAGAGCGCCACGACCGCGTCAAACAAGTGCCCGCGGGCGACCAACTCGATGGAGTCGGCGATCACCTCGCGACTGATCAGCGAGGCCTTCATACCCTCCGTGCCCATGGAAATGCCGTCGGAGACCGCGATGGTGTTGTACTCGATAGGCGTGCCGCCGGCCGCGCGGATGCCCTCTTTGACCTTTGCCGAAAGGCGACGGAGGTGGGAATTGCAGGGCATCACCTCGATCCAGGTGTTTGCCACCCCGACCAGCGGGCGGGCCAGGTCGGCGTCGGTGAACCCGACCGCCTTGAGCATGGCGCGCGCCGGCGCGCGGCCGGGGCCATCGGTGAGATCGTGGCTTTTGTGCTTGGGGTCGCTCGTCATGGAGTCTCCTCTTAATCCCGTATGATGATCCTGCCCAAGTCCTTCTTCGGAATAATAAAGCAATACTTATACCATCTAGCGGTCTTCTAGGGAAAGCCCGTCCGGTGGGCAACATCTTCTGTGCAGGATTGTTGTGAACGGGGGAATGTGGTTGCGGGGATAGGATTTGAACCTATGACCTTCGGGTTATGAGCCCGACGAGCTACCGGACTGCTCCACCCCGCAACGCATGCTAGCAACTTGCCCAACTTGGTGTCAAGGCGACGGGAAATACGGTATTATGCTGATCCGATGGCACATCCGACACGCATCGTGTTCATGGGGACTCCGGAGTTCGCGGTCCCTTCCCTGCAGGCCCTTCTGGATGCCGATCCTGAAATCGTCGGCCGCGTGGTCGGCGTGGTGACGCAACCCGACCGTCCCAAAGGCCGCGGCCAGCAGCTTGCCCCGCCACCGATCAAGGTCCTGGCCCAGCAAGCCGGCCTGCCGGTTCTCCAGCCCGCAAAGATGAAGGACCCGGATTTTCTCGATGCGCTGCGCGGCTGGGCTCCTGACGTGATCGCCGTGACGGCCTTCGGGCGGATTCTGCCTCCGGTCATCCTCGATCTCCCCCTGATGGGGTGCATCAATGTGCACGGCTCGCTCCTGCCCAGGTATCGCGGGGCCGCGCCGATCCAGTGGGCGATCATCAACGGCGAGACCGAAACCGGGATCACCACGATGCTCATGGATCCGGGCCTGGACACCGGCCCCATGCTGATGCGGGCCACGGTCCCGATCCACCCGACGGACACAGCCGGGGACCTGGCGGCGCGCCTCGCTCCGCTCGGTGGCCGGCTGCTCGTGGAGACCATCGTGGGCCTCAAGAACGGCACGCTGAGTCCGACCCCCCAGGATCACACCCAGGCCACGCTGGCGCCCTTGCTGAAGAAGGAAGACGGCATGCTCGATTGGAAGGATGACGCGACCGCGCTCGCAAACCGCATCAGAGGCCTGACGCCCCGACCCGGCGCCTATACGTATCATGGCGAAGAGCGCTGGCAGATCTGGCGGGCGCAGGCGGCATCCGTCGGCTGTGCCGAGGCTAAGCCGGGCACGATCCTCGAGGTCACGAAAGACACGCTCCGCATCGCAACCGGCAAGGGCTCCCTCCTGATTCAGGAGGTCCAGCCCGCTTCAGGCAAACGCCTGAGCGTCGGGCAATACCTTGCCGGGCATCCGGTGGCCGCCGGGGCACTGCTCGCGCCTTCGCCGCCTCCCTCGCCCCTCTTGCACCCTCTCCAATGATGCTCTATCATGGCTTTCCATGAGCCGAGTCCGGATCGCCCCATCCATTCTGTCCTCTGATTTCGCGCACCTGGCCGACGAAATTGCCGCCGTCGAACAGGCCGGCGCGGACATGGTGCACGTGGACGTCATGGACGGCCACTTCGTGCCGAACCTGACGATCGGGCCACCCATCGTCGAGGCAATCCGCACGGTCACAAAGCTTCCGCTCGACGTCCATCTGATGATGACGAACCCCGACGACTTCATCAGCGAGTTTGCCGAGGCAGGGGCCGACTACCTCACGGTTCACGTCGAGACGTGCCCGCACCTGCACCGCACCATCCAGGCCATCAAGGAAAAGGGCCTCAAGGCCGGCGTCACGCTGAATCCCGCAACACCCCTCTCCAGCATCGAAGCCATCCTCCCCGACGTGGATCTCCTCCTGATCATGTCGGTGAATCCGGGCTTCGGCGGCCAGCGATTCATCCCCGGCGTGCTCGACAAGATCCGCCGGGCGCGCGCGATGATCCGGCAAACCGGCCGGACGATCCTCCTCGAGGTGGATGGCGGCGTCAAGGCGGACAATGCGGGGGCGATCGTCAACGCCGGCGCGGACATCCTGGTGGCGGGCTCGGCCATCTTCGAAGCGCCCGGGGGCAACTACCGGCGCGCGATCGCCCAGCTGCGCGCGGCGGGCTCCGCCGGCAACGGAAAAGCCGCCGCCTCGAAATCATCGCCCCGCTCGTCGAAGGCCCACCGATGAGCGGCGTGGCGGCGCTCGCCGAGAGCCTCCACCCCCACGAAGTCAAAGTCGCCGCCGCGCTGGACGCGTCTCCCGACAAAGACGGCTTGACCGACGAGGACATCGCCCGGCACAGCGGCATCGAGGTCGCGCAGGCCGGCGCCGCCCTCGGGCGCCTGCAGATCAAGGGACTGGTCTCGATCCTCTCGGAAGTGACCAGCCAGATCGTCTCTCTCTCGGACACCGGCGAGCGCTACTTTCAGCGCTACACCCCCCTCGTGCGTATCATTTCCGCCCTGCGGGCGGCCGCCAACGCCGGCGCCCAGCTGACCATCAAGGACATCCAGCAGCGCGAAGAGCTTGACGCCGCCGAACTCAGCGGGGCCGTCGGCGAGCTGAAGCAGGAAGGCGTCATCAGAATCGCCGCGGGAGGCATCGTGGAGCTGGCCGGGGCTTCCTCGCCCACGGCCGAATCCCTGCAGAAGCTCATCCAGTACGTCCACGAGGGCGCGAAACCCCTCACCGAGTTCGCCCACGCCGAACAGACACTGATCGCGAAGTTCGCCCAGAAGCGCGGCAAGCCGAACGAGCCGTTCCGCGTGGACGACCGCGTGGCCCGCCGGTTCGGCCTGACCGAAACCGGCAGGGCGGTGGCGCAGCAGATCCGGAAAGAAGGCGTGCGGGAGGAAGTCGCCCGCCTGACTCCGGAGATGCTGAAGGACGGGAGCTGGCGCAGCGCGCGCTTTCGCAAGTACGCGATCGGCCTCAACCCGGCCCGCATCCCGGCCGGCAAGAAGCACCCCTACCGGGAGTTTCTCGACCTGGTCAAGACCAAGCTCACCGCCATGGGTTTCGAGGAAATGCGCGGTGGGCTGATCGAGAACGAGTTCTGGAACATGGACACGCTCTTCATGCCGCAGTTCCACCCCGCGCGCGAGACCCACGACGTGTACTTCGTGAAAGACCCCACGCATTCCGCCCCGATCAGGGAGCCGTTCCTCACGCAGGTCGCGCAGGCGCACGAGAACGGCGGAAAGACCGGATCGAGCGGCTGGAACTACACCTTCGATCGCATGCGGACGCGCCGCCTGGTGCTGCGCAGCCAGGGCACGGCCGTCTCCGCGCGCACGCTCGCCGCCGCGCCGAAAGTCCCGGGCAAATACTTCTCCATCGCCAGGTGCTTCCGCTACGATCAGGTGGACGCGACGCACGCGCCCGATTTTTTCCAGGTCGAGGGCATCGTGCTGGGGCCGGACATCAACTTCCGCACCCTGCTGGGACTCCTCACCCTGTTTGCCCGCGAGGTGGCGCAAGCCCAGGAAATCCGGTTCACCCCGGCGTACTTTCCCTTCACCGAACCGTCAGTCGAGCTGCACGTGCGCCATCCCCGTCTCGGCTGGATCGAGCTCGGCGGCGCCGGCCTCTTCCGCCCGGAGGTCACGCACCCGCTCGGCATCGACGTCCCCGTGATCGCCTGGGGCCTGGGGCTTGACCGCATGGCCATGGTCGCGCTGGAAATCCACGACATCCGCGATCTCTTCTCCGGCGACCTCGAGATGATCCGCTCCAAACGGGTGCAGTACTGAGCGCGCGCCATGCCGACGATTTCCATTAATCGCAAAGACCTCGACCAGCTGCTCAGGCGGCGCGCGACGGACAAGGAGCTGGACGCGTGGCTTCCGCTGGTCAAGGGCGAAGTCAAAGACTCCGACGCCGCCACCGGTGAGCTTCGGATCGAGCTGCAGGACTCGAATCGCCCCGATCTCTGGTGCGTGGAAGGCATCGCGCGACAGATCCGGTGCAAGCTGGACGGCAAGCCCGGCGCCTACGCGTACATGAAGGCCGCCAAGGGCAAGCGCGATCAGGTCCTTGTCGAGAAGGGCCTGGAGCATGTGCGGCCGTTCATCGGCGCCTGCAAAGCCCGCGGGTACAAGGTCACGGCGGAAGGCCTGACCCAGCTCATCCAGACCCAGGAAAAGCTCGCCGACATCTTCGGGCGAAAACGCCGCACGATCTCCATCGGGGTCTACCGGTTGCGGCCGATCACGTTCCCGGTCAGCTATGCGCTCGTCCGCCCCGAGGAGGCCACGTTTCGCCCGCTCGGCTATGACGACGCGATGAGCCTGCGGGAAATCCTTGAAATCCACCCCAAGGGCCAGGAATACGCGCCGATTCTCGCCGGGCAGGAGCGGCTCCCGCTGCTCCGTGACGCACAGGGGGCCGTGCTGTCGTTTCCGCCCATCATCAACAGCCGGGACATCGGTGAAGTGCGCGCCGGCGACGAGGACCTGTTCATCGAGGTCACGGGCACGGACCTGCGCATGGTCATGCTGGCCGTCAATATCTTCGCGGCCAACCTGCACGACCGCGGCGCCGCGATCGAACCAGTGGACATCGTGTATCCCTACAAAACAGAGATGGGCCGGACGGTCCGGATGCCGCAGGCATTCGGGCGGCCTCGCACCGTCACGCAGGCCGAGATCAGCAGGGCTCTGGGGACCGCGCTATCGGCCCGGGAGATCCGGGCGAGCCTCGTTTCCTACGGCTACGCGGTGGCCGGGAGCGACCGGAGCCTGAAGGTGGCGCTCCCGGCCTACCGGAACGATCTGATGCATTCAGTGGACGTCATCGAGGATGTGGCCATCAGCAGGGGTTACCACACGTTCGGGCCCATCATGCCCTCGGCCTTCACCGTGGGCGGGCTCTCCCGCATCGAGCAGCTCTCGGACAAGGTGCGCGAGCTGATGCTCGGCTTCGGCTTCCAGGAGATCATCTCGAACATCCTGGGGTCGCGCGAGGACCTGGTTGCCAGGATGCGCCTGAGCGAGGGGCACCCCGCCGCTCACCGCATCGAAATCGAAAACGCCATGTCCCAAAGCATCGAATGTCTGCGCCAGTGGGTCCTGCCATCCCTGCTGCGCGTCGAGACCGCCTCATCCCGAAGCTTCTACCCGCATCTTCTGTTCGAGGTCGGCGAGGTGGCCGTTCCGGACCCGGGTACGGAAACCGGCACCCGCACGGAGGTTCGGCTCAGCGCCCTGCTGGCCCATGCCGGCGCGAATTTCTCAGAGACGCATTCCTACCTGGCGCTGCTGTGCTATTACCTCAACAAGCCGGCCGACCACCTGGCGCCGATCGAGCACCCGTCCTTCATCGAGGGACGGGTGGCCCGGATCGAGCTGGTGGGAGCGGGCGGGACCTCCTCGGTGGGCCTGATCGGCGAACTGCATCCGGAAGTGCTGGAGCGCTGGCAGATCACGATGCCCTGCAGCATGTTCGAGTTGACGCTCGACCCGCTCTTGTAGCGCCACGGCTCACCGGAAATCTGCTGAAAAAAAGGCTGGGGCTGTTCCGCGGAAGAATGTGGGGGCCCGGCGTGCCGTGCCCCCACAGAGGACTATGCTTTCGCCATCTGGGCCTTGGCCGTATCGACGAGCTTCGTGAAGCTGCCCGGGTCACGGATGGCCATCTCGGACAGCACCTTCCGGTCCAGCCCAACCCCCACCTCGATCAGGGCGTGAATGAAGCGGGAATAGAGGATGCCGTTGATCCGACACGCCGCAGTGATGCGGGTGATCCAGAGGCGGCGAAAATCGCGCTTCCGGTTGCGGCGATCGCGGTAGGCGTATTGCCCCGCGCGATCCACCGCCTCGGTCGCGGTCCGAAACAGTTTACTCTTGGCGCCGTAATAGCCCTTCGCCAGTTTGAGTTTCTTCTTGTGACGTGCGCGGGTCTTGGTTCCGCCTTTTGCCCGTGGCATGGTTCGTTCTCCTAATTATCCTCGGATTGCTAGTTTGGCAACAGCGCGGTGATCCGATACACATCGCTCGGGGACACACGCGTCGGCTTGCCGAGCTCGCGCTTGCGGCTCCGGCTTTTCTTGGTAAGGATATGCCGCTTGTTCGCCT
This sequence comes from Nitrospirales bacterium, assembly GCA_030648395.1. Taxonomy (GTDB): domain Bacteria; phylum Nitrospirota; class Nitrospiria; order Nitrospirales; family NS-4; genus SCTG01. The sequence continues at coordinate 5,457 of JAUSHW010000012.1, read as the reverse complement.
TGTTCCGCATGAGCTTCCCCGTCCCGGTCTTCCGGAACCGTTTCTTTGCCCCTTTGTGAGTCTTTAGCTTCTGGCCCGCCATGGTCGTTACTCTCCTTCGCTCAGAGTTGCTCGTCTCTCGCGTTATTTCTTGGGCGCCAACACCATCATCAAAAACCGCCCCTCCTGGCGGGGAGGTTGTTCGATCTGCACGCCGGTTCCGAGCAAGGCCAGCACCTTGTCCAGCATGGCCCGACCCATCTGCTGGTAGGCCATTTCGCGGCCCCGAAACATCACCGTGACCTTGGTCTTGTTCCCCTCGGCCAGGAACTCCTTCATCTGCCGGACCTTCGTCTCCAGGTCATGCTGGTCGGTCCGCGGCCTCAGCTTGACCTCTTTGAGATGCGTGCCCTTCTGGTGCTGCTTGGCGGTATGGGCTTTCTTGCTCAGTTCATACTTGTACTTGCCGAAGTCCATGATCTTGCACACCGGCGGCTGCGCCGTCGGCGAGATCTCGACAAGATCATATCCCGAATCCTCCGCTTTCTTCAGCGCGTCGGCCGTCGCCAGAATGCCGAGCTGCTCGCTCTCCGGCTCCGGGCCAATGACGCGTATCGGGGTGACACGAATCTCCCTATTGATCCTTAGTTTTGGGGCGGCGATAGCGCACTTCTCCTTTCACTTGGGTTCATTGCTCGGACGGAACGCCTGCAAGGCCCCGCCCCTCCACATCGTTTTTCAAGTGATCCTGGAACGCATCATATGTCATCGATCCCGCGTTGGAGCCCCCGCGCATGCGGACCGATACCGTCCCGTCCTGCACTTCCCGGTCGCCGGCGACCAGCATATAGGGCACCTTGGCCTTCTCGGCTTCCCGGATCTTCAAGCCCATCTTCTCGCTACGCAGATCCGCCTCAACCCGGTACCCGGCCCCCGTCAGGCGATGCGCCACCTCCTGGGCGTAGGCCGCCTGCTTGTCCGTGATCGCGATGACGACGGCCTGCACCGGCGCCAGCCACGTCGGGAACGCGCCCGCGTGATGCTCGATCAGAATGCCGAAGAACCGCTCGATCGAGCCCATCAGCGCGCGGTGGATCATGATCGGCCGGTGCACATGGCCGTCTTCTCCCACAAACTCAAGGCCGAAACGCTCGGGGTTGTTGAAGTCCACCTGCACCGTCGAGCACTGCCACGAGCGCCCCAGCACATCCTTGATCTTGATGTCGATCTTCGGCCCGTAGAAGACGCCCTCGCCGGGATCGATGCTGTAGGCCACGTTACGGCTCTTGAGCGCCGCAATCAGCCCATTGGTCGCCTGAGTCCAGGCTTCCTCAGACCCCACGGCCTTCTCCGGTTTGGTGGACACAAAAACCTGATAGTCCGAGAACCCGAAGGTCTTGAGCACGAAGAACGTGAAGTCCAGCACGCGGGCGACCTCGTCCTCAAGCTGGTCCGGCCGGCAGAACAGGTGCGCATCGTCCTGCGTGAAGCCACGCACGCGCATCAGCCCATGCAGCACCCCCGACCGCTCGTACCGGTACACGGTGCCCAGTTCGGCATAGCGCAGGGGCAGGTCGCGGTAGCTCCGCAGGTGGGCCTTGTACATCATGATGTGGAACGGGCAGTTCATCGGCTTGAGCTGGTAGTCGCTCGCCTCCACTTTCATCGTCGCGAACATATTCTCGCGGTAGTACTCCGTGTGGCCGCTTGTCTTCCAGAGGTCCAACCGCGCGACGTGGGGCGAATAGACCAGCGCGTAGCCGTGCTTCTGGTGCTGCTCGCGCCAGAAGTTCTCAATCTGCAGGCGCACGATGGAGCCTTTCGGCAGCCACAGGATCAGCCCCGGCCCGACCTCGTCGGTCATCGAAATCAGATCCAGCTCCTTGCCGAGCTTGCGGTGGTCGCGCTTCTTGATCTCTTCAAGTTTGTGGAGATAGGCGTCCAGCAGCTCCTTCGTGGGAAACGACGTGCCATAGATCCGCTGGAGCATCGGGTTGCGCTCGTCGCCGCGCCAATAGGCCCCGGCCGAGGTCAGCAGCTTGATCGCGTGGATGGCGCCGGCGGACGGCACGTGCGGCCCGCGGCAGAGGTCAATCAGCCCGCCTTGGTCGTACACGGAGACCGACGGATCGGCGAATCCCCGGATCAGCTCGCACTTGTAGTCCTCGCCCCGCTGGCTGAAGAACTCGATCGCCTGCTCCCGACTCATCTCGCTCCGCTGGAACGGCTTGTCGGCCTTGATGATCTCGCGGATGCGGACCTCGATTTTTTCCAGATCCTCGGGCGTAAACGGCCGCTCGTAGGCGAAATCGTAGTAGAAGCCGTCCTCGATCGGCGGCCCGATGGTGAGCTTGGCGGTGGGGAACAGGTCCTTGACCGCCTGTGCCATGATGTGGGCGCTGCTGTGGCGGTAGACTTCCCTGCCCTCCGGCATGTCGAAGGTCACGGGCGCGATGCGGGCATCGGCCTCCAACCGGCACGCCAGATCCACCGGCCCGCCGTTCACCAGGGCCGCGATCACACCCCCCGGCAGCTTGCCGCCGGGCAGCGCAAGCGCCTCCCCGGCTGTCATGCCACTGGGCGCGTTTTTCGTGGTTCCGTCAGGATAGGTGAGACTGATCGCGGCGGTGGTTTTTTCTGATGCGACGGCCAATGCTTCTCCAAACAAAAAATGATTGACGGGGGACAGACTTACAATCTGTCCCCATGGTAGGCGCTTGATGGTAGGCGCGGACGGTCTTGAACCGTCGACCTCTACCGTGTCAAGGTAGCGCTCTCCCCCTGAGCTACGCGCCTAACTCAAGCCCGCATGCTAATACGCAGGCCGCGGGAATGTCAAGGCTCAACCCTGCGTGGAAACAGGCAAAAACAGGTCCGTGGCTACCCCTTCTTGGCCTTGGCGAGCGGGATTTTGAGTTCCTGGATCTTCTTGCGGAGGGTGTTGCGGTTGAGGCCGAGCAGCGCGGCGGCCTGGTTCTGGTTGCCGTTGGTCTCTTCCAGCACCAAGGCGATCAGCGGCTTTTCGACCGCCTTGATAATGAGCGGATGGAGGTCTGATCCGGCCCCCAGCTTCATGCGCCGGACAAAATCGCGCAGCTTGGCGCTGATATATTCGTCAAAGCCGAGATCCTGCGGAAGCTTCGAGTTGGTCCTCTTGGAAAGCCCCCCGTTGGTGAACCCCTTGACGGTTTCGCTCGCCCGCCGCAAGAACGGCGTCGCTCCGACCAGCACCACGGGGGGCGCCTGACCGGCGATTTCGCAGAGGGCCTGCACCTGGCCCATCCAGTCCTTGCGCGACTCCACGATGACCGCATCGAACCGACGCTTGGGGCTCTTGCGGAGCGCGGAGGCGGCGTCTTTCGCGATCGTGACGACGCCCTCTGGACATTCATGCCGATACAGCTCGGCAAGATCGGGGTCTGCGGTCAGCAGGAGGATCTGGAGAACATGTTTGGAAGGCATCGGCGCTCCGGACGTTCTGCGTGGAGAGGAGCGTACTCATAGCAGCCCGTCCGGAAGCTGTCAAGCGTAGGAGCGTGCCGCCGCAGAATTGTCAGGACTTTTCAGAGCGCGACGGAAAACACCAGCCCGCCGTCCACCACATCCACCCGCACCGTCTGCCCCTCCTTGAGCGTGCCGTCAAGCAGCCGCATCGCCAGCGGGTTGAGAATCTCGCGCTGAATCATCCGCTTGAGCGGGCGCGCGCCATAGACGACGTCGTAGCCGGTCATCGCCAGGTGCTCCTTGGCCCCGTCCGTCAGCACGAGTTGGATGTGATGCTCCTCCAGGCGGCGGCCCAACTGCGTCACCTGCAATTCGACGATCGCCGAGAGCTGCTCCTGCGTGAGCGGGCAGAACATCACGATGTCGTCGATGCGGTTCAGGAACTCAGGCCGGAAATGGCCCCGCAGGACTTCCATGGCACGACTGCGCATTGCGGCTTCATCCCCTTCCGCCGCGGCGTCCTGGATCTCCCGGCTCGCGATGTTCGAGGTCATGATGATCACGGTGTTCTTGAAGTCCACCGTGCGGCCCTTGCCGTCGGTGAGGCGCCCGTCGTCCAGCAGCTGCAACAGGACGTTCAGGACGTCCTGGTGCGCCTTTTCGATCTCGTCAAACAGCACGACGGCGTAAGGCCTCCGGCGCACCACCTCGGTCAGTTGCCCGCCCTCCTCATAGCCCACATAACCGGGCGGCGCCCCGATCAGCCGCGCGACCGTGTGCTTTTCCATATACTCCGACATATCGAGCCGCACCATCGCCTGCTCGTCATCGAAGAGGAACTCCGCCAGCGCCCGCGCCAGCTCGGTCTTCCCCACGCCGGTCGGCCCCAGAAAGATGAAGGAGCCCATCGGGCGCTTCGGGTCCTGGATGCCGGCCCGTGAACGCCGCACGGCGTTGGACACCGCCACAATCGCCTCGTCCTGGCCGATCACCCGCAGGCGAATCCGGTCTTCCATGTGGACGAGCTTCTTGGTCTCGGCTTCGACAAGGCGGGCCACCGGCACGCCGGTCCACTTGGCGACGATCTGCGCAATGTCCTCGTCGTCCACTTCTTCCTTCAACAGCCGCGTCTCGCCGGGCAGGCCCTGCAAACGCGCGTTCTCAGCCGTCAACTGCTTGGCCAGCTCCGTCATCCGCCCGTATCGCAGCTCGGCCGCACGGCCCAGGTCGCCCTCGCGCTCGGCCCGCTCGGCTTCCTGCTTGGCCGCGTCCAGCTTTTCCTTGATCTCGCGGATCTTCTTGATGAACTCCTTCTCCGCCTTCCACTGCGTGGTCAGCACCTCGGTTTCCCCGCGCAGCTGCACGAGTTCCTTCTCGACCTTCTCCAGACGCTCCTGTGCCGGGGCGTCCTTGTCGCGGCGGATGCCCTCACGCTCGATCTCGAGCTGCCGGATGCGGCGCGTGCGCTCGTCCAGCGGCGTGGGCATGCTGTCGATCTCCATGCGCAGGCGCGACGCCGCCTCGTCCACGAGATCGATGGCCTTGTCCGGCAGGAACCGGTCGCTGATGTACCGCTTGGAGAGCGTGGCCGCGGCAATGAGCGCCGAGTCCTTGATCCGCACCCCATGGTGAACTTCGTACCGCTCCTTGAGCCCGCGCAGGATCGAGACCGTGTCCTCGACCGACGGCTCGGCCACCGTCACCGGCTGGAACCGGCGCTCCAGCGCGGGGTCCTTCTCGATGCGCTTGCGGTATTCGTCCAGCGTGGTCGCGCCGACGCAGCGGAGATCGCCGCGCGCCAGCGCGGGCTTGAGCATGTTGGACGCGTCCATCGCGCCCTCGGCCGCGCCCGCGCCGACCAGGGTGTGAATCTCGTCAATGAACAGAATGACGGTGCCGGCGGCCTCTTCGACCTCGCGCAGCACGGCCTTCAGCCGATCCTCGAACTCGCCCCGGAACTTGCTGCCGGCCACCAGCGCGCCCATGTCCAGCGCCACCACGCGGCGGTTCTTGAGGCCCTCTGGCACGTCGCCG
>JAUSHW010000214.1 GCA_030648395.1 Nitrospirales bacterium | reverse complement strand
GGGCCGCTGGCCGTCCGGTTCGGGGTGGAGCTGAATCTCACGTTGCTGGCGGGCGACGATCCGCAGCGCTATTATGAAGTGCCGGGGGCCGGCCGCGTCCGGCTGCGCGAGCGGGGCTGCTGCGCGGGGGCCGACCGGTTCGCGATGGTGGATGACTGGAACCGGTTTCGCGTGACCCTGCGCCTTGACCGGTCCGGGGATATCTGGTACATGCCCATTGAGACGGTGTCGCAGTCGGAAGAGGGAGCGGAGCGCATCTATCAGGGCTCCGCGCTGCTGGCCTCCTGGCCGCTGACGCTGAACCCGGGAGCGATCGAGCGGATTGAGGTGCGTCTTGAGATTGCCGAACTCTAAAGGAGCCCGCCATGCCTGAGCTGAGACGCGATCCCATCGTCGGCCGGTGGGTGATCATTTCGACCGAGCGGGCCCATCGGCCGACCGACTTCCGTCAGGTGCTGCCGCCGATGCCGTCCCAGCCGCTCTGTCCGCTCTGTCCCGGCAACGAAGCGCAGACGCCGCCGGAGATCCTTGCGTATCGGTCGAACGGAGGCGCGCCCAACACCCCGGGCTGGAACGTCCGCGTGGTCCCGAACAAGTTTCCCGCTCTACAGATCGAAGGCGTGGTCGCGCGCGAGGGGGTCGGCATCTATGACCGGATGAACGGCGTCGGCGCCCACGAGGTGATCATCGAGTCTCCCGATCATAAGGCGTCGCTGGCGGGCCTGTCCGAGAAGCATCTCGAGGACGTCTTCTGGGCCTACCGCGACCGCATCCTGGATCTTCGGAAAGACAGCCGGCTACGCTACATTCTGGTTTTCAAAAACCAGGGCGCGGCGGCTGGCGCGACGCTGGAGCACACGCACTCCCAGCTCATTGCGCTGCCCATCGTCCCGACCAGCGTGCTGGACGAGATCGACGGCTGCCGCGCGCATTACCAGGACAAGGAACGCTGCATCTACTGCGACATCATCCACCATGAGATCGCGGACCGGAGCCGGGTGGTGGGGGAGAACGCCGAATTTCTGGCGATCGCCCCCTATGCCTCACGGTTCCCGTTTGAGGTCTGGGTCCTGCCGAAGAAGCACACGTCCTATTTTGAGGAGAGCCAGAAGTTCCAGTTCGAGGCGCTGGCGCGCATCTTTTCGGATACCATGCGCCGGCTGGACCGGGCGCTCGGCTCGCCCCCGTACAATTTCATCCTCCACACCTCGCCGCTGCATGAGAAGACCGGCGAGTTCTATCACTGGCATATCGAGGTCATGCCGAAGCTGGCGCAGGTTGCCGGCTTTGAGTGGGGGACGGGCTTCTACATCAATCCGGTCCCGCCGGAGGACGCCGCCGCGTTCCTGCGCGACGCGGAAATTTAAAGAAAAATGAAAGTCCTACTGAACCATCCGGTCCGTGAAGTGGACGTCAAGGGGCCCCGCCGCGTCAAAGACCTGCTCAAAGAGTTAAACCTGTTGTCGGAAACCGTGCTCGTGGTGCGAGGGGATGAGCTGGTGACCGAGGACGACATGCTGCGGGACGACGACCGCATCGAAATCCGGCCCGTTATGTCGGGAGGCTGACCCGATGCGCTGCCGCAAGTGCAAAGACCGGGCGGTGCTGGAAATTCCCCGCCACCATACGGCCTTCTGCAAGCCCTGCCTCTCGGACTTCATCTGCGCGCAGGCGGAGCGGGCCGTCACGGAAGAGAAGATGTTCACGAAGACCGACCGCGTGCTGGTGGCGGTCTCGGGGGGCAAGGACAGCCTGAGCCTCCTGGACATTCTGCGCCGGCTCGGGTACCAGGCCGACGCGTTCTACGTGGACCTCGGGATCGGCGCGTACTCGCGGCAATCCAAAACCAGGGTGGAACAGTTCACCAGCGCGCGGGGCATTCCGCTCCACGTGCACGAGCTGAAGGAAGACGAGGGCGCCGGCATCAACGAGCTGGCCGATCTCGTGCATCGGCCGACCTGCTCCGTGTGCGGGACGCTCAAGCGCTACCACTTCAACCGGACGGCGGTGGAGCTGGGCTATCAGGTGCTGGCCACCGGCCACAATCTGGACGATGAGGCGTCGCGGCTGCTCGGCAACGTGTTGCACTGGCAGACGGAATATCTGGACAAGCAGGGGCCGACGTTGCCCGCGTCCATGGACGGGTTTGCCAAGAAGGTGAAGCCGCTGTTCCGGCTGGCGGAGCGCGAGATCGCCGCCTATGCGATCGTCAACAAGATTGACTACATCGTCGAGGAATGTCCCAACTCGAAGGGCGCCAAGATGCTGCTCTACAAGGATATCCTCAACCGCCTGGAGAGCGAATCGCCCGGCACGAAGCAGGCTTTCTATTGGGGATTTCTGGCCAAGCAGGAGGCCGAGGCGAAGACGCGTCCCTCCATGGCCGAAAACGATCGGGCCGTCCTGCATCCCTGCATCACGTGCGGCCAGCCCACCACCGCCGAGACCTGCTCCTACTGCAAGCTCATGGCCCGCGCCAAAAAGGACGGCCCCTCTCCCGTTGCTTCGTAGCGCCCTTCCGTCTTGCGTAAAGTCGTTCGGATGCGGTACAAAAGAAGCAGTTGTGAGCGTGCCGAGGAGGTGTCCCCGTGCCCAAAGCGTTGGCGTGTTTGAAAGAGGGTTGCACGTTCGAAATGCAGGGGAATACCGTGGAGGACATTCTCGCCAAGCTCAAAATGCACGCGATGATCGCCCATCAGATGCCCCAGTTGCCCCCCGATCTGGTCGAGAAGGCCACAGCCGACGTGCGGGATGTGTGAGTCACGCCGATGACGCTTCCGCCGAGAGACTGTCCCTATTGCGGCAAGCTGATGTGGGTCAAGGACGAGTCCATTGCGTGGGTGGACGACGACACCATTCGCTTT
>JAUSHW010000213.1 GCA_030648395.1 Nitrospirales bacterium | reverse complement strand
TGGCGATTTCAGCGGAGCTGATCTCGCCGATCGCGATGGACCAGGGGCTGCGGTTTGCCGTGCGCGAGGGCGGCAAAACCGTCGGTTCTGGCATCGTCACCGAAATCCTGGCGTGAGGGAGCATCATCCATGCGAGAGATTATTTCGTTGGCGTGCACGGATTGTAAACGCCGCAATTACTCAACGATGAAAAACAAAAAGAATGATCCTGACCGGCTGGAGCGTCGCAAATATTGCCGTTTCTGCCGTAAGCACACGCCGCACAAAGAATCAAAGTAGCATTCAAGGCAGGTGCAGAGCTTAGGGGCATGGTGTTTAACGGTTAGCACGTCGGTCTCCAAAACCGAAGGTCTGGGTTCAATTCCTAGTGCCCCTGCCATGCCCAGCTTGCTGGACCGGCACTGCGATCGAAGGGGTTGGACATTCACTCCCTCAAGTGGTTTTCTTGAGGGCTGGGCGAGACGGGCTAAAACCTTAAAAGGCCGACGGGCGGATTTGAGAAAGCAGCAATGATCAAGCAGGTATGGGCCAACCTCAACGAGTTCCTCACCGATGTCAGGTCGGAGCTGAAAAAAATATCCTATCCGACCCGTAGCGAGACGATTGGATCGACAACGGTCGTCATTGTCCTCGTTGTGATCGTTTCCGTTTTTTTGGCCTTGACCGACCTTCTGCTTGTACGCCTGATGGGGAAGATCATTTGAGTATGAGTGAAACAATGAGCAAAAACTGGTACGTGGTTCATACCTATGCGGGTTACGAGGGGCGGGTGAAAACCAGTATCCTCGAACGCGCCAGCCAGATGGGGCTTCAGGACAAGATTGGCCAGGTGCTGGTTCCCACAGAGGATGTGATCGAAATCAAGGAGGGGAAAAAACGGACTTCGACACGCAAGTTTTTCCCAGGGTACGTCCTGGTCGAAATGGGTATGTCGAATGAGTCCTGGCAGATGATCAAGGAAACGCCGAAGGTGACGGGTTTCGTGGGCGGCGGGGCTCAGCCCATTCCTTTGACAACCGAGGAAGTCGACACGCTGCTGAAACAAATTGACACCGGCACGGCAATGCCGCGCCAGAAGGATGAGTTTCACAAGGGGGACAACGTCCGAATCATCGACGGACCGTTCCTTGGATTCAATGGGATGGTGGATGATGTGGACCAGGAACGCGGGCGTCTGAAAGTCTTGGTGAGCATTTTTGGTCGTGGGACTCCCGTCGAGTTGGGGTTCCTGCAGGTCGAGCGGTTATAAGGAGCGCGTATGGCGAAAGAAGTAAAAAGCCTTGTCAAGTTGCAGATTCCAGCCGGGAAGGCGAACCCCGCGCCGCCCGTTGGGCCCGCTCTCGGGCAGCATGGCGTGAATATCATGGAATTCTGCAAGCAGTTCAACGATAAGACCAAAACTCAGGAGGGGTCCATCGTTCCTGTGATCATCACGGTGTACACCGACCGAAGCTTTACGTTCATTATGAAGACTCCCCCTGCGTCGGATCTTTTGAAGAAGGCGGCGGGGATCATCAAGGGGTCCGGGGTTCCAAACAAGAATAAGGTCGGGAATGTGACGGCGGCTCAGGTGAAGGAGATCGCACGGGTCAAAATGCCAGATCTCAATGCTGCAAGTTTGGCCGCTGCCGCCAGGATTGTTGAAGGGACGGCGCGTAGCATGGGCATTACCCTGGCGAAAGATTAGTCTCTAGCGAAGACAGGAGCGAATTATGGGTAAAAAATGGAAAGCAGCCGTTGCCTTGGTGGAACCGAAGGCATACGGACTCCAGGAAGCTATGGATGTGCTCAAGCGGGCGTCGTACACGAAGTTTGATGAAACCGTTGAGATGGCCTTGCGCCTTGGTGTCGATCCGAAGCGATCGGACCAGATGGTGAGGGGGTCAGCCGTCCTTCCCCATGGAACCGGCGTCAAGGTTCGGATACTTGTCTTCGCCAAAGGCGAAAAGGAGATTGAGGCGCGGGAAGCCGGTGCCGATGTCGTAGGCGGCGATGAATTGGTGGAGAAGGTGAAGGGCGGGTGGCTGGAGTTTGATCGGGCCATTGCTACTCCCGACCTCATGGGAAATGTTGGCAAGCTCGGGAAGCTGCTGGGTCCGCGCGGGCTCATGCCCAACCCGAAAACGGGCACAGTAACTTTCGAAGTCGCCAAAGCAATCAGCGATATTCGGAAGGGCCGGGTCGAGTACAAGGTTGAGAAGGCTGGCATTCTCCATGTTCGGGTCGGGAAGATGTCGTTTGCAGCGGACAAGCTGTGCGAAAACGCCATGGCCATCGTCGATTCGGTGATTAAGGCCAAGCCTGCATCAAGCAAGGGGCGATACCTTAAATCGGTGACCGTATCGTCGACGATGGGTCCGGGTATTCCATTGGATACGGCCCCGCTCAGCAAGGCGTTGGCGTAAGCGCGTTGGCGTTGAGGAGAATATAGCGCATGCGTAAAGAAGAGAAAACACAGGCCGTAGCTGAGCTTCATGAAAAGTTCAGCCGGGCTCGGGTAGCCTTTCTGGCCGAGTGCTCGGGATTGGAAGGCAGTGAGGTCACTGAACTGCGCCGGCAACTTCGCGGCGCCGGAGCCGAATTGAAGGTTGTAAAAAACACGCTCGCGGTCCTGGCGTCTGAAGGAACCTCGTTGAGCGTGGCCAAGGATCACTTCCGCGGCCCACTGTCCGTGGCCATCGGCTACGATGACCCTGCCTTGCCAGCGAAAATACTGCGCGACTTTATCGCCAAGGGTAAACGTGACAAGAAAATGCGGATTACCGTCGGGGTGGTCGAAGGAAGTCTGCTTGATGCTGCCCGGGTAAAGGCCATCGCGGACTTGCCGTCGAGAAATGCTCTCCTCTCCATGCTGCTGGCGGGATTACAGGGACCGCTTGCTGGATTGGCGGGAACAATGAGCGGGATTGTGGCCAAATTTGTCGGAACATTGATAGCCATTAAAGAGAAACCGAAGGAGGATTCCATGTCTGGAGCAACAGCGACGAAACTATCGAAGGACGATTTCATTAAGATGATCGAAGCAATGAGCGTTCTGGAGTTGGACGACTATGTAAAGGCCTTGCAGGAAAGGTTCGGCGTTACTGCTGCCGCACCTGCGGCAGCGGCCGGCGGCGGGTCAGCGGCGGCCGCTGCCCCGGCAGAAGAGAAGACGGCGTTTGATGTCATTCTGGCCGGCGCGGGCGACAAAAAGATTCAAGTCATTAAAGTCGTGCGTGAGCTGACCAGCCTGGGTCTCAAGGAAGCAAAAGATCTGGTTGAAGGCGCTCCCAAACCCGTCAAGACTGGGGTGTCCAAGGAAGAGGCCGAGACGATTAAAAAGAAGCTGGAAGAGCAGGGCGCCAAAATCGAGATCAAGTAACGGGCGTCCAGGGTATCCCTGCGTTCACCAGTTGTTCCCTGTCTCGTGGGGAACCGGCCACTATCCGATTGGGGGGAGTACATGTCCGACACGACGGGCAGTAGTTTAATTGAACGCAAAGATTTTTCAAAGATTCCGCGTCACCTCGAGGTTCCCGATCTCATTGAAATACAGAAGCGGTCCTACGATTGCTTTCTGCAGATGGAAGCCGAGCCGGATCGGCGCGAAGACCGGGGCCTGCAGGCAGCGCTCACCAGCGTGTTTCCCATTGCTGACTATAACAGCACGGCGCTGCTGGAGTTCGCCAATTACACCTTAGGGACACCGAAGTACGACGTACGGGAGTGCATGGAGCAGGGCATGAGCTATGCGGCCCCGCTCAAGGTCAGGGTCCGGCTGGTTGTACTCGACAAGGAAGACAAGTCGCCCACCAAGCGGGTTCTGGATGTACGCGAGCAAGAGGTCTACATCGGCGAACTGCCGCTGATGACGGACCGAGGCACGTTTATCATCAATGGGACCGAGCGGGTGGTGGTAAGCCAGTTGCATCGGTCGCCGGGGGCGTTCTTCACCCACGATAAGGGACGCACGCACGCCAGCGGGAAAATTCTTTTTTCGGCCCGGATCATCCCGTATCGTGGCTCCTGGCTGGATTTTGAGTTCGATATCAAGGACATCCTCTATATCCGAATCGACCGGCGACGGAAGATGCCGGCAACCATTTTATTGAAGGCGTTTGGATATACCAGCGACGACCTTTTGCGTATGTACTACCCTGTCGAGGAGATCCACGTTCAGAAGGGGAAATTGTGGCGCAAGCTTGATCCTGAGATCCATCACGGGTTGCGTGCTCCGCATGACATGATCGAGAAGGGCGGGAAGGAGCCCATTGTCCGCGAAGGGTCAAAGCTCACAAAAGGCATCATCAGCCGTCTGAAGGCGGCCGGAATGAAAGAGATTGAGGTCAAGATCGAGGACCTTGTCGGGCGCACCGTTCTGGTTGATCTGGCCGAAGGGTCGTCGAAAGAGAAGATACTGGAAAAGAACCACAAGCTGACGGCGGATGTCCTGAAAAAAGTCCTTGCGAGCAAGATCGAATCGTTCAAGGTTGTCTTTTGGGACAGCACCACGACACCCTCGGTGATTGAAGACACGCTTGAGAGTGAGAAGACGACTTCCAAGGAAGAGGCCATGGTCGAGATCTACAAGCGCGTGCGCCCTGGTGAGACGCCGTCCATAGAAACAGCACGGGTTCTGTTCGAAAACCTTTTCTTTAACCCCAAGCGGTACGATCTGTCTCCGGTCGGCCGGCTCAAACTCAACAAGAAACTGGGGCTGGACCTTCCGCTCGAGAAGCGGACACTGACGGCCGAGGACATTGTCGAGGTCGTGCGCTATCTTGTGAATCTCAAGGCCGGCAAAGGGGATGTCGACGACATCGATCACCTCGGAAATCGCAGGGTTCGGTCGGTCGGCGAGCTGCTTGAAAATCAGTTTCGCTTAGGGCTGGTTCGCATGGAGCGGAGCATCCGGGAGCGAATGAATCTCTTGGACATGGAGGCCGTGCTGCCGCATGACTTGATCAACGCCAAGCCGGTGATCGCCGCCATCAAGGAATTCTTCGCCAGTAGCCAGCTCTCACAGTTCATGGATCAAACAAATCCTCTGGCCGAGATTACCCACAAGCGCCGCCTGTCGGCCTTGGGCCCCGGAGGCCTGACGCGCGAACGCGCGGGGTTTGAGGTTCGTGATGTCCATCCGTCCCATTACAGTCGGATCTGTCCAATTGAGACCCCTGAAGGTCCCAATATCGGGTTGATTACGTCACTTGCCACGTATGCGCGTGTCAATGAGTTCGGGTTTATTGAGGCTCCGTACCGGAAGGTCAAGAAGGAGCGGGTGACTGACGAGATCGAGTATCTTTCAGCCATTGACAGCGACCGATACCACATTGCGCAGGCGAATTCCGAAGTTGACAGCGACCATAAGCTGACTGCCGAGAATGTCTCTGCGCGCTTTGGGGGGGATTTCGTGGTCGTGCCTCCCGACAAGGTTGAGTACATGGATGTCTCTCCCAAGCAGACGGTTAGTGTGGCGACCGCGCTTGTCCCGTTTTTAGAACACGACGATGCCAATCGCGCGCTGATGGGGTCTAATATGCAGCGGCAGGCGGTCCCGTTGGTCCAGACCGAGGCTCCATTGGTCGGGACGGGCATGGAGGCGATCGTGGCCCGCGATTCGGGGTATGTCGTATTGGCGCAACGACCCGGCGTGGTGGAAAGCGTGGACGCCACGCGGATCGTTGTGAAGACCGAATTGCGAAAGCGGGAGGCAGGGAGCAAGAAACACGAGGTCTGCCTTGACACCTACGACCTGATCAAGTTCAAGCGCTCCAACCAGAGCACCTGTATTAACCAGAAGCCCGTTGTCGTTGTGGGCCAGACGGTCAAACGAGAGCAAGTCCTGGCCGATGGCCCTTCCATCGATCGCGGAGATCTTGCGCTGGGCCGGAATATACTGGTGGCCTTTATGCCGTGGGGCGGATACAACTTCGAAGATGCCATCCTTCTCAGCGAGCGGTTAGTCCGCGATGATGTCTTTACATCCATTCACATTGAGGAATTCGAGGTCGAATCGCGCGAAACCAAGTTGGGCAAGGAAGAAATTACGCGCGATATTCCGAACGTTGGGGAAGATGCGATGCGGGACCTCGACGAGAGCGGCATCATTCGTATCGGTGCCGAAGTCAGGCAAGGGGACATCCTGGTTGGGAAGGTTACGCCGAAGGGAGAGACGCAGCTCACGCCTGAGGAGAAACTATTGCGTGCGATCTTTGGTGAGAAAGCAGGGGATGTAAAGGACACGTCGCTCACCGTGCCGCCCGGCGTGGAAGGGGTCGTGGTTGATGTTAAAATTTTCTCGCGAAAAGGCCTTGATAAGGACGAGCGCTCCAAAAGCATCGAGAGCGACGACGTACTCAAGATTCAGCATGAGCATCAGGATAGCCTCCGTATTGTGGAGGAAGAAAAGAATAAAAAAATCCGCAAGTTGTTGCTCGGCAAGGTCGTTGCCCGCGATCTCATGGATGGGGAAACTGGCGAGATTATCCTGAAGCGGAAGGGCAAGAGCACTCCGGAAATCCTGAAGAAACTCAGTGACGAGGAAGTGCGCCGGATTGTCCTGAGCGACCCGGAGGACCAGAAGGAGGTCGACGAGACCGAGCGATTGGCCAAAGAGCAGATCGAGATCCTCCAGACACTGTATGACGATAAGGTGGGGCGCCTCAGGAGAGGCGACGAGCTTCCTCCGGGGGTGATTAAGCTGGTCAAGGTCTACATCGCGATGAAGCGGAAGATTTCGGTCGGCGATAAGATGGCTGGCCGGCATGGGAACAAGGGTGTCGTCTCACGCATCCTGCCTGAAGAGGATATGCCGTATCTGCCGGATGGCACGCCTGTGGAAATCGTACTTAATCCACTGGGGGTCCCCTCCCGCATGAATGTCGGGCAGATTCTCGAGACCCATCTAGGGTGGGCGGCCAAGGCTCTGGGCATCTGGGTATCGAGTCCTGTGTTCGAGGGGGCATCAGAAGGGGAAATAAAGGCCTTACTCAAAAAGGCAAAACTACCTGAATCGGGGCAGAGTGTGTTGCATGACGGCCGTACGGGAGAGCCGTTCCAGGGTCCCGTCACGGTCGGGCACATGTACATGCTGAAATTGCATCATTTAGTGGACGACAAGATCCATGCGCGATCGATCGGGCCATATTCGCTGGTGACGCAACAGCCGCTTAGTGGTAAAGCCCAATTCGGCGGGCAACGGCTGGGAGAGATGGAAGTGTGGGCGCTCCAGGCGTATGGGGCCGCCTCAACGCTGCAGGAGTTCCTGACGGTCAAGTCTGATGATGTCCCGGGCCGCTCGCGGATGTATGAGGCGATCGTCAAGGGAGAACCATTTTTGGAGCCCGGCTTGCCGGAATCATTCAATGTATTGGTCAAGGAACTCCAGAGTCTGGGATTAGATGTGGAACTGATCAAGGCGAAGGCGTAACGGAGGTAGAAGAGTGGAAGGCATCTCCACGGTTTTTGAAAAGCCACGCGACGGCCTGGCGTTCGACGCGATTCGCATCCGGTTGGCGTCTCCGGAGAAGATACGCTCGTGGTCCTACGGCGAGGTCAAAAAGCCGGAGACCATCAATTATCGGTCATTCAAACCCGAAAAGGATGGGCTGTTCTGTGCCAAGATTTTCGGTCCGACCAAGGACTGGGAGTGCAACTGCGGCAAGTACAAACGGATGAAGCACCGCGGCATCGTTTGTGACAAATGCGGGGTGGAGGTCATCCAGTCCAAGGTACGCCGCGAACGCATGGGGCATATTGAACTGGCCGCTCCAGTCGCGCACATCTGGTTCCTCAAAGGTCTGCCGAGCCGGATCGGCACTTTGCTCGACATTGGACTGAAGCAGTTGGAGCGCATCCTCTATTTTGAAAGCTATGTCGTCATTGAGCCAGGCTCGACGGACTTGAAAGAGCAGGAAGTCCTTTCGGAGGAGCGATATCGGACGCTCATGCAAGACCCCCCATCCGGATTTAAGGCTGGAATTGGCGCTGAAGCCATCCGCGAACTTCTGCGGAAAATCGACATTGATGCCCGTTGGGTCCTGCTCCAGAAAAAGGTCAAGGAAACGAACTCCTTGGCGCAAAAGAAAAAGCACATCAAGCAAATGCGGGTACTGGAAGCGTTTCGGAAATCTGGAAACAAACCGGAGTGGATGATCATGGATGTCATTCCGGTGCTTCCCCCGGAGTTGCGCCCGTTGGTTCCCTTGGACGGGGGCCGATTCGCCACGTCTGATCTCAATGATCTCTATCGTCGTGTGATCAACCGGAACAACCGACTCAAACGCCTGATGGAGCTGAAGGCCCCTGGAGTGATCATTCGCAATGAGATGAGGATGCTCCAAGAGGCGGTGGATGCGCTGTTCGATAACGGGCGGCGCGGTCGCGCGATCCGAGGCCCGAACAAACGCCCCTTAAAATCACTGAGTGATATGCTGAAAGGTAAACAGGGCCGGTTCCGGCAGAATCTTTTGGGTAAACGCGTTGACTATTCGGGGCGGACCGTCATCGTCGTCGGTCCCGAGTTGCGCTTGCACCAATGCGGGTTGCCCAAGAAAATGGCACTGGAACTCTTTAAACCGTTTATTTTTCACAAACTCGAAGAGCGTGGCGCGGCAACAACAATTAAGAGCGCCAAGCGATTGGTGGAAAACGAGAAGCCGGAGGTATGGGACGTCCTGGATGAAGTCATCAAGGAACATCCCATTCTGCTCAATCGCGCGCCCACCCTGCATCGACTCGGCATTCAGGCGTTCGACCCGGTCCTAGTTGAGGGGAAGGCGATTCGGCTTCATCCACTGGTCTGCGCTGCCTTCAATGCTGACTTTGACGGCGATCAGATGGCCGTGCACGTGCCACTGTCGGTCGAGTCTCAAATCGAGGCGCGAGTGCTGATGATGTCCATCAACAACATCCTCTCGCCCGCAAACGGCAAGCCGATCACGGTTCCCTCACAGGATATGGTGCTTGGCTGTTATTGGCTCACGCGAGAGCAGTTGGGAGCCAAAGGCGAAGGCAAGATCTTCAGCTCCTCCGAAGAAGTCCGAATGGCCTATGACGCGGGAGAGATTTCCGAGCACGCGCGGATCAAGGTCCGGGGGCTCACGCCTATCAGAGAGGCGGGGATGACGGAGGAGACCATTCGCGACCCGAAGCGATGGAAGCGCTACACGACGGTCGGCAGGGTGATATTTGGGGAAGTCCTGCCCGCCAGCATTCCATTCGATGAAGTGAACAAGCTGATGACCAAGAAGGAGGTGGCGAAGCTCATCGACACGTGTTATCGCCAGGCCGGCCCACGGGATACGGTCGTGATGCTGGACCGCATCAAAGACATTGGGTTTACGTATGCGACACGCGCCGGTATCTCCATTTGCGTTGACGACATGCTCATTCCGGCGAAAAAAGGGGATCTCATTAGGAAGGCGCAGGATGAAGTGGCCGAGATCGAGCGCCAGTACGCGGATGGCTTGATTACCAATGGCGAACGCTACAATAAAGTAATCGACATCTGGGCGCATGTAGGGGAGCAAGTCGCCAATGAAATGATGAAAGAACTTGGAGCGGAGAGCGGCGTCGGCGATCGGCGTGGGTTCAATCCGATATTTATGATGGCGGAGTCTGGCGCACGAGGCAGCACCCAGCAGATCCGCCAACTCGGGGGCATGCGCGGACTAATGGCGAAGCCCTCAGGCGTCATTATCGAAACTCCGATCACCGCCAATTTCAGGGAAGGGTTAACGGTGCTCCAATACTTCATCTCGACGCACGGCGCCCGGAAAGGATTAGCCGATACGGCATTGAAAACGGCCAACTCTGGCTATTTGACCCGCCGTCTGGTCGATATCGCACAGGATGTCATCGTTAGCGAGCAAGATTGCGGAACCAACGAGGGCATTTTTGTGACGGCGTTGCTCGAAGGTGGGGAGGTGATCCAGCAGCTTGGCGATCGTATCCTTGGCCGAATAGCGGCAGAAGATGTCCGTGACCCGGTTACCGGTGAACTCATCGTCGGGGCTAACGAGGAGATTACGGAGGACAAGGCTGTTACGATTGTCGAGGCCGGATTGGATCGGGTCAAAATCAGATCAGTATTGACCTGCGAATCCCGGCGTGGAATGTGCATACGATGCTACGGGCGAGATCTTGCACGCGGCAAACTGGTTGAGCTCGGCGAGCCGGTCGGTGTCATCGCTGCGCAATCGATCGGTGAGCCTGGGACCCAGCTGACGATGCGCACGTTTCATATCGGGGGAACTGCCAGCAAGGTGGTTGAGCAGACGGCCCTGGCGTCCAAGCATGCGGGGACAGTGCGCTATTTAAACTTTGACTCCAAGAAGAATGCCGACCTGCTTAATCCTTCCATTGCGGTGAAAAATAAGGACGGCGATTGGGTCGTCATGAGTCGGACCGCCAAAATCGCGGTGTATGACGAGTCAAAACGTGAGCGAGAGAAATACCCGGTCGTTTATGGGGCTAAAATTAAAGTCAAAGACGGCGGGGCTGTCACTGTCGGCCAGCGGCTGGTGGAGTGGGATCCCTACTCGCTCTCCATCTTGACGGAGGTGGGCGGACGGGTCGCCTTTGGTGATATCACCGAAGGCGTGACGATGAAGGAGGAGCTCGATGAGGTGACCGGCTTGTCGCGAAAGGTCATCACCGACCACCCCGGGGCTACCTATAGGCCCCGTATTTCAATCAAGGATGCTGCGGGCAAGACGGCAAAAACTGCCAGCACCAATGCAGTAGCCCGATACTTGTTACCAGTCGGGGCGCACATTTTCGTTGAAAAAGGACAGGCCATGCATGCTGGCGATGTGCTGGCAAAGATCCCGCGGGAGACTACGAAGACCAAGGATATCACCGGCGGTCTGCCACGCGTGGCGGAGTTGTTCGAGGCCAGAAAACCCAAGGAACACGCCATTCTGAACGAAATCGACGGGACAGTTGAATTCGGCGGTTATGTCAAGGGGATGCGGAAAATCATTGTCCGTAACGACATGGGGGACATCAAAGAGTACCTGATTCCCAAGGGCAAGCACGTCAATGTCCAAGAAGGTGATTGGGTCAAGGCCGGCGAGCCGCTTATGGCGGGCTCTGCCAATCCCCATGACATCCTTGACATCAAGGGCCCCAAGGAGCTTCAGACGTATCTGGTCGACGAAGTTCAGGAGGTCTACCGGCTCCAAGGGGTAACTATCAACGACAAACATATTGAGGTCATCGTTCGTCAGATGCTTCGAAAAGTTCGGGTAGAGGAACCCGGCGACACGGATTTCCTTTCCGGCAGCCAAGTGGATAGGTTCATTTTTGCCGAAGAGAATGAAAAAGTCATGGCGAAAGGCGGGACTCTGGCCGTGGCCAAGCCTGTTTTGCTGGGGATCACGAGGGCGGCGCTGACTACGGAAAGCTTCATTTCGGCGGCATCATTCCAGGAGACAACGCGGGTCCTCACCGAAGCATCGATCAACGGTAAGGTCGATCATCTGTTGGGCCTAAAGGAAAACGTCATCGTCGGCAGGTTGATTCCGGCCGGAACCGGCCTTGCGCATTATCGCGACACCTTCGTTGTCGATGAGGTGAAAGAGACACTGGAGATTTCCGCACCTGATGCCGCCACACCGGTACTCGTGACGGATTCAGAGTAAGCGCATCGCGCTAAAATTCAGGTATGATTATCGCTAAATAGGCTGATTTTGGCTTGACAAGAAAGATAAATATATATAAAATCTTAAGGCTGTGTTTTTGGTGATGATGGTAGAGCGTAAGGAAAAGGGGAGCGGATGCCGACGATTAATCAACTGGTGAGACACGGGCGGAAACTCACCACCGGGAAGACGAAAAGCCCGGCCTTGATGCGGTCGCCACAGCGACGCGGGGTATGTATCAGGGTGTACACTACGACACCGAAGAAGCCGAATTCAGCATTGCGGAAAGTTGCGCGTGTCAGACTGACAAATGGTATGGAAGTGACGTCCTATATTCCCGGTGTCGGTCACAATCTCCAAGAGCATTCCATTGTTTTGGTGAGGGGGGGGCGCGTGAAGGACCTCCCGGGTGTCAGATACCATCTCGTCCGTGGTGCACTGGATGCGGTTGGCGTCCAAAATCGTCGACAAAGCCGTTCCAAATACGGCTCGAAGCGGCAAAAGCCGGGAGCAGCCTAAGTCATGCGCGGGAGGGATTGAGATGCCGAGACGGCACAGCACAGCTCCACGGGAAGGGGCTCCCGATCCTCGGTTTCATGATAAATTGATCGGGAAATTTATCAACGCGCTGATGAAAAAAGGAAAGAAGAGTACGGCGGAGCGGGTCTGTTATGGGGCGTTTGACCTGATTCAAGAGCGATCCAGCGAAGATCCGCTAAAAATTTTCAAAACAGCCATCGAAAATGTCAAGCCGGCTGTCGAGGTTAAGTCACGGCGAGTAGGGGGAGCTTCTTATCAAGTTCCGGTGGAAATCCGCCCTGTCCGGCGCGTCGCCTTGGCATTCCGCTGGATACAGGAATCAGCTCAGGCTCGAGCTGGCAAGAGTATGGAAGATAAGCTGGCGCGGGAATTGGCGGATGCTGCCGTTAATACCGGAGCTTCAGTGAAGAAACGTGAAGATGTGCACCGGATGGCCGAGGCCAACAGGGCTTTTGCCCATTATCGGTGGTAAGAAGGGGATTGACGCGGTCTGCCGGTAAGCTAGTACGTGTGGCATTCTACCCGTAGGCAAGCCTTTCAGACAGACGACTCAGCTTAGAGGTCCTGCGCAGAAGTCGATGTGCTGGTGGCTAGGAGTGCCAGCAGAATCGCCGAGTGCCGTCACATTCTTGTGTAGACGGTGAGCATGGGGGGGGTATGGCGAAGGCGAAATATGAACGGCGCAAGCCGCATGTCAATGTTGGGACGATCGGGCACGTGGATCATGGCAAGACGACGCTGACGTCGGCGCTGACGAAGGTGGCGGCGGACAAGGGAATGGCGAAGTTCATCAGCTACGACCAGGTGGCCAAGGCGTCGGAGTCGCAGGGGCGACGGGACCCGACGAAGATTCTCACGATTGCGATTTCGCATGTGGAGTACGAGACGGCCAACCGGCACTATGCGCACGTGGACTGTCCGGGGCACGCCGATTATGTGAAGAACATGATCACGGGGGCGGCGCAGATGGATGGGGCGATCCTGGTGGTGAGCGCGGCGGACGGGCCGATGCCGCAGACGCGGGAGCACATCTTACTGGCGCGGCAGGTGGGGGTGCCCTACATCGTGGTGTTTTTGAACAAGGCCGATAAGGTCGATGACAAGGAGTTGCTGGAGCTGGTGGAGCTTGAGGTGCGGGAGCTGCTGACGAAGTATGAGTTTCCGGGCGACCAGATTCCGATCATCACGGGGTCGGCGATCAAGGCGATGGAGGGGGATCAGTCGCCAATCGGGGTGCCGTCGCTCTTGAAGCTGTTGGAGGCGGTGGACACGTACATTCCGACGCCGGTGCGGGCGATGGACAAGCCCTTCCTGATGCCGATCGAGGACGTGTTCACGATCAGCGGGCGCGGGACGGTGGTGACGGGGCGCTGCGAGCGGGGCATTGTGAAGGTGGGGGACGAGATCGAGATTGTGGGGTTGAAGCCGACGCAGACGACGATTGTGACGGGGGTGGAGATGTTCCGCAAGGTGCTCGACGAGGGGCAGGCGGGGGATAACATCGGGGTGCTGTTGCGGGGGACCAAGAAGGAAGAAGTGGAGCGGGGGATGGTGCTGGCGAAGCCGAAGAGCATCACGCCGCACACGAAGTTCAAGGCGGAGATTTACGTACTGACGAAGGAAGAAGGGGGGCGGCACACGCCGTTCTTTAACGGATACCGGCCGCAGTTTTATTTCCGGACGACAGACGTGACCGGGGTGGTGACGTTGAATCCGGGGGTGGAGATGGTGATGCCGGGGGACAATGTGGCGATTTCAGCGGAGCTGATCTCGCCGATCGCGATGGACCAGGGGCTGCGGTTTGCCGTGCGCGAGGGCGGCAAAACCGTCGGTTCTGGCATCGTCACCGAAATCCTGGCGTGAGGGAGCA
>JAUSHW010000212.1 GCA_030648395.1 Nitrospirales bacterium | reverse complement strand
CCGGACGGTGGAGGAGCGGGTGCTGAGGCGGTTCGACCACCAGCACCTCAACTTCGACGAGGCGTTTGCCGGCAAGACTACGACGGGGGAAAACCTGGTGGTGCTGCTGTGGGACATTTTGGAGAAGGCGGTTCCCGCCGGGACGCTGCACAAGATCGGCCTGATCGAAACCCGGGACAACTACTTTGAGTATGCCGGCCCTTCCGTGGAACGCGTATCGTGAAGAAGAAAAAAGGCTCTGTCGGCGCGGACACGGACGCAATCCAGACGCTCATCGAGCAGTTGCTCGTTCACTTGGGGGAGGACCCGACGCGCGACGGCCTGGTGAAGACGCCCGAGCGGGTTGCCAAGGCGTTTCAGTTCTTCACGCAGGGCCACCGGGAGAACCCGGAGGCGATCCTGAACGGCGCGCTCTTCCCCATCGAATACGACCAAATGGTGGTGATCAGGGACATCGATTTCTTCAGCCTGTGCGAGCACCACCTGCTCCCGTTTTACGGCAAGTGCCATGTCGCCTATCTCCCTAACGGCCGCATCGTCGGGCTCAGCAAAATCCCGCGCCTGGTGGAGGTGTACAGCCGCCGTCTGCAGGTGCAGGAGCGGCTGACCATGCAGATCGCCGAGGCGCTGCATCAGAAACTGAATCCCCAGGGGGTGGCGGTGGTAATGGAGGCGCGCCATCTTTGCATGATGATGCGTGGCGTGGAGACGCCCAACGCCGTCGCGGTGACCAGTTCGATGCGGGGCGTGTTTCAAAGCCAGCAGAAGACCCGGGAGGAGTTCCTGCAACTAATCCGCCGCAGTGGCCCAGGCAGCGGCGTCTAGCTCTTCAGCAGAAAGGTGGGGACCGCTCGAATGAGCGGCCCCCCCAAACGAAACCCGCTAGTTCAGCTTCTTGAGCGCTTCCAGGATATCCTTGTCGTCGCGCGCGACCTTGATCTCCTGGACCTTGACGTACGCCACCTTGCCGTTCTTATCCACGATCACGGTCGCCCGCTTGCCGCAATTCAGCGGCTCGAAGTACAGCCCGTATTTCTTGACCACGTCGCGGGTGAAGTCCGCCAATAGTGTGTGCTTGAGCCCAAGGTGGGTGGCCCAGGCCTTGTGGCTGAAGAAGCTGTCGGTGCTGATGCCGAACACGACCGCGTTCAGGCCCTCGAACTGCGGAAAGTCGTTGGTCATGCACTTGTTCTCGCCCTCGCAGACCGGGCTCCAGTCCAGGGGATAGAAGGCTAGGACGGCGTTCTTCTTGCCCTTGAAGCTACTCAACGTCACATCCTTCTGGTCCTGGTCTTTTAACGTGAAATCAGGGGCGGTATCGCCCACTGCGATCTCTTTTGCGACATCTTGTGCGGCCACGGTAACCTCCTCGTAGATATTGATGATTGACTGATTGCGTTTGCGTTTTGACAACGAACGCGGAACCACTAACCTATCACAGCTTTTCCGAGTTTGTCTACCGGCCCCGCCTCTGGTATTCTCACGAAATGGACCTTTTTGCCACGCCGGATGATGAGACTCGCGCACGGGGTCCGCTGGCGGAACGGATGCGGCCCAAAACGCTCGACGAAGTGGTCGGGCAGGACGAGATTGTGGCCCCCGGCCGGCCCCTGCGGGCGGCCATTGAGCAGGACACCCTCACGTCCCTGATTCTCTGGGGGCCTCCCGGCAGCGGGAAGACCTCCCTCGCCCGCCTGATCGCGTCGCATACCAAGGCCCAGTTCGAGCCCTTTTCGGCCGCGACCAGCGGGTTGCCGGAGCTGCGCCGGCTGATCAAGCTTGCGGAGCAGCGGCGCGCAGTCCAGGGCCGGCGGACCATTCTGTTCGTGGATGAAATCCATCGGTTCAACAAGGCCCAGCAGGACGCCTTTCTCCCGCACGTCGAGTCCGGCACGGTGACGCTCATCGGCGCCACCACGGAGAATCCATCCTTCGAAGTGGTCAGCCCGCTGCTCTCCCGGTCCCTGGTCGTCGTGCTCCAGTCGCTTTCTGAACAGGCTCTGGCGCGGATCATCGAGCGTGCCTTGAAAGATCCGGACCGGGGATTGGGGCAATACCATGTGGAGCTTGAGGTGGACGCCATGCGCAGCCTCGTCGAGTTCGCCAATGGGGACGCCCGCGTCGCGCTCAACGCGCTGGAATTCGCTGTCCTGCATACGGCGCCGGGACAGGACGGAATCGTCCATCTGAACCCGCCCGCGCTGGCCGACGCGCTTCAGAAGAAGAGTCTGCGCTACGACAAGGGCGGGGAGGAGCACTACAATCTCATCTCGGCCTTCATCAAGAGCCTGCGCGATTCAGACCCCGACGGCGCGCTGTACTGGATGGCCCGCATGCTGGAAGGAGGCGAAGAGCCCCGCTTCATCGCCAGACGGATGGTGATCCTGGCGTCGGAGGATGTCGGCAACGCCGATCCCATGGCGCTGGTGGTGGCGACGGCCGTTGCCCAGGCGGTGGAATTCATCGGCCTGCCCGAGTGCAAGCTCAATCTCGCCCAGGGCGTCACGTACCTGGCGACCTGCTCCAAGGACAACGCGTCTTATATAGGACTGCATGAAGCCGAGAAAGACGCCAGGGAGCACGGCAACCTGCCGGTGCCGCTGCATTTGCGCAATGCGCCGACTGATTTAATGAAGGATTTGGGGTACAGCAAGGACTACCGCTACGTGCACGACGACCCGGCGGCGAAGACCGAACAGACCCACCTGCCGGAGAAGCTGGGGAAGAAGAAGTACTACCGGCCGAAGAAAAAGGGGTAGGGGCAACCCCCTGTGGTTGCCCATTCTTGAGGGCAGGCACGGGGGCCTGCCCCTACGATACGGATTCCAATTCCTTGAGTTTTGCCCTGAGTTTCTCCGCTTCCTCGCAGAGGCCGGCCCACTGCCCAGTCAGCACAGACTGGTCTTTCGCCCAGCGCTCCCGCTCCTTCATCAAGACCGTCCTTCGTGCTTGATCCTGAAAGATAGCTTGGTCGGCCAGTTAAAGGTCGCGGGCCTGGATGCGTTTTTCGCCGTCGGCAACCGCTTCTTCCAGCTTGGCGACCTGGCGTTCGGCGCGGGCCAGGGCCTTGGTCGCCTCTTTCCGTCCGATCGTCCGGCCCTTGTCGTTGTTCTCGGATGACCGTGCCCGGGGGGCGCTGGTGGGAGCCGCTGGGCGGGCGTTCATTGTTGGAGTCGCGGGCGCTTCCATCTCCGGCGTGCTCTTGATGGATTCCACTTCCTGCATCGTCTTCCAGAGGTAGTATTCGTAATCCCCGTGG
>JAUSHW010000204.1 GCA_030648395.1 Nitrospirales bacterium | reverse complement strand
CTGTCGCAGGGCTGCCTCCCGCTCCCGATCGGCGCGCCGCAGACGTCGCTCCTCCACGGCCGCGTTAGAGGCAGACCCCGCTCCGGCCCTTGCCAGAACACAGATCAGCCGATGTCGCCGGAAGCGAAGGGACGGGGCGAGCCTCAAATGCGCCGCTGTTCGAGCACTCTACCGCTCTGAACAGGCGCGCACCGCGCCATATGATATCGAGAGTGCGGGAACCGCGGAGCAGGAGGCTTGCCCCGGCCCTGAGCCTCTTAGCTGATTTTGAGTTTGCTGAAGGCGGTGCGGGCCGCCTTCACGGTTTTGGCGATGTCCGCCGGAGTGTGGGCGGTCGAGAGGAAGGCCGCCTCGAACTGGGACGGCGCCAGATAAATCCCCTGGCCCAGCATCGAGCGGAAGAACGCGGCGTAGGCCTGCGTATCGGACTTCTTGGCCGAGGCGTAATCGTTCACCGGGCCGGGCGTGAAGAACATCGTCATCATCGAGCCCACCCGGTTGATCGTCACCGAAATCCCTGATTCGCGGGCCGCGCGGTTGAGCCCGTCCCCCAGCAGCCGCCCCCGCTCCTCCAACTGCCGGTACACGCCGGGCTTCTTCAGCAGCTTCAGCGTCTCGATGCCGGCCGTGACCGCCAGCGGATTGCCGGACAGCGTGCCTGCCTGGTACACCGGCCCCTCCGGCGCAATCAGCTTCATCATGGCGGCCCGCCCGCCGTAGGCCCCGACCGGCAGCCCGCCGCCGATGATCTTGCCCAGGCAGGTCAGGTCCGGCGTCACGCCGTAGCGGGACTGGGCGCCGCCGTATGCCACGCGAAAGCCGGTGATGACCTCGTCGAAGATCAGGACAATCTTGTAGTGGCTCGTCAGCTCCCGCAGGCGGCCCAGGAAATCCCCATGAGGCGGCACCACACCCATGTTGCCGGCGACCGGCTCCACGATGACGCAGGCGAGATTGCCCCGATGGGATTCCAACAGATGCTCCACCGCGTTGACGTCGTTATAGGGCACGGTCAGCGTGTGCCGGGCCAGGTCGGCCGGCACGCCGGGGCTGTCCGGAATGCCGAGCGTCATGGCGCCGGAGCCGGCCTTGACCAGGAGCGAATCCGCGTGGCCGTGGTAGCCGCCTTCGAATTTCAGGATCGCGTCGCGGCCCGTGTAGGCGCGCGCCAGGCGGATCGCGCTCATCACGGCCTCGGTCCCGGAACTGACCAGACGGAGACGCTCCATCGAGGGCACGGCCTCGTTGATCATCTCCGCCAGCTGGACTTCGAGCGCCGTGGGCGCGCCGTAGCTGGTGCCCCGCGCGGCCGCGCGGGCGATGGCCTTGACGACCGGGGCCGGCGCGTGCCCCAGGATCATCGGCCCCCAGGACATCACGTAGTCCAGGAAGGCGTTGCCGTCCGCATCGTACAGCTTGGGGCCTTTCGCGCGGGCGATGAAATGCGGCAGCGTCCCCACCGATTTGAAGGCGCGGACAGGGCTGTTCACCCCGCCCGGCATCAGCTTAAGCGCGGCCTCAAAAAGCTTTTTGGAGTTGACGGTTTTCATACTGGAAACTACGGAACTTTACCATGCCCCCAAGATTGCGTCAAGGCACCGATTTTCTGCTACAATCCGGCCTATGCGACGCGCCAAGATCGTCGGAACCATCGGGCCGGCCTCGGAATCCCCTGTAATTCTTGGGAAACTGATCGCCGCCGGCCTGGACGTCGCGCGCCTCAATTTCTCCCACGGCTCCCACGAACAGCACGCACGGGCGATCGCGGCCATCCGCAGCGCGGCGGCCGCCGCCGGACGGCCCATTGCCATCCTCCAGGACCTTCAGGGGCCCCGGATCAGAATCGGGAATCTCGCAGAACCCGTGTCCGTCGAATCGGGGCAGACGCTCACGCTGACCACGGACTCGCAGGCAGGCGGCGGAGCCATCCCGGTGACCTATGAGAGCCTGCCCGCCGATGTGAAGCCCGGCGACCGTATCCTGATTGATGACGGCCTGATCGAGCTCGCCGTCGAGGAAGCGGGCAGGCAGGCGATCCGCTGCCGCGTGGTCACCGGCGGGACGATCCGGCCGCATAAAGGCATGAACCTCCCGGGCGTCGCCGTCTCTGCGCCGGCCTTCGGCGAGAAGGACCGGGCGGACCTGTCCTTCGGCCTCTCGCACGGCGTGGATTATGTGGGGCTCTCCTTCGTGCGGGGCCCCGAGGACGTGCTGGCGGCGCGGGCGTGGATGAAGAAGTACGATGCCGAGGCCGCCATCATCGCCAAGATCGAGCGCCCGGAGGCCGTCGAGCGGCTGGAGGCCATCGTGGCGGTTGCCGACGGTGTGATGATCGCGCGCGGCGACCTGGCGGTGGAGACGAGCCCGGAGGCGGTGCCGCTGATCCAGAAGCGCATCATCCGCCTGTGCAATGAGCGTCGCGTGATCGTGATCACGGCGACCCAGATGCTGGAATCCATGACGGCCAGCCCCCGGCCGACCCGCGCCGAGGCGTCCGACGTCGCCAACGCCGTCCTGGACGGGACCGACGCGGTGATGCTGTCCGGCGAGACCGCCTCCGGGCGCTACCCGGTGGAGGCCGTGGAAACCATGGCGCGGATCGTGGCGGCGGCGGAACAGGGCCTGGAGCAGGCACCGATTCCAGCGCAGGCCCCCTCGCCCGCGCCCTTTCCCGCCGCGGTGTGCGCCGCAGGCGCGCGGGCCGCGCGCGAGACCGGCGCCAAGGTCGTAGTGGCGTTCACCGAATCGGGGGCGACGGCGCGTCTGCTCTCGAAGGAGCGCCCGCCGGTCCCCATCGTCGCCTATACCCCGCATGACGCGGTCCGCCGGCGCATGGCTCTTTACTGGGGGGTGCTTCCGCGCGCGATGCGGACGATCCCCAACACCGACGAACTCATCCGCGAGCTGGAGCGTTCGCTCCGGGAGGAGAAGCTTGCGGGGTCCGGCGACCGCATCGTCATCCTCCTGGGCGCGCCCGCCGGCACACGCGGCGGCACCAACCTGATGAAACTGCACACCATCACTTGAGGATCGCATGCCGAAGATCACGCTGACCCGCTGGCCGGAGAGCGCCGGCCAGATCACCATCAACAAAATCCGCGCCCGCCTCGAGCAGGAGGGCCTGAGCCCCACTAGGTTCGAGATGGTGCCGGGGGACGTCTACGGCGACCATGCCCATCCCGATGCCGAGATCCGCTGGGTGGTCAGCGGCCGCATGCGGATTCTCGTCAACCAGGAAGAGCTCATCCTCGAGCCCGGCGACCGGCTCGACCTGGCCGCGAACGTGGTCCACTCCGCCGACGTCTTCGGCGAGGAGGTCGTCGTCACGCTGTGCGCCTCGCGCTGAGAAGCCGGGGCTCAGGCCGGGGCGAGCCTCCTGCTCCGCGGTTCCCGCACTCTCGATATCGTATGGCGCGATGCGCGCCTGATCAGAGCGGCAGAGTGCTCGAACAGCGGCGCATTTGAGGCTCACCCCGGCCCTCGCCCAAACTGACTAGCCAATGTCGCCGGAAGCGAAGGGGTGGCGCAATGCTGAACTCTATTGGCGAGGGTTGGGGGGATGCCTCGATCGCGGCCGTGGAGGAGCGGTGCTTCACCGCGCCGATCGGGAGCGGGAGGCACCCCCCGACCCGAAGTCTCACTTCGACTCGTGGATTGACGCATGATTGAGATCAGCCTCCTGCTCGCGGCGCTGGTCGGGATCGGCCTCCTGGGCTATTTGGTCACGGTCGTCACGCCGCACCTGTTTCACAACATCGGACTGATCCTGCTGGTGGTCGGGCTGGTGGAGGGCGTGCCCACCGGCTTCTGGTACCACGTGGTGCTGCGCCGAATTCTGATAGCGCGCGGAGCTCTTCCGCCAAAGTGGTGGATCCATCCGACCCGCCACCACGACCAGCTCACGCCCGAGGAACAGCGCCATATCCGGGTCTGGTTCGTGCTGGGTGGCATCGGCTACACCCTCGCAGTCGCCGGGGGCTTGGCCGCCATCGTAGGACTTCTCATCGAACGCCTCTAATTTGGTATACTGCAC
>JAUSHW010000198.1 GCA_030648395.1 Nitrospirales bacterium | reverse complement strand
AGGCGGCCAAGCTCCGCAAGCGCGTGGCCATTATCGAGAAGGAGACGGTGGTGGGAGGGGCCTGCATCAACACCGGCACCCTCCCCAGCAAGACGCTCAAGGACGCCATCTACTACCTGCACGGGTTCAAGCAACGCTCCTTCGCCAGCATTTCGTACTCCCTGAAAAAAAGCATGACCCTCCGGGATCTCATGGCCCGCAAGGACCTGGTCGTCAAGCATGAGCTGGAGGTCATCAACAACCAGCTCGAACGGAACGACGTGGAGCTCATCCACGGCACCGCCTCGTTCGTGGACCCGAACACCATCAGAGTCGCCACCAAGAGCGGCGACCCGGACACGCTGCACGCGCCGCTCATCGTGATCGCCACAGGGTCGCGCCCCCGCCGCCCCGAGGAGATCCCCTTCAACGACGTGACCGTCTGCGACTCGGACTCGATCCTCTCCACGGAAGCCCTTCCCAAGAGCATGATCGTCATGGGCGGCGGCGTGATCGGCTGCGAATACGCGTCCATGTTCGCCGCCTTCGGAATCAAGGTCACGCTCTACGACCGGCGCCTCGAGATCCTCCGGTTCGTGGACCAGGAGATCGTCCAGGCCCTGATCTATCACATGCGGACCAACGGCGTGACGATCCGGCTGGGTGAAGAAATCGACAAGGTCGCCGCCGACGAACAGGGACGGGTCGTGACCGCCTTGAAAAGCGGCAAGACCATCGTGACGGACAGCCTCCTCTATTCCATGGGCCGGCTCGCCAACACCGACTCGTTGAACCTGCCGGCTGCCGGCCTCACCGTGGACAAGATCGGCCAGCTCAAAGTGAACGAGCACTACCAGACGGACGTGCCGCATATCTACGCGACGGGAGACGTGATCGGCTTCCCGGGGCTCGCCTCGACCTCGATGGAGCAGGGCCGGCTGGCGGCCTGCCATGCCTTCCACGTGGAGCAGTCCGCCCTGCCGAAGATTCTCCCCTATGGGATCTACACGATTCCGGAAATCTCGACGGTGGGCAAGACCGAGGAAGAGCTCACCAAGGAGAACGTGCCCTATGAAGTGGGGCGGGCCTTCTACAAGGAGATCGCGCGCGGTCAGATCGTCGGCGACCTCGAAGGGCTGCTCAAGCTCATCTTTCACCGGAACACGATGGAGCTGCTCGGCGTCCATATCATCGGCGACGGCGCCACCGAGCTGGTCCACATCGGCCAGGCGGTCATCACCTACGGCGGCAAGATGGACTTCTTCGTCCACAACGTCTTCAACTACCCGACCCTCGCCGAGTGCTACCGCACGGCGGCCCTCGACGGCATCAACCGTCTCGCCAAGAATTAATGTCCATGTTTCAGGAAGAAAAAACATTCAACTTGCGCTTCGCCCTGGAAGCCAAATTCCCGGATGACTACGAGGGCAACGAGGACGGGCAGATGTGGGTGAAGGAGTGGGAGCAGCGGCTCAAGCCGGAACTGGTCAAGCTGGTGTTCGACTATCTTCGGCGGCACCCCGCCTGGACCGTGCACGTCCGCAACCGCGGGGCGTCCTCGCTGGACGAGATCGAGATCGCGATGGAACGCGCATTCACTGGTCCCGGTACAGGCGCAGATAGGGATTCGGGTGGAAAATGACGTTGTCCTCCTGAATCACCTCGTTGCCGTTGATCCCGTCTTCTTCAATATCCTTCCATAAGGCCCGCCCCCACCAGATCAGGAAGGGATGGGGCGCCAGCTCGTAACCCGGCGTCCCGTCCGGATTCATGACCACCCGCATCACTTTCCGCGCGGTCGCGTAGTCCACCACGTCCGGATTCTTCGTCGCGTACAGCTCGATCCAGAGTTCCAGACGGTTGTCGAAGACTTCGGCGACGCGGAATTCAGGGGACGGGAGCAGCGGCAGTTTCTTCGGCTCGCCGGCGGAAGTCGGCGAGGCCGCCACGGCCAGGAGGAGCCCGCTCAGAAGTATGCTTCTGAAGCGCATACAAACATTATACCCGACCGCCTCGCCTCTTGCGCCTCTAGCATGATTTCGCTAAGGTGAGGCTACCTACGAGGCGCACACATGAAATTCAGCCAGCATTTGCGATCGGTCGCCGAGCCGATCTGGGCCGCCCAGTTCACCCACCCGTTCGTCGTAGGGCTGGGCAACGGGACGCTGCCGGAACGGAAGTTCAAATACTACATCCTCCAGGACGCGCTGTTTCTCAATGACCTGGCGCAGGTCTTCGCCATCGCCTCGGAGAAGGCGCCAGACCCCGATTCGGCCACCATATTCGCCAAGCTGGCCGAGGACACGCTGGTCGTCGAGCGTTCGCTCCATGAGACGTACGGGAGGCGCTGGAAGCTGACGCATAAGGATATGGCGCGTGTTCCAATGGCGCCGACGAACTACGCCTACACGCGGCACATGCTCCAGATCGCCCAGGAAGGCTCGGCCCTCGACGCCGCGGTCGTGGCCCTCCCCTGCGCCTGGATCTATTGCGTGGTGGGGCAGCATCTTCTGCACAAGGGAAAACCACCGAAGTCGCATCCCTATCGGGATTGGCTGCTGCTTTACGCCTCGCCGGAGTTCGCGGAGGTGGCCGCATGGATGTGCGCGCGGGTGGACGCATGGGCGAAGAAGGCGAGCGAGGTGG
>JAUSHW010000194.1 GCA_030648395.1 Nitrospirales bacterium | reverse complement strand
AAGTGATCGAACTGGCGGACCCTGACGCCCCGGCTCTCGCGGATCGGTTCGATACGTGGTATCGCGGCGGCATGGAGGCGCTGGCCTACAATCCCGAGGCGGCGCGCGCCTACTTTGCGATTGAGACCAGGAAGGCGCTGGAGGCGATCGAGGAAGCCGCAAGCGGTATCGCTTTGCGCAGCGTCGCCCGCATGCTCAAACTGTTCGCGGAGGGGCTGAGCGGGCAGCCGGTGACGATCCGTCCGCGCGATGAAGGCGGCGGGGAGGGGGCGGCCCCGCAGAACCGGGCCTCTTCCGACGGCGCGACGATCTTTCTTCCGGCGCGGATGCGCCGCTATCCGTTGAAGGAGGACAATCTCCGTTTCTACAAGGTGCTGACGGCCCACGAGGCCGGCCACCTCGAATACGGGACGTACGCGCTCCCGATGGCGCGTCTGGCCGATCTGGCCGCGCAAGCCTCGCTCCGCTACGGGCGCGCCGCAGCCTTGCCGCCGGCTTCTCTTGACGAGCTCTTCCGGCTCTATCCGAACCCCCTTCTGGTACGCGACCTCTGGGTGATGGCCGAGGATGCGCGCGTCGAGGCCTGTCTGAAGGCGGAATACCCGGGCTTGCGGCGCGACATGGAGGCTGTGGCGCGGGAGGAAGTCGCCGGGCGCTCGCTGGCCCACGGCCTGTCGGTGCGTGAATTGATCGTCGAATTGCTGCTTCAGATGTCGGCCGGAGATCCGGAGGAAGTCCGGGTGCCGGTGGCGCTGGAAGAGGTGGTTGCCCGCGCCTGGGCGCTTCTGCGCACGGTCGCGCAACCGCAGGCGACGGCCGAGGACGCCATCCGCGCAGTGCACCGCGCCTACGTGCTGATCGAGGAGCTCACGGCGGAAGATATTCCGGCTGGGCCCGGTGGCACGTCGGAGGACGCCGACCAGACCTTGGATCCCCAGGCCGGCGAGGAACAGGGCGGAGCCTATCGGCCGCTGACGACGCCGGCCCATCGAGGCGCCATGGATGCGGAGCGCGTGCGCGAGCAGGACGGCGGTCCGGCCGCGGACCGGGCCGAGTCGGGCGCGCACGAGCAGGACGGCCTGCAAGGGGAGCCGTCGCTCGCGGGCGGGTCGTCATCCCAGAAGGGGCCGCGCGTGTTGCGTGACGCCGCGTCGGTGTCCGCGCCGATGCAGGGGCAGGCCGGGACGTCGCCGCTGGCGGAGGATGTCACTGTTGTGCCGGATGAGAACGCGGGCCGCGTGCCGCCGGCGATTCCCGGAGCGAGGACGTTTCTCTATGACGAATGGGACGGCCGGATTCAGGACTACCGCACGCACTGGTGCCGTGTCGTCGAGCAGGTCGCGCCGGAAGGATCGGACGGGTTTCTCGAACGCACGCGCAGCCGGTACGGAGGCGTGATCAGCCTGATCCGCCGCTACTTCGAAGGCATCCGCCCGCCGGCGCTGAGGCGGGTGCGCCGCCAGGCCGACGGCGAGGAAGTGGACATCGAGGCCGCGGTGGAATCGCTGGTCGATCGGAAGGCGCACGCCGGCCCCTCGGAGTTCGTGTACATCCGACGGGATCGCAAGGAGCGGGACGTCGCCGCGGTGTTTCTCGTGGACCTGAGCGGCTCGACGGGGCAGCAGATCGGGCCGGGCGGCGCGCGCGTCATCGACATCGAGAAGGAAGGGCTGGTGCTACTGTGCGAAGCGCTGGAGGCGATCGGCGATCAATACGCCGTGTACGGCTATTCCGGGCAGTCGCGCAACGACGTGCAGATCTTCGTCCTGAAGGACTTCGACGAGCGGTACGGGCCGCAGGTCTGGCGGCGCATCGACGCCGTCCGCCCGCTGGCGCAGAACCGGGACGGTGCGGCGATCCGTCATGCCCTGCGCCGTCTGTCGGAACGCGCGGCGCGGGTCAAGCTCATGGTGATGCTGAGCGACGGCCGCCCGCTGGACGACGCCTACCAGGAGGAGTATGCGCTGGAGGATACGAAAGCGGCGCTGCGGGAAGCGAAGGCCCTGGGCGTGCATCCCTTCTGCATCACGGTGGACCGGGAAGCCCGTGGCTATCTCGAACGGATGTATGGAGACGTGTGCTACCTGATCATCGACCGGGTCGAGAGCCTGCCCGAGCGGCTGCCGCGGATCTACAAGACGCTGACGACGTGATGGCGGATCGCATGGAACCAGACACCGACGCGCAAGACGTTCCGAAATGGGTCTACAAGCTGTTCACGGGCCGTGCCTATCCCTTCGTGCGGCGGCAGGCGAAGTTCGCGAAGACCGCGCAGCCCGGGGAAGATCGGCCGGAGCCCACACCCGATGAAATCAAGGCCAAGTTCTGGGAAGTTTACCCGCTGTGCTGGCTGAAGGTGCTGCAGGAGATCAAGGCCGGCATGATCGTCAGTTTCATCGAGCTGGGCAAGTACGAGGCGGGGACGTTTCAGGAACTGCTCGAGCATCCGGAGGAGTTTCTGGCGAAGACGTACGGCAAAAAGAAGATCAAGCTGAATTTTTATCTCGGCGAGAATTTCGTGTGCACCCAGAATTTCAAAGTGGCCGGGTGGGTCTCGCACGATGATGGCAATGAACAGGGCATGGGCGAGACGGGCAATGAACAAGGCACGGGCGAAGCGCCCAAGGAGAGTCACGGTGGGACGTGAAAAAATCACGGTAATCGGGGCCGGCAATGTCGGCGGGACCACGGCGCAGCGCCTGGTGGAAAGCGGGCGGTACGATGTCGTGCTCCTGGATGTCGTTGACGGGGTTCCCCAGGGCAAGGCGTTGGATCTCATGCAGGCAGGCGCGCTGGTCGGATCCGGCGGGCATATCGAGGGCACGATGGATTACAGCGCGACGGCAGGCTCCGCGCTCGTCGTGATCACCTCGGGCGTGCCCCGCAAGCCGGGGATGAGCCGCGAGCAGCTGCTGGAGATCAATGCCAAAATCATCCGGGACGTCGTGACGCAGGTGGCCGTGCACTC
>JAUSHW010000158.1 GCA_030648395.1 Nitrospirales bacterium | reverse complement strand
ATGTCCACCTGGCTGTACGCGATCGCCGCGCGGGCCTGCCTCCGCATGCGCCGTAGGAAAAAAGACGCGCCGGACCGCGAGCTTTCCCTTGAGGAGTTACAGCCGACCGATGAAGGCGAAATCCGGCTCCAGCCGATCGCTTCCGGGCCCGATCCGGAGCGGGCCCTGCAGAACAAGGAGCTCAAGGACGCATTGGACGGCGCGATCCAGGCCCTCCCGCGGCACTATCGGCTGGTCTTGGTGCTGCGCGACATGGAAGGGCTGTCGGCCAGGGAAGTGGGGAGCATCATGGGATTGAACGAACGGGCCGTGAAATCGCGGCTCCACCGGGCGCGCCTGTTCGTGCGCCAACGGCTTTCGCAGAAGGGAATTCATGACTCGGCCGACGCCTAGAAAAGCGGTGCGTTCGCCGCGCACCCATCGGCATGCGGGCCACAGCAAGGCCCAGTGCCTGAAGATCTTCCGGCGGCTGTCGCTCTATCTCGACGGCGAACTGCCGGACAACGCATGCGAGGAGATCCGCAAGCACCTGCACGGCTGCGACAACTGCGAGGTGTTTCTCGCGTCCTTCAAGCGCACAGTCATCCTGTGCCGGAAGTACCCTGCAAAGCCGCTTTCTCCCACGGCGAAAGGCGCCATCCGCGCCGCCGTCCTCAAAGCCGCCGGCCGCTGAGTCGGCCCATCTTGATAAATCAAGATTTGTTGATTAGACGTGCCTGAAGGAAGGAAAGGGTTATGAAGAGGCGTGACCTGCTCGCAGAGGCGGTGGGAACTTTTGCGCTCGTCTTCGCCGGCACCGGCGCGATCGTGATTAATGACATCACCGGCGGAGCGGTCAGCCATATCGGGATCAGCCTTACGTTCGGCCTTGTGATCCTCGCCATGATTTATGCGCTGGGCGATATCTCCGGCGCGCATTTCAACCCGGCGGTCACCATTGGGTTTTGGGCGGCTCGTCGTATCGAACGCTCAACGGTCATGCCGTATATCCTGAGTCAGTGCGCCGGGGCTCTTCTCGCAAGCCTTCTCTTGAGACTGCTGTTCCCCTCCCATGAGTCGCTCGGCGCCACGCAGCCGGCCGGTCCCGCCCTCCAATCGTTCGTGCTGGAAAGCATTCTGACGTTTGTGCTGATGCTGGTGATTCTTCAGGTTTCAAGGGGCGGGAAGGAAAAGGGGATCACGGCGGGTATGGCGGTCGGTGCAGTCATCGCGCTGGAGGCCTTATTCGCCGGCCCGATTTCAGGAGCGTCCATGAATCCGGCTCGATCACTTGCGCCGGCGCTCGTGTCTCTCCAACTCGCGCATCTCTGGATATATATCCTGGCCCCCCTGGCCGGAGCCGCAGGAGCTGTGTTCGTCGCACGCAGCTTGCAGTCATCATAATGGGAAACGCTGTCGTGTCATTATGAAAGATCGAAGGAGCATTTTATTTCTCTGCACCGGGAACTCGTGCCGCAGCCAGATGGCCGAGGGCTTTTTGCGCCATTTCGCCGGTGATCGGTTCGACGTGGCCAGCGCGGGGACGCGCCCGGCCATCCTGAACCCCGGCGCGGTCGACGCCATGAGGGAAGTCGGCGTTGATATCGCGCAGCACCGATCCAAAAGCGTGGAGGAGTTTGCCGGGCAACGCTTCGATCACGTCATCACGGTCTGTGACCGGGCCAGGGAGTCCTGTCCCATCTTCCCTGGGGCGACGCGTCTTGACCATTGGCCCTTCGACGATCCGGCCGAAGCCACAGGGACATCTGAAGAGCGACTGGCCGTCTTCCGGCGGGTTCGAGATGAAATTGCCGCGCGCATTCAGAGGTTTCTCGGTGGAACCCGCTAACGCTGAATTTTTGGACGGACCTGCCGGTCTGTAGCGCATAGCTACAGACGCGCTGCTTCCTTCTGTCGCATAGCGGGCCAGCTCTTGGTGCTGCGTATGAGCTTTCCTGGCCGCTCTTCAATATTTTCGGCGCGTTAGAGCCCATCGCCGTTATTTACTCGTCTGCACGAATCTTGCTGTTCTTTACGAATGAATCCTTGGGTGGCCCGGTGTCTCTGAATAATAGAGGAGAGAGCGAGGTCTGTGGCGGTTCTGATATAAGGAGGAACGGCTATGACGTGCAATCTGGGCGGCACAGAACGGGCGATCAGGGTGGCCGTGGGCATGGGCCTGATCGGGGGCGCGCTTTTTGTAGAGCAGCCGGGCTGGGGCGTCGGCGTCATGCTCGTGGTGGGGGGGATCGCGATGCTCACCGGCTTGATCGGTTTCTGCCCCGCCTGGAAACTGTTCGGCGTCAACACATGCCGGACGGGTATGCCGGCCAGACAGGAGGATCATTAGATGGGTCAGCAGGGGACCGCGTTTACTTGCCGATCATGGAGAGTATCCATGAGGCTCGCGGCCGTGATCGCACTGGCGTGGGCTCTCCCGCTCGGAGCGGCCGAACGCAACATCATGGTGCCGCTGGTGCCGGCGGATCAGTTGTCGGTGGTCCGGGCATTGAAAAGCCCGATTCCCTCTTCGCCGGAGAACGTGGCGAAAGGGAAAGCGCTGTACGAGGGCAAAGGCGCCTGCGTGAATTGCCATGGGGCCACCGGGCGGGGCGATGGCGTCGCGGCGGCGGCACTGAATCCCTCGCCGCGCAACTTCCATCATCACGGATTCTGGCGTCATCGCACTGAAGGCGAAGTTTTTTGGGCCATC
Source organism: Nitrospirales bacterium (assembly GCA_030648395.1). GTDB lineage: Bacteria > Nitrospirota > Nitrospiria > Nitrospirales > NS-4 > SCTG01. Next base: position 10,025 of record JAUSHW010000158.1, on the reverse strand, counting down.
AAGAACGGCTCGGCGGGGACCGGCATGCTTGCGTTCGGCAGTCTGCTGACGGACAACGAGATCTGGACCATCATCCAGTACGAGCGCAGCTTCAGCGGCGGCCGTGGTTCCATGGAGGGAATGGGACCGGGCGGCATGGGAGGAATGGGCGGCGGCATGGGCGGGGGGATGGGTTCCCGCGAGGGCGCCAGGCCGGAGGGACAGCCATGAAACACGTGCGGGCAGCCGCAGTTGTTTTCGGTGCGGTCGGCGTTCTGGCTTTCACCTGGGCGTTGGCGTCAGGGTCTCACGTCCAGGTTCCCAAGCACGGTGAAGAGATCGAATGCGGGCCTGCGCCAAACCAGACGGAACTGCGCGGCCTGCTGGCCGAGCTGATGCGTGCATGGGTTCCTCCCAAAAAGGAGCCGGCCGTCCTTCCGAATGCGGACAGCCGCGGCGCCAAGCTGATGGGCACCTATTGCGCCCAATGCCATGGACTGCCCGATCCTGTGGCGTACAGTGCGGACGAATGGCCTCGCGTTATGGAACGCATGTCGCTCCGAATGAAAGCCCTCGGAACCCGGCGCTGCCACCTCTTGCAACTCGCGGTTCCGACGGATCAGGAAAAAGTCGAGATCCTGGCGTATCTCCGGCAGAGCGCGTTTGAGTCGCTGAACGCCGGGCCGAAGGTTCCGCTGACCGGGGAAGGCGCGATGGCGTACCTTAATTTCTGCTCGCAGTGCCACGAGCCGCCGCACCCTCGCCAGCACTTGCCGTCCGAGTGGTCCGGGGTGGTGAATCGGATGCAGGACTATGCCTATTTCATCGGCCGCCGCACGATCACGGACAAGGAGAACGCCGCCATCGTGGAGTTCCTGAAGAGCCAGGCACGGTGATGGCGATGGCGCGCGCTCGCACGCTGGGGCCGATCCCGCTGTCCTGGTGGGGCGGGGGGCTGGCCATCGGGCTCATTTTGACCATCGCGACGGCGCTGGCCGAACCCATCGGTGTTTCCGCCCAGTACGTCGTCCTGGACGGAGTCTTACTGCATGCGCTCGCCCCGGCGACGGTCGAACAGAGTCCGTATCTTGAGAAGACCGCGAAGGGGTGGACGCTGCAGACCTACGAGTTCTTCTTCGTGCTGGGCATTCCGCTCGGGGCGTTCCTGTCTGCGCTGGCCACGCGGCGATTGAGCACGAGAGTCGTTCCGTCAGAGTGGGCGGCCCGCTTTGGGCCGTCACCGCTCAGGCGGGTGATCTGGTCGTTCGTCGGTGGGTTTTTGCTGCTGTTCGGCGCGCGATTCGGCGGAGGCTGCACCTCCGGCCATATGATCAGCGGGATCTCGCAATTGGCGATCAGCTCAATGCTCTTCACGGCCGCGCTTTTCGCCGCCGCCATGCTGACCGTTCGGTATCTCTATCCCTCTCCGAACCGGCCGAACCGGGAGGGGCGGGCATGAAGCTTCTGCTCGGCCTCATCCTCGGCGGGGCGTTCGGTGCCGTGCTGCAGATGTCCGGCGCGTCGAGCTATACGAAGATGACGAACGCGTTGCGCCTCCGGGACTTCACGATCATCAAGCTGATCCTGATGGCAATCGGTGTCGGCATGATCGGGGTGAACCTGCTGGACGCGCTCGGCCTGGCCAACATCAGGATCAAGGACCTGTACGTCCTGGGCATTCTTGCGGCCGGCCTGATATTCGGCGTCGGACTCGCCGTGAGCGGCTACTGCCCCGGGACGGCGCTTGCGGCCGCGGCGGAAGGCAAGCCGGACGCGTGGGCGACGGTGCTCGGCGGTCTGTTGGGAGCTGCGGTGTTCGCATTTCTCTTCCCCGAGATTGAAGAGTACCTGCTGTCGATCGGCCGCTACGGGAAGGTCACGCTGCACGGCGCGCTGGGGGTCGCGGGCCTCTGGCTGGCGGTTCCCCTGGGCAGTCTGTTCATCTGGCTGGCGTTTCGCCTGCCGCTGAAAGAGGCGGACCGATGACTCTCACCGTCACCTCTCGCGGAGGCGCCCGGTACGACGTGACGAGCGGCACCCACACGCTTGTGACCGATCAACCGATTGAAGATGGCGGCGGCAATGCAGGGATGAGTCCGGTGGAACTCTTTGTCGGCTCGCTGGGCAGTTGCGTGGCGTATTTCGTGGGCCGATACTGCGCGCGGCATCAGATTCCGTGCGAGGGGTTCACGGTGGACGCCGAATGGTCCTACGCCGAGCAGCCCCATCGAGTGGGTGCGGTGGAGCTTCGCGTCAATCTTCCGTCAGCCGTGACGCCGGAACAGCGGGAGAAACTGCTCAAGGTTGCCCACGGCTGCACGGTGCATCAATCGCTCGCCGTGCCGCCGAAGGTGGAGATTCAATTGGGGAGGTAATCACTGATGAAGAAGCAAAAGACGGACAATAGCCGGCTCAAGAGATTCATGGGCCTTGGAGTGTTTCTCCTTGTGGGTGGAGTGTGCTTGTTGCTTCCGCTTCAGGGAGCCATGGGGCAGCAGGCCAAGGAAAAAGGCGGGTTCGCCTTGAAGGTCCCGTTCGGTCTCGATGACCCCGCCGGCTATATTCCCGCCGACAACCCCCTCACCGCCGACAAGATCGAGCTGGGGCGGCTCCTGTTTTTCGATAAGCGCCTGTCCAAGGACAATTCCATTGCCTGCGCCAGCTGCCATATGCCGGGCGTGGCCTTTACCGACGGGCAGCAGGTGTCGTCGGGGATCCGGCGCCAGCAGGGAGGCCGAAGCGCTCCGGCCTCGATCAACCGGCTCTACAGCAAGGCCCAGTTTTGGGATGGGCGGGCCGCCACTCTGGAGGAGCAGTCCATCGGGCCGTTTGCGAACCCCGTCGAGCACGGCTTTGCCGACCATGACGAGATGATCGCCAAGATGAAAAAGATCGAGGGATACAGAAAACTTTTCAAAAAGGTATTCGGCACCGACATCACCATCGGCGGAGTCGGCAAGGCGATCGCCAGCTTCCAGCGGACCATTCTGTCCGGGAACAGCCCCGCCGACCGTTTCGATATGGGCGGGGACGAGAAGGCCCTCTCGCCGGCGGCCCAGCGCGGATTAGTGTTGTTCCGGGAAAAGGCGCGCTGCACCAAGTGCCACTCCGGGTTCAACTCCACGGACGAGAAGTTCCACAATCTTGGGATCGGATGGGACACCAACACGGTGGACCTCGGCCGGTACATGGTCACCAAGGACCCGCAGGAGATCGGCGCGTTCAAGACGCCGACGCTGCGGGAAATCTCCAGAACCGCGCCCTACATGCACGACGGGCGCTTCGGGACGCTGGAGGAAGTGGTGAACTTTTACGATCAGGGAGGCATCAAGAACCCGCACCAGGACAACTTGATTGTTCCCTTGAAATTGACCGATCAGGAAAAGCACGACCTGGTCGAATTCCTCCACGCGCTGAACGGCGAAGGCTGGCAGCACATCGCGTCGCCGGCCGAGTTTCCAAAGTGAGGCCAACGGGAGGCTGCGAGACTAAACAGGGAGGTGCATGATGCGATATGGCGCCGGCTTGGTGAGTGTTGCTGCAGTTGCAGTTGTCCTCATGCTTTTGGGGCCGCGTGCGGGATCGGGAGCGGAAAGTCCGGGCGAGAAGATCGTCAAGGGCCAGTGCGCGGGGTGCCACCGATTGGAAGGGCAGGCGATCGGCCGGCGATTCAAGAAAGCGCCTGACTTGATCGGCGCCGGCGACAAGTACCAGCGGGCCTGGCTGCTAGCCTGGCTCAAGAACCCGAAGTTCAAGTTCTACCCGATGGGCTACGACTTTCAGGAAGACCGCAAGCAGCGCCACCTTGCACTGTCCTCTCTGGATGCCGAGGCCGTGTCGGAATATCTCGGAACCATGAAGGAGCCGCTGGTCAAGCACGGCGTCATGGCCAACGTCACCCTGGCGAATATCGAGCGCGGCAAGGCTCGGTACGAAGTGCTGCAGTGCTTTGCGTGCCATCGGACCCCGGACAATTCGGCGCAAGGCTGGACGGGCGGGGATACCAGCACGGATCTTCGGGAATCGGGCAAGCGCTATCAGGCCGATTGGCTCCATCGCTTCAACCAAAATCCTCTCGATTTTGTGCCGGACAGCGCGGCGTTCGTCCCGACGCCGACACAGAACGTGACCGAGCAGGACGTGTTCGACGTCACGGCCTACATAATGACACTCAAGTGAGCGACATGCGATGAACTACAAACGGTGGTTTGTCGGTTCCCTGATCCTGTGGCTGTTCGTGATCGGGATGGCGGGTTTTTTCTTCGTGAAAGGATGGACCGTTCCAAGCCGGGATTCGCGGACCGCCGTCGCGCTGTCTGAAGCCGAGCGGGATCAGGTTCTCGGCGAAATGCGGCAACTGCTAAAATCGGTCCACGGCGTCCTGCAGGGGGTCTCCACTCAGGACCTGAGCGGAGCCGGGAAGTCCGCGCGAGCCGCCGGCATGGGGATGGCCGCCGATGTGAATCCGGCGTTGATAGCCAAACTCCCCCTCACTTTCAAGGCCATGGGCATGTCAGTGCACCGGGATTTCGACGGGCTGGCGGATGGCATCCAATCCGGCGAGCGAAGCGAGCAGGTCCTCAAGCGGCTCACCGAACTGACGAGCCGCTGCACCGCCTGCCACGAGCTTTATCGCTTTTCGACCAGCCCATGAGTCTTCTTACCCGCCGGACGGTGACCGTTGCCGGCCTGGTACTCGCCGCAGTTGCGGCTGCGTTCGCCCTTGAATTTTTCCTGAGTCCCAGGCCCGATCAGCCGTTCGGGCACACGCAAACAGGGCATGCGATCGGGTGGGCCGGCCTGCTGCTCATTTTGCTCGTGTTCGCCTATCCCATCCGTAAGCGATTTGCGAAAGACCGGCGCTGGCCGAAGGGCTGGTTCCAGGTTCACAAGGCGTTCGGGATTCTTGGCCCGATGCTCATCCTGATCCACTCCGGCGCCCATTTCCACGCACTCGTTCCGGTTCTGGCGCTGATCGCCATGGGTCTCGTCGTGGTGAGTGGTATCGCCGGGCAGGTGCTGCATTACCTGGCCCTGCGGACCCTGAACGAACAGCGCCGCGAGTTAGTGCAGCAAGGGCTCTCCGAGGCCGAAATACAGTCCCGCCTGCACGATCTGGCAAGCCGGGAAGAGGTGTTCCGGCTGTGGCAGTGCATCCACGCCCCGCTTACCGCGACCTTTGTCGTGCTGATGTTGATGCACATCGGGGGCGCGCTTTACTTCGGGGGGCTCTGAGCCGTGAAGTGCCTGCCGTCCAACGTGTTCCCGCTTGTCCTGGGTGCGACAGTGATCGTCGTCGGCTGGCTGGGTTGGGCCTCGACGCGCGATCCCGAGTCGCTGTGGGCGCCGGGCGATCTGAGCCGCTACCATGCGGACGTGAAGTCCTGCACGCAGTGCCACGAGCCGTTCCGTGGAGCCGCGACGGCGAAATGTTCGTCCTGCCATTCGGCAAAAAAGTTCTCAACGAAATCCTCGATCGCCGTCCGCGATTTCCATCTGGAGGTCGTCCGGAAGGCGCAGCCGTGCCTGGCCTGCCATACCGAGCACCGCGGCGCGCTGGCGCAGATCACCACCGGGGCGATGATCAATCCGCACGGCGAGTTCGTTTTCCGGGCGACGGGAACCCGAACGTGCACGGCGTGCCACGCCATCGGCGCGGCGAAGGGAGGCCGGCTGTCCCTCCTGGACAATGCGACCGTCCGAGATCTGATCGAGGAGGGGGAGGGGGCGCACCGGCCCGGCAAGTTCGCCGATTGCCTGCGGTGCCACGTCGGCGGGCAGCTGGAGATTGAGGGGGACTAGAGCTTCGATGTGCCTTTCTTGTCGAGGTGCGAGGCGAGGAAGGGCGCTTTCTTGAGCGCCGAGGAACCGGCGATCAGCGGCTTTGTGAACTCCAGCCCCGCGTCTTCCATGCTCTTCCAGATGACCGTGGCAGACAATTCCTCGATGATCACTTTCCCGTCCTCGCTTTCCATGCGGAAACGGACGGTGACGTCCTGGCTCGCCGTGAGGTCCTGCTTGAGCGCGATGGCAATGCCGGTCCGGCTCAGGTCTTTCAGGCTTCCCCAATACGTCTCGTCTCCCTTGGCCACGACGATGTCCACGTGCTTTGCGAGATGGTAGCGCGCAAGCACCCGGCGTTCTGCACCCGTCTGCCCTGTGTCTTTCCCAGTTGTCGACATGTGTGCGATGCCTCCTGTTTTGCGCGCATTCCGTTTGCGAGGGCCTATTGTAATACCGGATCGGACGCGACCCAAGAGAAAAGTTGACAGGTTTCTGCTCCTGTGCCATTCGTGTAGGGTGATGGCTCGCCGGCTCTCAACGGTCATGCAGGGCTCCTGGCTGGTCCTGAAACGGACGGCCGGAAAATTCTTCGATGATAACGGGCTTTTTCTGGCGTCCGGCCTCGCGTTTGACCTTCTGCTGTTCTGTTTCCCGTTCTCGCTGCTGTTTGTGTCGGCGCTGGGCTTCGCCCTGGGCAGTTCCGATCGGGCCATCGAGGCGTTGCAGGCCATCCTGCAGGAGCTTCTGCCGATCACCCGCCCGGCCTTCATGGAGAATCTGGTGATGGTCCTCGAGAACAAGGGCCTCCTGGGATTGCTGGGCGGCGCGCTGTTCTTTCTGACGAGCAGCCTGATGTTTGGGTCGGTGCGCGGCGTGTTCGACACCGTGTTCCGGGTCCGTGAGACGTCGCATTTTTTCAGGGGAAAAGCGGTGGACGTGCTCGTCATGCTCCTGGCCAGCGGACTCCTGGCTCTCATGATCGGGCTCACCTCTCTGTTGACCCTGGCCGATGACTTGCTGGAACGGTTCCCCCGGCTTGATGCGATCATCGGGCCCGGGTGGGTGTTTGCCGGCGATATCCTCGGCTTTCTGTTCACGCTGGCGCTCTTCTACCTGCTCTACCGCTTCTGTCCGTCCCAAACCCTGCGGCGCCCCGCGCTTTTCGTGGCCGCCTTCACGGGGGCCACCCTGTTTGAGATTTCCAAGTGGGTTTTTGCCTGGTACGTGGGCATGGCCGAAGGCACGGCTGCCTGGTTCGGCGCGGTCGGCAGCCTGTTCTTTTTCCTGATGTGGGTCTACTACGCCTGCGCGGTCCTGATCGTCGGCGCCGAAGCCGGGTGGAGCCTCCAGCAGGAGAACCACCCTTCCGGAGAGCAATAGAAACGGAAAAAGGGGAGACAGCAGCTTTCCGGAACCTATGGCGTTCTGCCCCGTTGCCATGACAAAAGAGTGGAGAATTCTGCTACAGTCTGCCCTGCGCAGGCCATTTTTCTCCTCTTCCGGCCGGTCCCCCCTCTTGGCCTTGCCTTTGCACCTCAACCAGAAAGAAGGAGAATGTGCCATGCTCGATAATGCGAAGAAGCTCCACCTGGCTTTGAAAATCCTGGAGACCCTGCAGGAGGACGACCTGTCGCTCGCCGATGCGGAAGAGATCCTGCGACGGACGCTGGCGATGTTGCAGGCCTGGCACAGCGAAAAAGGCGGGGCGGGACGATAGCGTGAAAGGGGATCCGGACATGCAGCCGTCGCCGCTCGGAGAAAAACTCCGGACGATCTGCCACGAAATCGCCGAACAGGCCGCACGGGCGAGTGCCGACTACCCGTTTGCCGACCGTGACTGCGAACACAGCCGCGATAATCTGCTGGCCTATCTTGCCTTGCGCGAGCGCGATTTGCGGGAATTGCAGCTCGAACTGGCCGAGCAGGGGCTCTCGTCGCTGGGGCGCCTTGAGAGCAACGTGCTGGCCAGCGGCCGGCAGGTGCTGAAACGCCTGGGCCTGTCCGTGCCGCCCTCCGCCCTCCATGCGCCCACGTCGGATCAGGCCCGCACGCTGCTGGCGCAGCGCAGCCGGGCGCTCCTCGGCCGGCCGCGCGAAGGGCGCGGGACCCGGATCATGGTGACGCTCGACGCCTCCGTGATCCACCAGGCGGACCTGTTGGAGCAGTTGCTGCTCAAGGGCATGGATATCGCCCGCATCAACTGCGCGCACGACTCCTCGCCCGAGTGGGCCCTGATTATCGACGCGATCCGCCATGCCGAGGAGCGGCTGACCAGGAAGGGGCGGGGCGTCGGGCGTCGCTGTCGGATCCTGATGGACCTGGCCGGTCCCAAAGTCCGCACGGGCCCGCTGGCGCTCGAGACCCGGCCGTTGAAGCTCTCGGTGCCCAAGGACCCCCAAGGGCGCCCCTGCCGGCTGCTCGAAGGGTATCTGGACAGCGAGGCCTGCGAGACAGAACGGGTGCGCATCCCCGGAGGGGTGCCGCACTTTGTGATCGCGGTATCCCCGCAATTCGACCTGGTGAGCTTGCAACCGGGCGAGACGCTGCGCTTCGAGGATACCCGCGAGCGCACCAGGACGCTGTACGTGCTCGAGCGGATGAGCCCGACGCGGGTCCAGGTGGGGCTGGAGCGGACGGCCTACGTGCAGGAGGGGACCGCGCTGCGTACCGAGCACGGCGCCGTGTTCATGGTCGGCCCGGTGATGGCGCAGCCGGTGGATCTGCGGGTTCAGGCCGGGGACACGCTGCTCTTGTACCGCGATCCCAAACAACTGGGCCATCCCGCTGAAGGGAAGAGCCCTGCGGGGATCAGCTGCACCTTGCCTGAGATCCTGTCCTGCGTGAAGACCGGCCATCGGGTGTTCATCGACGACGGCAAGATCGCGGCGGTGGTCCGGACCTGTGGCAAGGACTGCCTTGAGCTGGAGATCACCGCGCCCCGTGGCATTCCGGCGCGCATCCGGTCTGAAAAGGGCCTGAACTTTCCCGATTCGACGATCGACATGCCGGCGCTCACGGCCCAGGACCGGCAGGACCTGGCGTTCGTGGTCAAGCACGCGAACGCGGTCGGCCTGTCCTTCGTGCACCGTCCCCGGGACCTCTACGATCTTCGCGATGCGCTGCGCGATCTGGGCCACGCCGACATGGGCATCGTGGTCAAAATCGAGACCAGGGAAGCGATCCATCGGCTGGCGCAGTTGCTGCTCGCGGGGCTCGACCTGCCCAAGTTCGGCGTGATGATCGCCCGCGGCGATCTCGCAGTCGAGGTCGGGTTCGAGAACCTGGCGCTGATCCAGGAGGACATCCTGTGCCTGTGCGAAGCCGCGCACGTACCCGTCATCTGGGCAACCCAGGTGCTGGAGACCCTGGCGAAAAGCGGCTTGCCGGCCCGCGCCGAGATTACCGACGCGGCCATGGGCCAGCGCGCCGAGTGCGTGATGCTCAACAAGGGCGAGTATGTCCTCGAGGCGGTGGAGACGCTGGCCGGTCTGCTGAGCTCCCAGGAGCGGCACCGGATCAAAAAGCGGAATGTCTTCCGGGACATCACCGCGCAGCACGGCGTGTTCAGAACAGAAAGGTGATAGCTTGGATCACGTGATGGAGCGGGCGCAGCGGTCCGACGCTGAGCGGCAGGTGGAGGTGAAAGCCGGGCAGGTTCTGCTGCCGGGAATCCTTGGTCTTCCCGGTCCGCGGGGCGTGGTGGTGTTTGCGCACCGGAATGGCAACGGGCGGCTGAATCCCCGCAATGCGATGGTTGCACGCATGCTGCAGGAAGGGGGCCTGGCCACGTTCAGGGTGGACCTGCTACTGCCTGATGAAGCGCAGGTTCTGCACAATATTTTCGATATCCATCTGCTGGCGGACCGGTTGCTGGCGGCCACAGAATGGGTCATGCAGCAGCAGGAGACCAGGGGGCTGCGTATCGGCTACATGAGCACGAGTAACGGCACGGCCGCGGCGCTGCAGGCCGCGGCTCGACTGCCGGAGGCTGTCGGGGCGGTGGTCTCCCGCGGTGGGCGTCCCGACCTGGCGCGAACGTTTCTGCCGCAAGTGAAGGCTCCCACGCTGCTGCTCGTGGGAGAAAATGACCCTGCGGCGACCGAGCAGAACCAGAAGGCGTACCAGCAACTCGCCTGTCTCAAGGAAATGATCATCGTGCCGGGGGCCTCGCACCTGTTCGAAGAGCCCGGGACCTTCGATCAAGTGGCCGTGCATGCGCGGGCGTGGTTTCTTCGCTACCTGGTGCAGGAATCCGCGTAACG
>JAUSHW010000185.1 GCA_030648395.1 Nitrospirales bacterium | reverse complement strand
ATGTGGCGATTTCAGCGGAGCTGATCTCGCCGATCGCGATGGACCAGGGGCTGCGGTTTGCCGTGCGCGAGGGCGGCAAAACCGTCGGTTCTGGCATCGTCACCGAAATCCTGGCGTGAGGGGAAGGGGTCACGCATAATGGCGATCAAGCTCGATCAACGGATTCGCATTCGGCTCAAGAGTTTTGACTATCGTGTGCTCGACCAGTCCGTCTCGGAGATTGTCGAAACCGTCAGGCGCACGGGGGCCAAAGTGGTCGGGCCGATTCCATTGCCTACCCGCATTAATAAGTGGACTGTTCAGCGCTCGACTCATGCGGATAAGAAGTCACGCGAGCAGTTTGAGATCCGAACCTACAAGCGACTGATGGATATTATGGAGCCCACGCCTGAGACCATGGATGCGTTGATGAAACTCAACCTGGCGGCCGGAGTGGATGTGGAGATCAAGCTATGACCACCGGCTTGATGGGGCAGAAGCTTGGGATGACCCAGCTATTTCTCGATGGCGGGCGAGCAGTACCGGTTACGGTGATCGAGGCCGGCCCTTGTCGGGTATCACAAGTGAAGACAAAGGAACGGGACGGGTATGCCGCTGTTCAGTTGGCTTTTCTTGAATTGCCTGACCGGAAGGCGTCGAAGCCAGCCAGGGGGCATTTTGCCAAAGCTAATCTTCCCGTATTCAGGCATGTTCGAGAGTTTCCCGCTTCCAACGACACCCAAGTCGGCTCGACAATTACGGTGAGTTTGTTCGCAAAGGGCGAACTTGTGGATGTCACGGGCGTGTCGAAGGGCAAGGGCTTTCAGGGAGTTATGAAGCGGCATCATTTTCATGGCGGTCCGAGATCTCATGGATCGATGTTTCACAGGGCTCCCGGATCGATCGGCAGCAGTTCCTCGCCTTCGCGTGTCTGGAAAAACATGAGGATGGCGGGGCATATGGGAAGCGTGAAGGTGACCACTCAAGCGCTTCAAGTTATTGACGTGCGGCCAGAGGAGCATCTCATTTTTGTTCGTGGCTCGATTCCTGGCGCACGAGGCAGTCTCGTCGTCATAAAGAAATCCGTGAAGGCTTCCTAGGAGTAGTGTTTTATGCCCACGATTGATGTCATTGACTTGAATCGTCGCAAGGTGGGAGTTATTGAGCTTCGCTCCGATGTTTTCGGGGCTGAAGTGAACGGGCCTGTCCTGCATGAGGTTGTCCTTCAGCAGCAGGCTGGCCTGCGCCAGGGCACGGCGTCCACCAAAACACGTGGTCTGGTTAGCGGAAGCGGGAAGAAGCCTTACAAGCAGAAGCACACTGGTCGGGCTCGGGCGGGGTCGATTCGGTCGCCGCTGTGGCGGCACGGAGGGATCGTATTTGGACCGCTGCCACGCGACTATGGATATACGATGCCAAAGAAGAAAACGCGCGGGGCTGTGAGGTCGGCCTTGTCTGTGAAAGTTCGTGAAGGGGGGCTGCTTGTTTTGGAAGATTTTCCTCAGCCCGACGGCAAAACCAAGTCAATCGCGTTGATGTTGAAGGTTCTAGGCCTTGCCGGCAGGACGTTGATCGTAGCCGGAGGCGATCAAGATCGGCTTCGCCGTGCTGCGAGAAATATACCTGACGTGACGGTTATTGCTCCCGAAGGCGTTAATGTTCGCGACTTACTTGTGCACGACGCCGTTCTGATCACGCGACGTGATTTGTCGAGGATTGAAGAGGCTTTCGCATGACCCGCAACGCGCGCGATATCATTATTCGTCCGCTTTTGACTGAAAAATTGACGGAAATGCGTGAAAGTCAGCATAAAATAGGCCTTCTTGTTAGGGCTGACGCCAACAAGGTTGAGATCAAAAAAGCGACCGAACTGGCGCTGAATGCGAAGGTAGAGAAAGTCAATGTCATGAATGTCGGCGGCAAGGTTCGCCGCATTGGGCGGATGGCTGGCAAGAAGCCTGATTGGAAGAAGGCGATTGTGACGTTAAAGCCTGGTGAAAAGCTGGAGATCTTTGAGGGCGTCTAATGGGTATCAAGAGTTTTCGTCCAACTTCTCCCTCGCGTCGTCAGATGACAGTGTTGACCAACGATGACTTGTCTGTTGGAAAACCTGAAAAGGCGCTACTGGAATTCATCAAAAGCTCAGGAGGCCGAAACAGCCAGGGCCGTATATCTGTCCGTTTTCGTGGGGGTGGGCACAAACGGATGTACCGGCGCGTGGATTTCAAACGTGATAAGTCGGGCATCGCGGCACGCGTTTGCTCTATAGAATACGACCCCTACCGTTCGGCACGAATTGCGTTGCTGCATTATGCCGATGGTGAGAAACGGTACATTTTGGCTCCAGCTGGTTTGAAAATCGGAGACGTCTTGCAATCAGGCGTGGATGCGGAGGTGCGGGTGGGCAATGCGCTTCCACTTCTGAGCATGCCGACGGGGACCATCGTTCATAATATTGAACTCAAGCCTGGTCGGGGGGGGCAATTGATCCGCGGAGCGGGTGCCTCGGCTCAAGTCATGGGCAAGGACGGGCTCTATATCCAAGTCCGCCTGAAGTCTGGCGAGATGCGGAAGATCCTTGCAACTTGCCAGGCAACCGTGGGGCAAGTCGGCAACGCTGATCACGAGAATGTCACGATCGGAAAGGCTGGACGCCAGCGGTGGAAAGGGCGTCGGCCGCATGTTCGAGGGGTGGTTATGAACCCGGTCGACCATCCTCATGGTGGAGGAGAAGGAAAGTCAGGCGCAGGCAATCCGCATCCGGTGAGTCCTTGGGGGCAGAAAGCCAAGGGCTACAAGACCCGACGCACCAAGCGTACAGGGAAATTTATCATCTCGCGACGCAAGAAATAGAACGGCTCGCGCTTAACTGAAGGAAGTCCATGCCGCGTTCAGTCTCTAAAGGTCCTTTCATTGATGCCCGGTTGCTTGGCCGGGTTGAGAGCATGAACACAAGCGGGGAGAAGAAAATTCTCAAGACGTGGTCACGTCGGTCCACGATTGTCCCGGAGATGATCGGACACACCCTGGCCATTCATAACGGGAAAAAGTTCATCCCCATTTATATCACTGAGAATATGGTCGGTCACAAGTTGGGCGAATTTTCCCCTACCCGGTTTTTCAAGGGGCATGGCGCCGCCAAAAGTGAAAAAGCTGTGGCGCTGAAGTAAAGGCAAGACTGTATGGCTGAAGCGAGTGCAACATTGCGGTACGTGCGGGTGGCGCCAAGGAAGGCCCGCCCCGTTGTTGATTTGATCCGCGGGTGTCCAGTAGTTGATGCCCTCGCGCTATTGAAGTTCACTCCCCGCGCTGCCGCTCGGGTGGTGCAGAAAGTACTGCTTTCGGCAGTAGCCAACGGTCAGCAGGCTGGCAAGGAGATCGGTGACGCTAATGAGTTACGCGTGAGCCAAGCTTATGTGGATGTCGGTCCGACGCTCAAAAGGTTCCAGCCACGTGCGCAAGGACGCGCGTTCTCGATTCACAAGCGGATGAGCCATATCACTATCGCCGTGGCGTCGATCGAGGCCAAGGCTACCAAGAAACCAAGGGACTAACTGAATGGGCCAGAAATCACATCCGATCGGGTTGCGGCTTGGCTACGTCAAGCCATGGAGTTCTCGTTGGTATGCCGATCGTGATTACGCCAAAATGCTTCACGAAGATATTCGTGTCCGCAAGATGGTCAAGAGCAAGCTTTATCATGCAGGCGTCTCGAAGGTCGAGATTGAACGATCCGGAGATCAAGTGACAATCCTTATTCATACCGCCAGGCCCGGTATCATCATTGGTCGTAAAGGAGCCGAGGTCGACAAGCTCAAAACTGATCTCGAAAAGACCTTGAGCCGTCAAGTGTATATCACGATCAAGGAAATCAAAAAGCCCGAACTGGACGCACAGCTTGTCACTGAAAATATCGCCGTACAGCTCGAAAAACGCGTGGCGTTTCGCCGGGCAATGAAGCGCAGTGTGGCGTCGGCTCTTCGGTTGGGTGCCCAAGGAATCAAAATCAGGTGTTCTGGCAGGCTGGCGGGGGCCGAGATTGCCCGGACCGAATGGTATCTGCAAGGTCGCGTGCCGCTACATACACTTCGTGCAGATATCGACTATGGATTTGCCGAAGCGCACACGACCATGGGCCAAATCGGCATTAAGGCATGGATATACAAGGGTGAAATACTTCCCCCCGTCCAGCAAGGGAAAAGGACGGGGGAGGCGGAACGGCGGTAGGAGGATCTCGTGCTTGCTCCTAAAAAAGTCAAACATCGCAAGATGCATAAAGGGCGTATGAGTGGCAAGGCCTATCGCGGCTCTCAGGTGACGCTTGGAGAATATGGACTCAAGACGCTCGAACCAGGATGGGTGACGAACCGACAGATTGAAGCGGCCCGGATTGCGATGACCCGCCATGTCAAGCGCGGAGGGCGCGTGTGGGTGCGTATTTTCCCTGACAAGCCAATCACTAAAAAGCCGGCTGAAACACGGATGGGAAAAGGGAAAGGGAATCCTGAATACTGGGTCGCTGTAGTGAAACCGGGGCGGATTTTATACGAAATGGACGGTGTGACCCTGGATGTGGCCAAGGAGGCGTTTCGGTTGGCAGCCCACAAACTTCCCGTAGCGACTGTTTTCGTTGCACGAGGCGGAGGCATCTGATGGAGACGCATGCGCTCCATGTGAAGAATCTCCGTGGCTTGACGGCCATTGAATTGGGTGAAAAGACGCTGGATCTAAAGAAGGAATTATTTAATCTTCGTTTTCAATTAGTGGCCGGCCGGGCTGAAAGCCCGGCAAAAATCAAACAGACGCGTCGGGAAATTGCCCGCGTCAAGACGATTCTCCGAGAGAAGCAGAAAGGCGAAGCCGGACAACGTTCGGCCGTGAAAGCATGAATCAAGCGGGACAGACCAAGCCGGCTCACCGCCGTGAGTTCGTTGGGGAAGTGGTGAGCAATAAGATGCAAAAGACCATAGTCGTGGTTGTGAAACGGTTGGTGCGACATGGCCGCTACGGAAAGGTGCTTCGTCGTGTAACCAGGCTGATGGCACATGATGAAAAGAATGAGTGCCGGATCGGCGACCATGTGAGGCTGGCAGAGACTCGTCCGCTCAGCAAAGGTAAGCACTTCCGAGTTTTAGAAGTCGTGGAAAAGGCCCGGGCGCGATGATTCAAATTTATTCCAGATTGGATGTGGCCGATAATTCTGGCGCCAAGAAGGTCATGTGCTTCCACGTGTATGGTGGCACGAAGCGCCGGTATGGGGGCTTGGGCGATGTCATCATGGTAACAGTCAAAGAGGCGATCCCGCAGGCAACGGTCAAAAAAGGGGAAATCAGCAAGGCGGTAATTGTTCGAACGACCAAAGGATTTCGTAGGGATGATGGTTCATACATCAAGTTTGATCGTAATGCCTGTGTGCTAATCAATGCCCAGGGCGAACCGGTGGGCACACGAATCTTCGGCCCCGTGGCTCGCGAACTGCGCTGGAAAAAGTACATGAAGATCATCTCGCTTGCGCCGGAGGTGCTGTGATGCGGCGAACGGGTTGGCTGAGCGCCAGTCGTGTCCTCACAGTGCCGCCGAAATGCGTGGTACGCAAAGGGGACACGGTCGTCGTTATTGCAGGGAAGGATCGAGGAAAATCAGGGAAAGTTCTGTCGGTGTCCCTGCGCGAGCGGAAAGTGACAATTGAGAAGATCAACATCATCAAACGGCATACCAAGCCTAACCAGCAAAACAGGCAGGGCGGAATTCTTGAGCGCGAAGCGCCGATTCAGATCTCGAACGTGATGATCTATTGCGCAACGTGTCAAAAACCCGTACGGGTGGGATCAAAGACAATGACTGACAAGTCCCGCGTTCGCGTGTGCAAAAAATGCCAGCAACTAATCGAATCTCCAGAACGGGCGTAATGATGGCGAAGCCTGAGAAGAAATCTGTCGCGAAGCCTGCCCCCAAGTCGGCGCTGGTGCCCGAAAGCAAGCAGGGTAAAGCCGCGCCTGAGCCGAAAGGTTCTGTTAGGCTTCATGAGCATTACCAGAAGAAAGTAGTTCCAGCCCTTATGAAGGAGTTTTCGTACGGCAATCTGATGCAGGTGCCACGGCTTGAGTGCATTGTGCTCAACGTCGGGATGGGAGAGGCGACACAGAACGCCAAATTGCTCGATTCTGCGGTGAAGGAGCTGGGCATCATTACGGGGCAGCGTCCGGTGGTGACAAAGGCGCGCAAGGCCATCGCTAATTTTAAGCTCAGGAAAGGGCTGCCGATTGGAGCAAAGGTCACGCTGCGTGGCCGCCGCATGTATGAGTTTTTGGATCGACTGATCACCGCCGCGCTCCCTCGTATTCGTGACTTCAAAGGGGTGTCGCCGAAGTCATTCGACGGACGCGGCAACTACACCTTAGGTCTGAAGGAGCAGTTGATCTTTCCGGAAATCAAATATGATGCGGTAGAATCCATCCATGGGATGGATATCACGATTGTGACCACCGCCACGACCAACGATGAAGGGAAGGCGCTCTTGAAACACTTAGGCGTCCCCTACCGAATCTGATCTGAATAGGAGGTCTCAGGACTGTGTCCCGATTGGCTCTTCGATTAAAAGTTAAAATTACCCCCAAGTTCACAACACGGGCGTATAACCGTTGCCCTAATTGCGGCCGGGTCAGAGGATTTCTGCGAAAGTTCAGGCTCTGTCGCATTTGTTTCAGGTTTCTCAGCCTTCGGGGAGAAATCCCCGGAGTTACGAAATCGAGTTGGTGATACCATGGCAATGACTGATCCGTTGGCCGATATGTTCAACCGTATTTTCAATGCGGTCAGGCGCCGACACGCCGTGGTGCAGATGCCGGCGTCAAAATTGAAAGCGGAGATCGCCCGTGTTCTGCAAAAGGAAGGGTTTATCCAGGCTGTCGATCGCGTGACCGAGGGCGGCCATCCGGTGCTCCGTTTGCACCTCCGTTATCAGGATGACGAAGTTCCCATGATCACCGGAATTCGACGGATCAGCAAGCCTGGCAAGCGGGTGTATGTGCGGCATTCACGCATTCCGCATGTAATGGGCGGGATGGGGATTACCATTCTCTCGACACCCAAAGGGGTGATGACTGGCACAGACTCTCGCGCCCAGATGATCGGCGGCGAAGTCGTGTGTAACGTCTGGTAAGCAGGCAAGGTCATACGATGTCACGTATTGGAAAAAAACCCATACTAGTTCCCGGTAAGGTTGAAGTTACGGTTGATGGTCATCGAGTTTCGGTGAAGGGGCCACTGGGAAGCTTGATGCGAGTTGTTCCTCCCGAGATTGCCGTGGCTGTGACAAATGGGCAGGTGGAGGTTCGCCGTGCTTCCGAAGGGCGTCATCAACGAGCGCTCCATGGCCTCATGCGCAACGAGATTTACAACATGGTTCAGGGCGTGACAGAGGGCTTTGAGCGCATCCTGGAAATTAGTGGCGTGGGCTACAAGGCCAATCTGTCAGGCCGGACCATTAGTTTCAATCTGGGCTATACCCATGCCATAGAATTCCCTCTCCCTGATGGCATTGATGCGAAGGTTGATAAGCAGACGACTGTGACGATCAAAGGGAGGGACAAAGCTCTTGTCGGCCAAACGGCCGCGAACATTCGAGCTTTGAAAAAGCCAGACGTATACAAGGCCAAGGGCATTAAATACGCTGGTGAAACTTTAATCCGTAAGGAAGGCAAGACGGGGAAATAGGCTGACCATGTTGGATGCGAGCAAACGTGAACGAAGTCGGGTTCGTCGGCATCACCGAGTCAGGCTCCGAGTATATGGAACTCCTGATCGCCCGCGGATGAATGTCTTCAGGAGTAACGCGCATCTCTACGCTCAGGTCATTGACGACACCACCGGAAAGACATTGGTGAGTGCGTCGACCCTGGATAAAGAGATTAAAGGCAAGTTGAAGTCAGGGGCAAACCTTGCCGCTGCCGTGGCTGTCGGACGGTTAGTCGCTGAACGGGCGTTGAAGGTCAACCTTAAGGCGGTTGTGTTTGACCGGGGCGGGTATCGTTTCCATGGGCGAATCAAGGCGTTGGCTGAAGCATCTCGGGAAAAAGGGTTGAAGTTTTAGAAGGGAACGAGGCCGACGTGAAAATTAATCCTGATGAACTGAATTTGAAAGACAAGGTCGTCTTTATCAACCGCGTGGCCAAAGTGGTGAAGGGCGGAAAACGTTTTAACTTCACTGCGCTGGTGGTTGTGGGTGATGAGCAAGGCTGGGTCGGGATTGGCAAGGGAAAGGCGGCAGAGGTGCCCGAGGCCATTTCCAAGGCGGTCAAGCATGCCAAGAAGCAACTCGTCCGCGTGTCGATCAAGAATGGCACCATTCCGCACGAGGTTCGCGGGCATTTCGGCGCAGAGCATGTGATGCTCAAGCCAGCCTCGGCTGGAACGGGGATCGTAGCCGGTGGGGCTGTTCGTGCCGTCATTGAACTGTCGGGCATTCACAACATCGTGGCGAAAACGCTAGGGCGAGGTAACCCCTTCAACGTTGTCCATGCGACTCTTGATGGACTGAGTCAATTGCGTGACCCGGAAGAAGTTCTGCGTATTCGCAAGTCCCTGGTTCCGCAGGCAGGATAAATAATAATGGGAACTAAGGCGAAATCTTCAGGCAATCTTGCGATTACTTTAGTTCGGAGTCCCATTGGGACGCCGAGGGCGCATCGGACCGTTCTGCTCGGACTCGGCCTTCGTCGGATCCGGCATACGGTCATTCGCCCTAACACGCCCCAAGTGCAGGGATTGGTGCACAAACTGTCGTACCTGTTGGATGTTCAGGACGCTGGAAAAGGGACAAAATGAGACTTCACGAACTGAAGCCAGCGCCGGGATCACGGACGCGACGGAAGCGAATTGGTCGGGGGATCGGCTCGGGGCATGGGAAGACGGCGACCCGTGGACACAAAGGACTCAAGGCCAGATCAGGAGGTGCGAAGCGTCCTGGTTTTGAGGGGGGGCAAATGCCTCTCACGCGGCGTGTACCTAAGCGGGGCTTTACGAATATCTTCAAACAGGAATGGGTGGTGGTCAATATCAGGGATTTGAACCGGCTCACGGACGCCCAGGACGTGACGCCGGAGACGCTGATTCAGGCGGGTCTCGTGCACGGCCAGAAGTCCAAAATTAAAGTGCTGGGTGAAGGGACGCCTGCGCGTCCGTTCCACATCAAGGCACATCGATTCAGCGCGTCAGCGACTGCGAAGATTCAAGCCGCTGGGGGGAGGACAGAGGTGTTGGGCGGTGCTTGAGCGGCTGATCACCAACATCAAGAATGTCTTTAATATCCCTGAGCTGCGTAATCGGGTTCTTTTTACGCTGGGGATGTTGGCAGTCTATCGCATTGGGGCGCACATCCCGACCCCCGGTATCAATAACGATGAGCTAGCGAAGTTTCTGCTGAAGGAAGGCGGTGCGCTGCTTGGCTTCCTTGATATCTTTTCCGGAGGGGCCCTTTCTCGGCTGACGATTTTCGCGCTCGGCATCATGCCGTATATCAGCGCGTCGATCATTCTCCAGCTGCTGACGGTGGTGATCCCTCACCTGACGAAACTGGCCAAGGAAGGAGAGCGCGGACGGAAGAAGATTGTTCAGTACACCCGATTCGGAACGATCGGGATTGGATTGATCCAATCGTTCGGCATCGCCGTCGGGCTAGAAAATATGAATCGCGGGGCTTTTGTGCAGTCCCCTGGATGGGGATTCCGTCTGATGACAATACTGACCCTGACGGCCGGCACTGCGTTTCTTATGTGGCTGGGCGAGCAGATCACCGAGCGCGGCATTGGCAACGGCATCTCTTTGATCATCTTTGCAGGGATCGTGGCGCGCCTGCCGCACGCAGTAGTGGAAACGTACCAGTTATTCGATATTGGTCAGTTGACGGGGTTTTGGCTGATTGTGCTCATCGCTGGGATGGTCGGCGTGATCGCGGCAATCGTGTTCCTGGAAACTGGACGACGAAAAATTCCGGTGCAATATGCGAAGCGTGTGGTAGGGCGGCGTGTGTTTGGCGGGCAGAGCACGCATATACCGCTCAAAATCAATACAGCCGGCGTGATCCCGCCGATTTTTGCTTCGTCCATTATCGCGTTTCCGGCAACGATTGCAGGCTTCATTCAGATTCCTTGGGTGCAGAATTTAGGATCTATGATGGCGCCGGGGTCTGTCACGTACACCATCCTGTACGTCAGCCTGATCGTCTTTTTTTGTTATTTCTATACGGCGGTCGTGCTGAACCCCGTGGATATTTCTGACAATATGAAAAAGTATGGAGGATTTATTCCAGGCATTCGGCCTGGTCAACGCACTTCTGATTATATTTATCGCGTGCTTAATCGTGTCACTTTTGCAGGGTCGCTCTATCTCGCAGGCGTATGTATCATCCCGGAGATTTTGATCTACAAGCTTGGGGTGCCGTTTTATTTTGGCGGGACCTCGCTTTTGATTACCGTCGGAGTAGGGTTAGATACGGCGCAGCAAATTGAGTCGCATATGCTTATGCGGAACTACGAAGGATTTTTGGAGAAAGGCCGCCTTCGCGGGCGGACGTGATAAAACCAATGCGACTGGTATTTTTCGGCGCTCCAGGAGTAGGGAAAGGGACGCAGGCGCAGCGTCTGGCCGCCCAGGAGCTGATTCCGCAGGTTTCGACCGGAGAGATTCTCCGGGAGTCCGTCAAGCAAGGCACACCGCTCGGCCTTCAAGCCAAAGGGTTTATGGAGTCAGGGAAACTGGTCCCTGATGATGTTGTGATCGGGCTTGCTCGTGAAAAGCTGACGAGTCCGGGATGTTCCCGTGGGTATATTTTGGACGGCTTTCCAAGAACCGTGGCACAGGCTGAGGCGCTGGATCGGACGTTTCAGGAAACAGGAAGCCCAGGGCTCGATCATGTGGTCAGTTTTGACGTTCCCAATGACCAGATTATCAAGCGTTTGTCTGGACGACGTAGTTGTCCAACCTGTCAGACGGTCTATCACGTCGACCATGACCCGCCCAAACTAGAAGGGCGCTGTGACAAGTGTGGTGGTGCTCTGGTGCAGCGCGTGGACGACAAGCCTGAAACGGTGGAATCCCGGCTCAAAGTATTTGACCAGCAGACCAGCCCTCTTGTCGAGTACTATCAGAAACGGGGGTTGTTGCGACGCGTGGATTCCACGGGCGACATTAACGAAGTCTATCGCCGGCTGCTCAAGGTGCTGGGATTGGCAGGGGTGTGATGAGCGGCATTGAGCTGAAATCGCCCGATGAGATTGAGAAGATGAGCCGGGCGTCTCGGGTTGTAGCCGAAGTCCTCGACGCCCTCCGTCATCAAGTCAGGCCCGGAGTGACGACTGCAGAGCTTGATCGTTTTGCGGAAAAATTTATCGTCGAGCGCGGGGGGATACCGGCGTTTAAAGGGTATCAAGTGCGTGACCAGGTTTATCGCCATACATTGTGCGTGTCAGTCAACGAGGCGGTTGTTCATGGGATTCCATCCGGTCGCGCATTGAAAGAGGGGGACATCGTTGGTTTGGATGTCGGTGTTGTCGTGGAGGGGTATTACGGAGATGCCGCTATCACAGTTCCTGTTGGTGCAATCACGGAGCAAGCGCGACGTTTATTGCAGATAACGGAGGAATCCCTTCACAAGGGGATCGCTCAAGCTGTCGTCGGCAATCGCATATCCGACATTTCTCACGCTGTGCAGGTGCATGCAGAAGCAGCCAGTTTTTCGGTTGTCACGGATTTCGTCGGGCACGGAATTGGGCGGAAACTGCACGAAGAGCCTCAAGTGCCTAACTACGGTGAGCCCGGGAAGGGGCCCCGTTTGAAGTCTGGGATGACGCTGGCTATCGAGCCCATGGTCAATATGGGTCGTCCGGAAACCGCACACCTTTCGGACGGGTGGACGGCTGTGACCCAAGACGGAAGCCTTTCGGCCCACTTTGAACATACCATTGTGGTTACCGAGGCAGGCCCTAAAATTCTGACTAGGTTGTGAGAGGCTGACTAGCCAGAAACTATGGCAAAAGAGGATGTCATTGAGGTACAAGGAACGGTCGACGAAACGCTCCCCAACGCCATGTTTCGGGTTACACTCGATAACGGGCACAAAGTGCTCGCCCACATTTCAGGAAAGATGCGGATGCATTTTATTCGAATCCTGCCGGGCGATAAGGTGACCGTGGAGCTGTCACCCTACGATCTCACTCGAGGCAGGATCACGTACCGGTTTAAGTAAGTAGGGGAGCGCGGAAGAGCCATGAAAGTCAAATCATCGGTCAAGGTTATCTGCTCAAAATGCAAAGTCATACGGCGGCGCGGCGTGTTGCGGGTGCTGTGCTCGAACCCTCGGCATAAGCAGCGACAAGGATAGGAGAAGCTCATGGCTCGAATTGCCGGCGTCGATCTTCCCAGAGACAAGCAAGTCCATATCGGCTTGACTTATATTTTTGGGATTGGGAGGTCTCTGGCCAGACAGATTCTCGCCAAAAGCGGCGTGGCACCGGCCACGCGTGTGAAGGACCTTCGCGAAGATGAGATCGTGAAATTGCGCGAGATCATCGAACGGGAGCACAAAGTCGAAGGGGATCTTCGTAAAGATGTATCGATGAATATCAAGCGGCTCATCGATATCGGATCCTACCGTGGACTCAGGCATCGCAAGGGGCTGCCAGTCAGGGGGCAGCGCACGAAAACAAATGCAAGGACCCGGAAAGGGCCCAAGGGCCAGGGTAAGGCTCGGAAGACATTAAAGGTCAGGTGAGGGGGGCGTTGGTGTGAAAAAGGGAAAGAAACGAGAAAAGAAAATTGTTCAAAGCGGAGTCGCCCACATTCAAGCTTCTTTCAATAATACCATTGTGACCATCACGGATATGGGTGGAAACACGGTTGTGTGGGCCAGCGCTGGGAACCAGGGCTTCAAAGGGTCTCGGAAGAGTACGCCATTTGCGGCTACCCGAGCCGGAGAGGTCGCGGCAAAAAAGGCAATGGAGTGTGGAATGCGGCAGATTGACGTTTACGTGACGGGGCCTGGATCGGGTCGGGAATCCGCCATTCGGGCGCTCCAGTCGGCCGGGCTTCGGATCAATATGATCCGGGATGTCACGCCGATCCCTCATAACGGATGCCGTCCGCCGAAACGGCGACGGGTTTAAGGAGAGCTATCGTGGCAAAATATCGTGGACCTGTTTGTCGGTTATGCCGCCGAGAAGGAGTCAAGCTCTTTTTGAAGGGCTCCCGTTGCATGACCGAAAAATGTGCTGTGGAACGTCGCGCTTACCCGCCCGGCCAGCATGGGCAGGGTCGTCAACGGGTGTCTGAGTACAGCGCGCAGCTTCGCGAAAAACAGAAACTGAAGCGCATCTACGGCATGCTGGAACGCCAATTCCGAGGAACATTTGCCAGGGCCGAACGGCAAGAAGGCATTACGGGAGAAAACCTGCTCCGTATGCTCGAGCGACGTCTGGATAATGTGGTGTATCGAATTGGGTTTGCGGCATCTCGAAAAGAAGCCAGGCTGCTCGTGAATCACGGCCACTATCGTGTGAACGGACGCAAGGTGGACAAGCCGTCATTTCTGGTTCGTGAAGGTGACGTGATTGAAGTAAAGGAACGAAGCCGGACGATTGTCCCCATTATCTCTGCGCTTGATGCTGTTGAGGGGCGAGGAATTCCGGCATGGTTGGATTTGGATAAGGCCAACTGCAAGGCAACAGTGCGGGGCCTCCCGACTAAAGAAGAGACGCCCTTGCCTGTTAATGAGCAGTTGGTTGTGGACCTCTATTCGAGGTAATGTGCGCGTGACGCCGGCTTGGAAACGTGCCGCGTGAGCTTTATAAGCCGACGATAAGGGAGCCAGTATGTTGAAGGGTATGCGTGATTTTCAGATCCCGACGAAAGTTGAAGTCGACAAGGAAAGTCTGACGGCGACTTATGGGCGCTTTACGGCTGAGCCTTTCGAGCGCGGGTTCGGCACGACCGTCGGCAATTCCTTGCGCCGGGTGCTGCTGTCGTCTCTTTCTGGCGCGGCCATTGTTTCCGTTAAAATCGAAGGCGTCCTGCATGAATTTTCCACGATCCCAGGCATTACCGAGGACGTCACCGATATTATTCTTAATATCAAGAAGGTCCGGTTCAAGCTCCATTCCGACAAACCCAAGACAGTCCGCCTTCGTAAAAAGGGAGCGGGCGTGGCCAAGGCCGGGGATATTGAGCACGATGCTGATGTCGAGATACTGACACCGGAACTGCATATCGCAACGCTTGACAAGGGCACCACTTTCGATATTGGAATCGTCATCAAGCGTGGGCGGGGATACGTCCCGGCGGAACGGAACAAGGAAGAAGGCATGGCGATCGGCGTAATTCCCGTCGACGCTATTTATTCGCCGGTCACTCGCGTCAACTGCCTTGTCGAGAACGCGCGCGTTGGTCGCATGACCGATTACGACAAGGTGATTCTGGAAATCTGGACCGACGGGAGTATTTCGCCTGAAGATGCACTGTCGGCCGCAGCATTGATCGTGAGAGGGCATCTCGATATTTTCATCAACGTTAAGGACATGGAAGAGACGATCGCACAGCCTGCTGCCCAGGAGGCTATTACCGAAATAAACAAGAATCTTCTCCGTAGCGTAAATGAACTGGAACTGTCGGTCAGGGCGGCTAATTGCTTGAAAAATGCCAACATTAAAGCGATTGCCGACCTCGTTCAGAGGACTGAGTCCGATATGTTGCGGACCAAGAACTTCGGCAAAAAGTCCCTCAACGAGATCAAGGAGATCCTTGCTGAAATGGGACTGAGCCTGGGTATGAAACTGGACCACGCCTCTCAATCCGGGGCGGCAGAGAAGAGAGAGGAGTAGACCGAGAGCATGCGACATCGAAAAAGTGGTCGTCAACTCGGTCGGAACACACATCACAGGAAGGCCCTGTTTCGGAGTCTGGTCACGTCTTTGCTTGAGCATGAACGGATTGAGACCACTGAAGCTAAAGCCAAGGAACTTCGCATCGTGGCCGACCGCATGATTACGCTTGGCAAAGAGGGGAGTCTTCATGCCAGGCGCCGTGCCGCGGCATACATTCGGGCAAAGTCTGTGGTGGCCAAGCTCTTCAAGGATATTGCGGGACGCTTCTCGGAGCGGAAGGGCGGGTATACACGGCTAATCAAGACTCGGCGGCGTGTGGGTGATGCAGCATCTATGGTTGTCATTGAATTGGTCAATCGTCCAGCCGACAAGAAAGATACTGCAAAAGTACAACCCGCTGATCAGCCTGACGCCAGTGGCAGCCCATCCAAGTCCGGATCGACTCAGCCCAAGACGCCTGCGGCTGCTGGCGCGTAAGCAGCCGACCTGATTTACCGCACGCTTTCCGGCCTGACAAGGCTTGAGTGCGTCAGCCTGCTGTCTTTACTCATCTTAAAATGGTGTGCTATAGTTCGCGCATGATGGCAAAATCTACGCTGTCCTTTCAGCGTGTTGCTAAGGCCGGGCTGCTAGGCATCATTTTTGCTGTTAGCGCTACCCTTCTCATGTTTATTCTGGGAGGACCCTCCAGGAGGGTTGCGCAAGTTTCTGTGCCCGCTCTCCCGCAAGCAGCCGATGCCGGCGTCAAGGGGTTTTCATTTGTGCAGAGCAAGGATGGCCTTGTGGACTGGAAGATTCAGGCTAAACAGGCCCAAGTCTTCGACACGGATGCCAAGGCGGTTCTCAATGATGTGCAGGTGACTCTGATGGGACCAGACGGGGTTACCATGACAGTTGCTGGAGACAGTGGGACAATCAATACCTTGTCAAAAGATTTTGTCATCAGCAAGAAAAGCGGAGACCTCGCACTGGTTCTTAATAGCGGGTATACAATTTATACGTCTAGCTTCACCTGGGATAATCAGAAGCATCGAATTTGGACTGATGCACCGATCACCATCAAAGGCCCCAGCCTGGAAGTTACAGGGCAAGGCCTGGATGCTTTCCTTACCACCCAAGAAATGAGGGTCCGCCGCAATGTCCGCGTGGGGATTCACTAGCGCTTTTCTCCTCGTGGGTAGCGCGTTGGCCTTGGCGGCGCCACCGCCTGAGCAATCGCCTGCTCCTCCCGAAATTATCATCACCTCGCAATCCCTCGTATTCAAAAACCAGGAAAACAGGGCACTCTTTGAAGGTAAGGTTGTGCTGACGAAGGGCGACTTTATCATGTGGGCGGATCAGATGATCGTCCATTTTTCCGGGGAGCCCCCTTCCTCACCGCCCAAGAAGGACGGAAAGGCCGGCGCACCATCACCGGCTGCCTCACCGGAGCTGTCCACGTTCGGAAATCGCGCAGTTTCCCTGATCGATGCGACCGGAAATGTGTTACTGCAGCAGGGAAACAAAAAAGCGAAGGCGCGCAAAGCGGTCTATCATCAGCGTGGCGAGATGCTTGTCTTAACGGGAGACCCGGAAGCCTGGGAAGAAGGCTATCGCGTGACCGGCACGAAAATGACCATGTACTTGAAGGAAGACCGGAGCGTTATTGAGGGGGAAAGTCGCGTGGTCATAAATGATGCGGAACCCAAACCGCGGTGAATGATTCCGTTGGGATCATAGGTGGCGGGCCGGGACCCCTTACGTTTGAGTCCCAAGGGCTCGCGAAAAGCTATCGTGGCCGATACGTCGTCAATGGCGTGAGCCTGGCGGTACAATCAGGGGAGATTGTCGGGCTTCTGGGCCCGAACGGGGCAGGGAAAACGACGGTTTTTGATGTAATGGTGGGGCTCACAATGCCGGACAGGGGGGACGTGCTCCTAGGCGGAGAATTGATCACGCACCTGCCGATGTATCAACGGGCGCGACGCGGCATTGGATATTTGCCTCAGGAGTCATCGGTTTTCCGCCGTATGACCGTGGAACAAAACATGATCGCAATTCTTGAATTGATGGACCTGAGCAAAGATCAACGCGAGGAAAGGATGGGAATAGCCATCAAGGACCTCGGGCTCGATCACGTCAGACGCAGCAAGGCGTTCACTCTTTCTGGTGGGGAACGTCGCCGAGTGGAGATCGCCAGGGCTTTGGTGGCGAGGCCGCATTTTCTGATGTTAGACGAGCCGTTTGCAGGAATAGATCCCATTGCAGTCAGCGACATTCAGACGATTATCCGAGGACTGAGGGGCCGAGGCATCGGCATCCTGATTACCGATCACAATGTCCAGCAGACACTTTCCATCACAGACCGCGCGTATATCATCAATAACGGTGAGATCCTTGAAGAAGGAACTCCTGAGCATCTTGTGAATAGCCGACGGGCACGCGAAGTTTATCTGGGCGAAGGATTCCGTCTGTAGTCTGGGGTTCTGACCATGCAGCCAAGACTCGAGTTACGACTGTCGCAACGGCTGATCATGACGCCGCAGTTGCAGCAGGCGATCAAGCTGCTGCAACTGTCCCGCCTTGAACTGCAAGATGCGCTCACTCAGCAAATGGAAGAAAATCCGATGCTCGAGGAAGCCGGCCCTGAGCTCGAAGACCTCGATGCAGAACCCGGATCAACGGAAGAGGCCCAGGAAACAGCCAAGAGTGAGGATCGCCGAGAAGAGACCGTCCCCACAGAGGCAGTCGGAGAAGAAACCACCAGAAATGAGTTGTCGGGGTCCTGGGACGAGTATTTCGACGACGACCGAAAGTGGGGGGATAGCGAGGCTCCTCGAAATGGGCGAGATGAACTGCCTTCATTCGAGCAGACCATGGCGAAGACCACGTCTCTCGAGGATCACCTGCTCTGGCAGTTGGTACTTTCTCCGCTCGATAAGATTGAGCAGGAGCTCGGGAAGAGCATCATCGGTAATCTCGACGAGGACGGGTACCTGCGAATTCCACTGGAAGAACTCGCAGCCGAATCTGGAATGTCATCTGCGCAGGCCACTCACGTGCTCAAGGTCATCCAGGCCTTCGATCCGGTGGGAGTTGCTGCGCGAGATCTCCGCGAGTGCCTACTGACCCAAATCGAACAATTGGGCTTGGCAGGGACATTGGCCGAAGCAATCATTCGGACCCACCTTTCAGATTTGGAGCGCAAACGATTCGCTGCGCTCGCAAAATCTCTAGGAGTCTCTGTTGATGCGGTGGTACACGCCACGAGGGTCATCGAAGGGCTCGAGCCCAAGCCGGGGCGCCCGTTTTTCACTGCTGAGAACCATGCAATTGTCCCGGATGTCTACGTCGTGAAGTCTGACGGTCAATGGGTGGTAATGCTAAATGACGACGGTATGCCGAGATTCAGGATCAGTTCATCCTACCGTCTTTTCCTGGCCGGCAAGAGGGATCCATCGGACGCCACAAGGGCGTTCCTGGACGAAAAATTCAGATCGGCGCAGTGGCTGATACGGAGCATCGAACAACGCAATAAAACGATTGTACGGGTGGTCGAAAGCATTGTCAAAGTCCAAGAACCATTCTTTGAACACGGCATTCAATACTTGCGGCCGATGGTTTTGCGGGATGTGGCAGAAGATGTGTCAATGCACGAATCGACGATCAGCCGTGTCACATCAAACAAATACCTCCATTGCTCACAGGGCATTTTCGAACTGAAGTTTTTTTTCAATACGAGCATCCCTCGTTCACAGGAAGGCCTGACCGACTTGTCTTCGGTGGCGGTTCGAGAAATGATTCGGAGGATGGTTGGTGAAGAAGACAACCAGCGGCCATTGAAAGACCAGGAGATCGTCTCCCGGCTCAAGGCGCAAAACGTCATTCTTGCTAGGCGGACTGTCGCCAAGTATCGGATGGAACTGAACATACCGCCCGCAAGTCGGCGCAAACGCGCGTACTGATCAGCGACTCTTCCCGCCACGCAAGTCACTGTTTTGAGTTATATCGGTCAACGGTCAGGTATTCCCAGCACGCTGGCCGTACCACTAGGAGTACCAAGAAATCATCGGAAATATGACGATAAAAATATTGTCTTGACATTAAAATTATATTAACTATACTTAAGACACTTTAAAGTAGGTTTTGCGGTAAGCGGAGCGTTGCCCCCTATGAAGGCAGTCGAGGCGAAGAAGAAACCTTCCGGTGCGCGTCACGGAAACCGGAAGTCCTCTCCTCGTCTCCGCCGATTTTCAACCCTGGAAGTGTGTCACTTGTTTGATATTTCCAAAGCGACGTTGTTTCGATGGGAACGTGAGGGCCTTATTTCGACGCCGCCGCGTGATTGGCGAAATTGGCGGCTCTATACCGCGACGAACCTTGAAGAGATCAAGCGGATCATCAGGAGGCGTACGTCTAACTAGACGTAGAAAGGGCTGGAACACGCAGTGTTTGGATTTGGCTCAAAAGAATACTTGCTCGGGTTGGACATAGGGTCCGGCTCCATCAAGATCCTGCAACTTAAGGAAATCAAGGGGAAGCTGAAGATCGAACGCTTCGGTGTAAAGCCGTTGCCGGCTGAAATGATCGTTGATGGAGCGATCATGGACGGACTCGGTGTTGTGATGGCGATCAAGGAATTGGCCGGTGAGCAGAAGCTTAAAAATAAGGGCGTCGCGCTGTCCATATCGGGCACTTCCGTAATTGTCAAAAAAATCTCGCTTCCTCCCATGCCGGAAGAAGAACTGGAGAAGCAGATAAAGTTTGAGGCGGAACAGTACATCCCGTTTGATATCAATGACGTCTATCTTGATTTCCATATCTTGGCGCAGGGTGATCAGCCCGCCGAGGGCCAGGCAGAGATGGACGTCTTACTGGTCGCGACAAAAAAGGACAAATTGAACGATTACGCCAACGCAGTCCGTGAAGCTGGTTTAACCCCCAAGGTTGTCGATGTTGATGCGTTTGCAATTGAGAACATGTACTGCGCCAACTATGACGTCGTACCCACGGAACTGACCGCTCTTGTTAATATCGGGGCGAGCGTGATGAATATCAATATTCTGAAAGGTGGGATGTCGGTGTTTACGCGTGATATCACGATCGGGGGAAACCGTTACTCGGAGCGTATCCAGCAAGACCTTGGGTTAAGTCCTGACGATGCGGAGGCGGCCAAAAAGGGGCGGTATCCGGGCGTGAATGAGGCCGCGCTAAACGAGGCGATTACTGCTGTGGACATGGAAGTGGCAACTGAAATCGGCCGCTCCTTTGATTATTTTCGCACGACGTCACCGGATGACGAAATCATGCGAGTTGTTTTGTGTGGTGGGTGTGCAAAGATCAAAAGTTTACCGGCGCGGATTTCAGAGCAAGTTGGCATTGAAACGTCAGTGGCGGATCCTTTTGCCCGGTTGGACACCACAGGTCTCAAGATGAGCCCGGAGGAACTGGCGGAGGTGGCGCCTGACATGGCTGTCGTGGTCGGGCTGGCCCTCCGCTGGGAGGGTGACCGTTGATTAAGATCAATCTTCTTCCGATCAAGCGAGCCGGCAAGAAAACCAAGGCGCCGGCTGATGAGGCGCTGATGCAGCTCGGAATCGGGCTGGGTGTCGTCTTAATCTTTTTGGGGGCGTGCGGGTATCGCTGGCAATCGAATATGGATGAGATTGCCTTGCAAACTCAATTGAAGGAGAGCAAGACGAAAGAGGTTGAAGCGCTGAAAAAGAAGGTTCAAGAAGTCGAAGACTACGAGAAAAAGAAACTCTCCTTGGAAAACCAGGTCCGGATCATCGAGCAGCTCAGAAAAAATCAGGGCGGGCCGGTCCGACTGCTCGATTATCTGAGCCAGAGCCTTGACCCCGTGAAGGTCTGGTTGTCAAACGTGGAGGGTGATGCGCAAGTCACGGTGACGGGGAAGGCTCTAACGAATGATGATATTGTTGAGTTCATCAAGAACCTCCAGCAGTCGAAGTATTTTTCATCGGTGACTCTCCAAGAGAGCGTGCAGGCGTTGGATGAGGGCGTGACGGTCTATGCGTTTAAACTCACCATGACGGTCAAGAGCTAATATATGGCGATGCAGCTGCCCAACATGATGTCGGCATTCAAGGCCATCCCGACAAACCAGAAGTTTACCCTCCTGGTTCTTTTGCTGGCTGGTATCGGGGCCGGGTTTTATTATCTTGTCGAAGACCCTCAATCAAGGGAAATTCAGACATTGACGGCGGCCGTCTCGAAACTCGACACTGAGATCAGTGCCAATAAAGAGAAAGTCAAAAACCTTGAAGCGCTCAAAAAGTTAACCGGTGAACTGGGGTTACAGCTTGCCAAAATCCAAGAGCATCTTCCGCCGGAATCAGAGGCAGCGACGGTTCTCAAACAACTTTCTGACTTGGGAACACGTATTGGCCTCACCTTGAAACTCTGGCGGCCCGGTCCGCGCCAGGAGGATTCTTCCAAGCTTTTCGTGAAGCTCCCGGCGGATGTCGAGATGATCGGAGGCTATCATACCTTGGCGCTGTTTTTTGATCGCATCAGCAAGATGCCGCGTATTATTAATGTCAATAAAATAAAAATGGCGAAAGGGGCGGCGGGACCGGTGGAAAAAGATCGCGTATCGGTGCAGGCGACATTCCAACTCACGGCCTTTGCGTCCCCGTCAGCCCAGGCTTCGCCTCCTGTGGTCGCCAAGCCGCCAGGGAAATAAAGAGGGTTATAGGCTGCATCTTATGAAACTATTGCGAACGCTCTTTCAGCAGTGGGCTGTATTCTTTGTAATCAGCCTAGTCTTGATCGGGTATCCTCTTTATGGGCAGGCGATGTCGCTGTTCATGGGAGGGGAGGAGCCGAAACAGTCTACGCCACCGCCTAAACCAGTGGCCGCCAAGCCTCAGCCCGTTCCAGGGCAGTCTGGCGCTAAAACCGCAGATCAGGCGCCCGCCCCAACCATCCCTGGAGCGCCAATTCCGGCGGCCAACGCACCCAAGCCTGCGGCGGCACCAATATCTTCTCTGCCCGTGCCCGTAACGGGTGCAACAGGACAGTCAGGCCAGGGAGGTTCGGCGCCGGCGCCTGTATCAAAACCTGTAACGGTGCAGTCGCCAGCAACGCCTGTTCCGCCCGTTCAAGCCACGGGGAGTGTGAAGGAAATTCAGAAACCTGCCACAAGTGCGGGAGCGCCTTCGACGCCTGTGGCGGCGGCCGCCCAAACGCCTCCCTTGGCGGAAGCCGTGGATGGCTACACGTATGACCCGAAGAGTCGGCGCGAACCGTTTCAATCCCTTACCCGTCTGGTTAAGATTGATAAAACCAGGTTGGAAATGCCCCCGCTTCAGCGTGTGCAGCTCAGCGATCTGAAGCTGCTGGGAATCATGTGGGGGGGCTACGGCTATCATGGACTGGTTCGAACGCCAGACGGCAAAGGCTACACGGTAAAAGAAGGTATGCTCATGGGAACAAACAATGGAGTGATTTCGGCGATCACTGATAAAGCCGTCATTGTGTCCGAACCCAGTATTGACATCGCAGGCAATAAAAGCACAAAGGATGTTGAAATCCTTCTACGTCCCAAAGAGGTAAGCTAATGAAAACGCAATCCCCTCACCTGCAGGTACTCCTGGCTGGAGTCTTGGCTCTAGGGTTGGGGCAAGGCTGTGCCCAGAGTGAAGCATTGGTGGAGCCGACAGGTTCAGAGCCGCTTCCGGCAGTTCACGCAGAAGCGCCTCCTACGGAGCGCACGGCGAGTACACAGGCCGTTCAGGCGGAGGCTCCTAAACCGGTTATTGAGCCGACGCCAGCGGTCAAATCGGCAGAAGCGCCTCCTTTGGCACCTGCGCCACCAGAGGCGCTGCCTGAAAAACCGTTAAGCTCCGCAAAGACAGTAACGGCCATTGATGTCCAGCGCCAGGATGAGGGGCTGGTGGTTGTGATCACGGGAGACGGGGAGTTGAGTTTCCAAGCCATGCGGCTGGACGGGAATCGTCTTATCCTGGATCTCCCGGGGGTTGTCAACGGGACAAAGCGCCATGCGATTTCTGTTGGACACCAAATGGTGCGTCAGATCAGAATTGGGATGCATCAATTGCCGCAGCCGAAGTTAAGGCTGGTGCTGGACCTTGAACGGGCCGTTCCATATACAATTGACAAAAGCGGTTCCCAGCTCAGAGTGACGCTGTCTGATCGTGTGCCCATGCCTGGCACACAGGAAGCGTCGGCTCCTCTACGAAGCGCCCCCGCAACGACGGAAAAGCCGGCGGGAGAAAGTGGCCGCAGGAACGTCACGATTCCCGCCCCTGAGAGATTGAAGTTGCTGGATCCGTTACCTGCGCTGGCCCAGCCGAAGTCTAGTGACGCGGCGGAGAGCGGAGCGGCCGGAGGAGGCGAGCGCTTTTCAGGAAAGCGCATCTCGCTGGACTTTCAGGACGCAGAGATCAGCAGTGTTTTGAGACTCATCGCAGATGTGAGTGGCCTCAATATGGTCGTCGGCGAAAGCGTCAAGGCCAAGGTCACCATCAAGCTGTTGAGTGTGCCGTGGGACCAGGGGCTGGATCTGATTCTAAAATTGAATAATCTCGGCCAGGTCAGGGAAGGCAACATCCTGTGGATTGACTCGCTTGCGAACATTACAAAGCTGAGAGACGAGGCGGCAAAAGCGAAGGATGCGACCCTGAAGGCCGAAGAGCTGGTGACCAAAATTCTGTATCTCAATTATGCAGACGCCGCAAAGTCGGTCGATGTAGCCAAAACCAATCTGAGCCCTCGGGGCGAGATAAAAATCGATGCGCGGACCAATTCGTTGGTTGTGCGTGACGTCGCAGACAACCTCGTCAAAGTCGAGAAAATCGTGCGCGATCTCGACCAGCGGACGCCGCAGGTGCAGATTGAAGCGCGAATCGTTCAGGCAACCAAAAACTTTTCGCGTGGACTTGGCGTCCAATGGGGCATCAGCACCATCACAAGCCAGAGGACCCCTGGAACTGGAAGCACGCCACTGGCTGGCCAGCACTCACAGGGGCCGATTTCGGTGAACCTGGGCGCAACTGGGGCTGCATTCGCTCAAGCCCAAAGCTTCCTGGTCAATCTTCCTTCTGCTGTGGCCGGAACGAGTACGTTCGGGCTGCTGATCGGCAAGTTTCTGGGAACGAGCGGCGCACTCGATCTGCGGCTGTCGGCAGGGGAATCCCTGGGGCTGAGCAAAGTCGTCTCCGCGCCCAAGATCATTACCCTGGATAACAAACCAGCCAAAATAGAGCAGGGCAGCCAAATTCCCTTCGCGACGACATCACTTCAGGGCACACAGACAACGTTCGTCGATGCCACGCTGACCTTAAACGTGACGCCACACGTTATTTTTCACGCCAATATGGTTCGGCTGGAAATTAAAGCGACGAAGAATTCGCCCGGTGCGCCGACTCTAGCGGGCACTACCATCGACAAAAAAGAAGCGACAACGGAAATTCTTCTCCGCGACGGGGAAACCACGGTACTGGGAGGAATTTTTGAGGAAACGAAATCGGACACAACGACCGGCGTCCCGTGGTTCAATCAGATCCCATTCCTGGGATGGCTCTTTAAAACGGAGACTGTTGTCGTCCAGCAAACCGAATTGCTGATCTTCGTCACACCGACAATCTTGAAAGACTAGCGGCAAGTAGGGTACTGTCCCTCCATGCTGCGGTATTTGAACGGGGGGGAATCCCACGGGAAAGGGCTGATCGCCGTCCTGGAAGGGATCCCCTCCGGCCTGCCTTTGACAGCCGACGATATCAATCGCGATCTATCCAGACGGCAAAAGGGCTACGGCCGTGGCGGTCGCATGCGGATCGAGCAGGATCGTGTCGATTTTTGGTCCGGCGTACGCAAGGGGAGTACGCTAGGCACCCCCATCACGCTGCATGTCTCGAACAGGGACTGGGAGAACTGGAAGGACATCATGTCGCCAGAGCCAGGGCCCCCGGTCACCGAGAAAGTCGTCACCTGCCCGCGCCCTGGGCACGCTGACCTGGTCGGCGCGATCAAATACAACCACCACGATATCCGCAACGTCCTGGAGAAGGCCAGCGCCCGTGAGACGGCCATCCGTGTGGCAGTCGGAGGGGTTGCGAAGCGGTTGCTGGCTGAATTCGGGATGCAGGTATACAGCTATACCGTCGAGATCGGTGGAGTCAAGGCGTCCACGGAAGGATTGACCACGGAGCAGGCGTTCCAGCAGGCGGAGGCATCTGATGTGAGGTGCCCTGATGCAAAGAGTTCGGCCCTCATGGTGGAACGGATACGTGAGGCCAAACATAAAGGCGACACGCTGGGAGGCATCTTCGAAGTCATCGTGACGAATCCCCCGCTCGGGCTTGGTAGTTACGCGCAATGGGACCGCCGTCTGACCGGAAGGCTGGCCATGGCGCTGATGAGCATCCAGGCGATGAAGGGGGTCGAGGTCGGCATGGGATTTGAGGCAGCCAGGCGGTTCGGCTCGGAAGTGCATGATGAGATCTTCTATGATCAGAAGGCGGGATTCATCAGGGGTGGCAACAACGCAGGTGGTTTGGAGGGTGGCATTACCAACGGTCAGCCGATTGTGTTGAGGACGGCCATGAAGCCCATTGCCACGCTCTATACTCCAAAGAAAAGCGTCGACATACAGACGAAGGAGCCGGTTGAGGCGACCATCGAGCGTTCCGACATCTGCACGGTTCCGGCGGCGGGTGTGGTGGGGGAAGCCGTGGTGGCGTACGAGCTCGCCGCCGCGATGGTCGAGAAATTCGGTGGCGATACGCTGGACGAGATGCGGCGGAACTACGACTCCTACCAGGCCTACGTCAAACAATTCTGACTCAGAGTGAAACGAGTTTCGGCGCATGCCGAATCCGTCTTGCTGTGCCCGATGAAATCAAAATCGATCAAACCCATCCGCTCTTTGCCGCAACCTGACCGGGTGCGTGTCGATCTCGCCAACCGCGGGTACGACGTCATCATTCAGGCGGGCCTTCTCGACCGGGTGGGGGAGCACCTGCTCCCTCTCGCAAAAACCGCGAATGCAGTGGTCGTCACCAACACTGTGGTTCATCGCCTCTATGGTTCCAGGCTGACGCGCAGCCTCCAAGCCGCAGGCTTCCGGACGAGCGTCATATGCCTCCCCGACGGTGAGCGAACCAAGTCGCTGAGATGGGTGTCCGCCATCCTCAATGAGCTTGTCCGTCGTCGGTACGAACGCAAAACCGTGCTCCTCGCATTGGGGGGCGGGGTAGTCGGCGATCTCGCCGGCTTCGCAGCCGCCGTCTATTTGCGCGGCATCCCTTTTGTGCAGGTGCCGACGACCCTTGTTGCGCAAGTCGATTCCAGCATTGGAGGCAAGACCGGCGTCAACCATCCACTGGGCAAGAATCTGATTGGGTCGTTCTA
Source organism: Nitrospirales bacterium (assembly GCA_030648395.1). Taxonomy (GTDB): domain Bacteria; phylum Nitrospirota; class Nitrospiria; order Nitrospirales; family NS-4; genus SCTG01. Next base: position 14,569 of record JAUSHW010000185.1, on the reverse strand, counting down.
TCAGCCCCAATTGGTATTGAGCGACCCTGATGTTCTTCAAACGCTTCCAGCCCGCGAGTATCGCGCAGGACTTGCGGAAGTCATTAAATACGGAGTGATCGCCGACGCGCGGTTTTTCAAATTTCTCGAAACCGAGATGCACGGGATTCTGAATTTTGATCCTCCGGCCGTTCATCACATCATCCAATCGTCCTCAGCCTGCAAAGCGGCCGTTGTGTCTCAAGATGAGCGAGAAGGAGATCGGCGGCGCATTCTGAACTTTGGGCATACGGTAGGCCATGCGCTGGAGACGGTCACACAATATCGCCGCTACCGACATGGGGAGGCCGTTGCCATCGGCATGGTCGTGGCCGCGCGATTGGCCGTCCAGCTTGGCCTGGCTGATGCACGCGTCGCTGCGCGTATCCACGACCTCGTGTGTCAGGCCGGTCTCCCTGATCAGTTGCCCCCCCATCCCCCCTCCGCACTTCTCCGTGCCATGCGACAGGACAAAAAAGTCAGGGATCGGCGCATCCATTTTGTCTTGCCTGATCGCATCGGTCATGTGTCAGTGCAACCCGTCGACGAGACTCATATCCGACGAGTTCTCGCTGCGCAACGCGCTGGAACCTGATCCGCCCCCGTGCTATAGTTGCCGTCCGCGAGGGGAGCGTGGCCGGAATGAAGCAAAAGAGCCAGGTGTCGGTCGCCGCTCTGCAGCGTGCGCTCCGCGACAAGACGCGGGAAGCCGAGATTCTGCATCATGTCAGTGAAACGGTTAGCGGAAATCTCGACCTCGATGCGGTCCTGCGCGATATTGTCGAGATCGCTGTCGAGGTGACCAAGGCCGACTCCTGTTTCATCTATTTGCTGACCCCTCGCCGGGATGAGCTCATCCTCAGGGCGTCCCAGAACCCTCATCCCAAATTGATCGGCCGCATCCGCTTGGGCCTTGGTGAAGGGATTACCGGATGGGTGGCCCAGCAGGGGACACACGTGGCGATCGCCAGCAATGCCAGCGACGACCCCCGATTCAAGGTGTTCCACAACCTTCCCGAAGACCGCCACCAGGCGTTCCTCTCCGTGCCGATCATCGCCAAACGAGAGGTGATCGGGGTCATCAACGTTCAGCACAAGCAGCCCCACCGGTATCGTTCCGATGAGGTTGCACTGATGACCACGATGGGGTGTCAGGTCGGCGGCGCGATCGAGACTGCCCGGCTCCATGCGGAAATCACGCACAAGGCCCGCCAGGTCGAAACGCTCTCCCAGGTCAGTGCGACCATTACGTCAGGGCGTCTCCTGGAAGAAGTCCTGCATCTTCTGGTGACCATGACGGCGGAGATGATGGGGTCGGCGATCTGTTCGATCATGCTGCTGGACCAGGAGCATGACGAACTCCGCATCGCCGCCACGCAGAGCCTGAGCGAGAGCTATCGCAGAAAGCCGAACCTGAAGGTCGGACAAAGCATCAGCGGCCGCGCACTCAAGGATCGCCGTCCCATTGCGGTTTTGGATGTGACGAAAGACCCCGGCTATACGTACCCGGACCTGGCGCGTAAAGAAGGACTCTGCTCGCTGCTGTCGGTGCCCATGCTGGTGAAAAACAAGCCGATCGGAGTCATTAACAGCTACACGGCGAACGAACATCTGTTTACCGCTGAGGAAATTAAAATACTGCAGGCAGTCGCCAATCAGGCAGCGATCACGATCGAGAATACAAGCCTGATGGAGAAGTCCTTTGAAATGCAGGAGGCGCTCGAGGTGCGCAAGCTGGTCGAACGCGCCAAAGGCCAGCTCATGCGAAGCAAGCATATCACGGAGGAAGACGCGTTTCGGGTCATGCAGCGTCAGAGCATGGATACACGACGATCGATGCGTGAGATTGCCGAGGCCATTCTGCTCGCCGGGGATCTCGACAAGCGGGTGGCGGGAAAATAGCCTTGACATGCAGGGGAAAGGTTCTGTATAAGACCCCTAGCACGATGGTGTGCTAATCGACGACGGCGTCTTTCCCTTTGGGAGCACGGTAGCGGGGCTCCTACGCTGTGAAGGGAAAGGCGCCGTTTCTGTTTATGGACGATGACGTCCTCTTGCCGGGCACCAATTGAGGTGCCCGTGGCGGGAGGACGTTTTTTCTTTGGGGCTGTGGCACGATGAGACTGCTGAGAATCGCTCTGGCCCAGATCAACACGACCGTCGGTGATTTTGCCGGAAATACGGCGCTCGTGCTCCGTGGGGTGTCCGCGGCCCGCGAGGCAGGCGCCGATCTGGTCGTGTTTCCCGAGCTGACCTTGACGGGGTATCCACCGGAAGACCTTCTCCTGCGCCCCCAGTTCATTGCCGACAACCTGGCCGCTCTGAACAGGGTCACCCGGAAGGTCAAGAAGGGGATTGCCGCCGTGGTGGGCTTCGCCGACTGTCAGAACGACGTCTATAACGCCGCCGCGTTTATCAGTGACGGACGGGTCGTGGCCACACAGCATAAGACCTATCTTCCCAACTATGGGGTTTTCGATGAGAACCGTTATTTCCAGGCAGGCCACAGATCGTCTGTGGTGGTTCTGAACGGCATCACGATAGGCTTCAACATCTGTGAAGACATCTGGTTCCCGGAAGGCCCGACACGCGCGCAATCGTTGGTTGGGGGCGCGGAAGTGATCATCAACATCAGTGCCTCGCCCTACCAGAGGGGCAAGCTTCGCTTTCGAGAGGAGATGCTGGCCACGCGCGCCATGGACAATCTGGCGGTAGTGGCGTACGCCAATCTGGTCGGGGGGCAGGACGAGCTGGTGTTTGATGGGAACAGCCTGGTGGTGGATCAGAGCGGCGGCATTGTTGCCCGTGGCCGGGCCTTTGAGGAGGATCTGGTGGTTGCCGACGTGGACGTCGATGCCGTGTCGCGCGCCCGCTTGCATGACACGCGCAGGAGAGGCGACCGGCGCTTGCTTGAGCGAAGGGGCGTCACCGTCGACAAGGTGGTCCTTTCTGCACGCTACCGTCCTGTCCGCCGCAGTCTGGTGCATGGAGGTATTCCTGCCGTGCCGTCTCCCCTGGAGGAAGTGTACCGGGCGCTGGTGCTTGGCATCGGCGATTATGCCAGAAAGAACGCATTCCAGAAGGCGGTGCTGGGTCTGAGCGGGGGCATTGACTCGGCGCTGACCGCGGTCCTGGCCGTGGACGCGCTGGGCGCGCAGAATGTTATCGGCGTGTTCATGCCGTCTCCGTACTCGTCAGTGGAGAGCCGGGAGGATGCCAAAGCTGTGGCCCGACGCCTTGGGATCAGGTTCCACAGTCTGCCCATTACGCCGGTTTTTCACGACTATATCTCGCTGCTGGCGCCGATTTTCAAGGGGCGGCCGTCGGATGTGACCGAGGAAAACCTGCAGGCGAGAATTCGCGGGAATCTCCTGATGGCGCTGTCCAACAAATACGGATGGCTTGTCCTGACGACGGGGAACAAAAGTGAGATGAGTGTCGGGTACGCCACCCTATACGGCGATATGGCCGGCGGATTTGCCGCCATCAAGGACGTGCCCAAGACGCTGGTATACGAGCTTGCCAGGTGGCGGAACGGGCGTGAGGCCGATCCGGTGATTCCCAAACGAGTCTTGACCAGGCCGCCAACGGCTGAATTGCGCCCCAACCAGACGGATCAGGATTCCCTTCCCCCGTATGAGGTGCTGGACCCGATCATTCGAGGGTATGTCGAAGAGGACCAGGGGAAGGCCGATCTGCTGGCGGCTGGATTTAACAGACAAACGGTCGAAAAAGTCATGGCGCTCGTGGATCGTAGCGAGTACAAGCGCCGCCAGTCGCCGCCCGGCGTCAAGATCACGCACCGGGCATTGGGAAAGGATCGGCGGATGCCGATCACGAATCGCTACCGCAGTTACTGACGGCATTGCCGCACAGCGGAGTGCGGGCGGAGACGATGGGTAGACAGAGATGAGAGTGAGGATGTGATGTCGAAACACGTAAAAGGAGGCGACACGACCATGACGCTATCAGGACGCATCATAATTGCATTATTGTTTTTGATCCTCGCGGTATCGGGGACGGCTTCAGCCACTCCGTCCACGACCTACTGGACTCCCGCAACCTCTGATGTTCAGCCCTTTAACGTCTGGCACATCGGGGTGGACAACTATTTTCGGCTCTCCCAGACGACCGAGGAAATTACAGGAGTCACCGGTGTCCGAAACCAGTTCGACTCCTTTCCCACTGACGTCGGCCTGACCGTCGGCGTCCTTCCGTTCGAAAAACTGCAATTGGAGATCGGTATCGACGGAATGTTTCCCGGGACCCGGATGCATCCGACGATGCAGTCCATCGGGGAGTCCCTGATGTTCAACGCCAAGCTTGGGACGCCGGAAGGAGCGTGGGGCGCTTGGTCTCCGGCCATCAATGTCGGAATTTTCAATGCGGGCACAAAAGGTGAGGTCACGAACATGAATATCGTGGATCTCATCGTTGGGAAGACGCTCGGTCCATTCGGACGGATTCACGGGGGAGGGTATTACGGAAACCCCGATTCCGCTCTGATGCGGCAGGGAGGATGCAAGCCGGTGGCCTCCGCCAATGCCGCCCTTGCCGTCCTTACCTGCGCCGCGAGCAGCAGCGGCAAACTGGATAACGCCGGCGGCATGGTCGGGTACGACTATGGATTCTGGAAGGTCAAGGACAAGGAAGGCAACGAATACAATAAGTGGGTCTTTGCGGCCGACTACGCCAGCGGAAAGAACGCCATCGGCGGCGGCGGCTTCGGCATGTACCACTTTTTCAATAAGGACATCAGTCTTCTGACGGGGCCGGTCTGGTTCAACGACCACGTCATCAACGGTCAGTGGAAGTGGACCGTCCAGTTGGACATCAACTTCTAAGGAAAGCGTCATTTGATACGAATGGAAAGAATGATACGCGCATCCGGTGCCCGATGTCGTGCGGCTGGCTGTGCAGTAAGAATCAACCACACAAGGGGGTGTGAAGCGTTATGGGTAAGCATGTGAGACGATATGTCATGGGAGCGATGATCGTTGCTGCGGTCATGCTCACGGCCGGCCTGGTCGTCGCGCAAGAGGGCGTACCTCCGACGCCTGCGCCGGCTTCACCTGCACCCGCGCTTAAGGTTGACACCGGGGATACGGCATGGATGCTCACTTCCTCGGCGCTGGTTCTTGCCATGATCATGCCGGGACTGGCGCTGTTCTATGGCGGTCTGGTTCGGAGTAAGAACGTGCTGGGTACCATCACGCACTCTCTGGTCATTCTGTGCGTGGTGAGCCTGATTTGGGTGCTGTGGGGCTACAGTCTGGCATTCGGCCCTGACGTGGGAGGATTCATCGGAAATCTCGAATGGTTTGGGCTCAGCGGGGTCGGCGGGGAGCCACATGCGGTCTACGGCCCGACCATTCCACATCAGGTGTTCATGCTCTTTCAGCTCATGTTCGCGGCGATTACCCCGGCGCTGATCACCGGAGCGTTTGCCGAGCGGATGAAGTTCAGTGCCCTGCTGCTGTTTTCGGCCCTTTGGGTGACCCTGATCTACTGCCCGATGGCCCACTGGATCTGGGGCCAGGGCTGGCTGGCCAAGATGGGCGCCCTGGATTTCGCCGGCGGCGCGGTCGTCCACATCAGCTCAGGCTGGGCGGCGCTGGCATGCGCGCTTGTGCTGGGAAGACGCCAGGGGTATGGCACAGCACAGATGGTGCCGCATAATCTTCCGATGACCCTGCTGGGCGCGGGCCTGCTCTGGTTCGGCTGGTTCGGATTTAATGCCGGGAGCGCGCTCGGCGCGAATGCGCTGGCAGCCTCGGCTTTCCTGGCCACGCATACGGCGGCCGCCGCAGGGGGAGTGAGCTGGATGGTGGCCGAGTGGCTGCATCGCGGCAAGCCGACCTCGCTGGGTATCGCCAGTGGGGCCGTTGCGGGTCTGGCGACGGTCACTCCCGCGGCGGGGTTTGTCGGCCTTTTTTCCGCACTGTTTATTGGTCTGGCGGCAGGGGCCGCCTGCTACGGCGCGGTTGTGTGGAAAAGTCGATTGGGCTATGATGACTCGCTGGACGTGGTTGGCATACACGGAGTCGGGGGAGTCCTCGGGATTCTTGCGGCGGGGCTGCTGGCTTCCAAGGCGATCAACGCTGCCGGGGCGGACGGGCTATTTTTCGGGAATCCTGGGCAGTTCGGCGTGCAACTGCTGACGGCAGGGGTTTCCGTGGTCTTTGCATTCCTCGGGACGTTGATGATTCTGAAGCTGGTTGATTGGACCGTCGGGCTTCGTGTTGCAGCGGACGAAGAGGAACGGGGCCTGGACATCAGCCAGCATGAAGAGCGGGCCTATTCGCAGATGTGATGGCCCACGCAGCAGCGAATAGCTGCGGGCGTCTTCGTCGATCGGGAGTTTAAAGAAGGGAGCCGGTACTCATGAAAAAAATTGACGCAATCATCAAGCCGTTCAAACTTGAGGAAGTGAAGGATGCGCTGACCGAACTGGGAGTCTATGGCATGACGGTCTCGGAAGTCCGGGGGTTCGGCCGCCAGAAGGGGCATAAAGAAGCCTACCGTGGCACCGAGTACACGATTGAGTTCGTGCCCAAGACCAAAATTGAGGTCGTCGTCTCCGACGCCATGGCCGACAAGGTGATCGAGACGATCATACGCACCGCCAAGACGGGGAGCATTGGAGACGGGAAGATTTTCATGTCCAACCTTGAAGGAGTCGTGCGGATCCGGACCGGAGAGAGCGGAGACCGCGCGCTGTAACGATGATGGAATCGGTGCTCAACCAGATGGCCGGCGTCCAATGGACGAGGGCTGCTCTTGATGCCCGCCGGCAGGCGATCGAGGGGGCGCACGCGCGCGGCGCCACCGGCGTGGAAATCGTGACCTCGCTGACCGACCTGGCGGATGAGATTCTGCTGGATCTCTATCACGCCAATCTGGGGGCCTCCGGGATGTCTGGTCAGTCCGGCATCGCCCTTGTGGCCCTCGGCGGCTATGGGCGTCGCGAGCTGGCGCCGTACTCCGATATCGACCTTATGTTTCTGTATGCGCCTCCCTGCGCGAAGCAGGCCGGGGCCCTGTCCACGGCAATCCTGCACACCCTCTGGGATCTCGGGTTTCAGATCGGTCACAGCCTGCGGACCATCGCGGATTGTCTGGAGATGGGCAAGTCGGATCTCACCGTGCGCACGGCCTTGATGGAAGCACGCTGGCTGGCGGGTGATCGGGAGCTGTTCATCGAGTTCACGCAGAACTATCGAGCCGAGGTCTCCGGAAAAGGCGTGCAGGGATTTCTTGCCAACAAGCGCGAGGAGCGGCGGCAGGAGTACAGCCGGTTCGGTTCGACCAATTTCCTCCTCGAGCCCAACCTGAAAAAGGGGCGGGGCGGGCTGCGGGATTTACATCTGCTCAAGTGGACGGCCCTGGCGCGGTACGGAACGTCGTCGATCGAGGAACTCTCGACACGTGGATTGATGAGCGCCAGAGACGCCACGGCGCTCTGTGACGCCCAGGAGTTTCTCTGGCGGGTCCGAAACGACCTCCACTTTTATGCGTTTCGCGCCCAGGACATTTTGACTTTTGAAGAGCAGATCCGCATCGCCGGCCTGCGCGGGTTCAAGGATCTCCCGCACCTCCTGGCGGTCGAACAGTTTATGCAGCAGTATTACCGTCATTCGACACGGGTCTGCGATCTCACCACGCGGTTCGTCTCGCAGGCGATGCAGCGAACAGCCTGGCAACGCCTTGTCGCCTGGTTGCCGGCACGTCGCATCGAGCGCTATTTTGCCCTGACGCGGGACGACATCACTGTGCCGACTGACCTTCGGGCCGACGCGCTATCGGATGGCGGTCACATCCTGCGGCTCTTTCACCTGGCCCAAATGTACGGCCTGAACGTGGCCGATGACCTCGTTCAGGAACTCCCCGAGCGCATCGCTGCCATGCCTGACTCGGCGTTTCAAAGCGACACGGCGAGACGGTGGTTCCTTTCGATTCTGTCCGGCCCCGGGCGCGTCGCCGACACCCTGGCCGCGATGCACCGAGTCTGCCTGCTGGAACGGATCGTGCCGGCGTTCGGAACGGTCCGTGGCCTCATGCAGTTCAACGCCTATCACAAGTACACGGTGGACCATCACAGCCTGCTGGCCGTCGGCCAGGCTGAGGAGCTGGGCGCGGGAAAGGGCCTCGTGGGACGGGTCTATCGCGAGACCAGACGCAAGGACCTCCTGCACCTGGCCGTGCTGCTTCACGATGTGGGCAAGGGCCAGGAAGAGGATCACAGCCTGATCGGGGAGCGGATCGCCCTCGATGTGGCCAAACGCCTTGGCCTGGATGAACACGAAACTCAGCTGTTGGTCTTCCTGGTGCGGCAACATCTCGTGATGGCCAACACCGCATTCCGCCGCGACTCCTCCGACGAGAAGGTCGTGCTGAGGTTTGCCCGTCAGGTCGGCACTCCCGAGGCGCTGAAGATGCTGCTCGTGCTCACGGCGGCCGATATCTCGGCGGTCGGGCCGGGAGTCATGACGCCCTGGAAAGACACGCTGCTGGGCGATCTCTTCATGAAGACGCATAAGGAGCTTGCGGGAGGAGAGGAAGCCGAAACGGCGTACGAGGGAGGCGCCCGCGCCGAGCAGATTCGCCAGGCCGCGCTGGCCCGTTTGGAGCCACGCTACCCCTCGGCATGGCTCGCCAGGCAATTGGAGTCGTGGCCTGACCATTATCTCACAGCCATGCCGGTCGAACGGCTTGTCACGCACCTGGAGTGGCTTGCCAAACTGGCCGATGCGCCTGCGCTGGTGGACGTGCAATACGATGAGGCGCTTGGCACGAGCGACTACACGGTGTACACCAAGGACAGCCTAACGCCTGGAATTTTTTCGAAAATCGCCGGCGTCCTGGCGGCCAAGGGCGTACAGACCCTGGATGCCCAGATATTGACGCTTGCCGACGGGGTTGTGGTGGACGTGTTCCGCGTGATGGACCCGGATTGCCATGAGGACATTCGCGATCGCCGGTTCGAGGAGATCAGCGGCGCCATCGTCGGTGTCCTGGAACAGCGCTGCTCGGTGGAGGATCTTCTGCAGGATGCCACCCGTTTCGGCCAGGCCCGCCAGGGGGTTCCCCTGCGCGAAGCGACGGTGGTCCAAGTCGACAATGAGACCTCCGATCGGTACACCATCATCGACGTGTTCGCCGACGACCGGCAGGGCTTGCTCTACGTCATCACGCGCGCGATTTTTGATCTCGGCCTGTCTGTCCATGCGGCACGGATTTCGACCAGGCTGGACCAGGTCGTGGATGTCTTCTATGTCACGGACAAGGCCGGCGGCAAGATCGCCAATCTCGGCGGGTGCAAGTTGATCAGCGAAGAAATAACGGCCCGGATTGAAGGGTTTGTGGGAGGATCGAAGACGTCAAGCCCGGTCGTGCACCGGGCCAGTGCGCAGCGGAAATGATACAGGCATAAATCTTAAAGGAGGGGGTTATGACTGCGAAGGAAGTACTTGAATTTGCAAAGAAAAACAAAGCTCTTATGGTCGACTTCAAGTTCGTTGATCTGCCCGGCACGTGGCAGCACTTCACGTTTCCGATCGAAGAGTTGACGGATGCGGTCTTTATCGAAGGGTCCGGCCTTGACGGCTCTTCGATTCGTGGCTGGCAGGCGATCAATAACAGCGACATGATGGCCGTCCCGGACACCACGACGGCGGTCATGGATCCGTTTACCGCCGTCCCCACGCTCAGCATGATCTGCAATGTGGTGGACCCTGTCACCCGGGAGACGTACAGCCGGGACCCGCGCTACGTGGCCCAGAAGGCCGAGAAGTACCTCAAGTCCACCAAGCACGGCGACATCTCCTATTGGGGACCGGAGGCCGAATTCTTCATTTTCGACTCAGTGCGCTTCGATCAGACGAGCAATAGCGGGTACTACTATATCGACTCGGAGGAAGGGATATGGAACTCCGGCCGTGAAATAAACGTCGATCAGACGGGGCCCAATCTGGGGCACAAGCCCCGGCACAAGGAGGGCTATTACCCTGTCGCCCCCGTGGACACGCAGATGGATATCCGGACCGAGATGTGCCTGGAAATGCAGAAGATCGGCATCATGGTCGAAAAGCAGCACCACGAGGTCGCAACAGCCGGCCAGGCGGAAATTGACCTGCGGTATGACTCGCTCGTCAGCATGGCCGATAAGATGATGATGTACAAATACATCGTGAAAAACGTCGCTCACCGCCATGGGAAAACCGTGACGTTCATGCCCAAGCCGCTCTTTGGCGACAACGGCTCCGGCATGCATACCCACCAGAGCATCTGGAAAGACGGGAAGCCGTTGTTTGCCGGCAAGGAATACGCCGGGATTTCCCAAATGTGCCTCTGGTACATCGGGGGCATCCTGAAACACGCGCCGGCGCTGGCGGCCATCACGAACCCGACGACGAACTCCTACAAGCGACTCACGCCGGGCTTTGAGGCGCCTGTGAACCTGGCCTATTCGAGCCGGAACCGCAGCGCAGGCATCCGCATTCCCATGTACTCACCGAACCCGAAGGCCAAGCGCATCGAGGTCCGCTTCCCAGACCCGGCGACCAATCCCTACTACGCCTTTGCCGCCATGCTGATGGCCGGCCTGGACGGGATCGAAAACAAGATCGATCCGGGGGCGCCCATGGAAAAGGACCTGTACGATCTGGAGCCGCATGAAGCGGCCAAGATCAAGAAAATGCCGGGCAGCCTGGACGAGTCGCTCCGCAATCTTGAAAAGGATCACGCCTTCCTTTTGAAAGGCAACGTTTTCACGCAGGACGTGATCGACACCTGGCTGAGCTACAAGCGGGACAAGGAAATTGATACCGTGCGGCTTCGGCCGCATCCCTACGAGTTCTTTCTTTACTACGATGTATAAAGTCATCATGTAGGGGCGGTTCGCGAACCGCCCCTACGGCTCTTCTGGCTCGCAATGGCGCGGGCCCATGAGTTCCAAACGGGTCATCGTCGACCCGGGTTTCAAGGATTCCTGGCAATGGCGCCAGTCTGGTTATGGACTGGCGCCATTTTTTATTCGACCGAACGCAGGAGGTACACATGAACGTCTTCAAACGAGCCGGGGTGATTACGTATTTGCTCCTCGTGCTGGGCATGGCCGTACTCGTGATTCCATGCATCACGGGCGGTCTCGCAATGGCTCAAACTGCGGCTGAATCGCCGGCTGCGCCCGAAGTTGCTCCACCGGCCGGTGCGCCTGCCGCGGCGCCGGCGGCTCCTCCGAAACTTGATACCGGGGACACGGCGTGGGTGTTGATTTCCGCCGCCTTGGTTCTGGCCATGACCGCCCCGGGGCTGGCCCTGTTCTACGGAGGGATGGTCCGGGAAAAGAACGCGCTGGGGACCATCATGCAGAGTTTCATCGTGCTCTGTCTGATCAGCGTCCAATGGGTGCTGTGGGGTTACAGCCTCGCCTTCGGGCCCGACCACGGGCACATCATCGGGGGGCTGGAATGGGCAGGATTGGCCGATGTGGCCATGGATAAGGCCGATCCCGCAGGCTACGCGCCCACGATTCCGCACCAGGCCTTCATGATCTTTCAGGCCATGTTCGCGGTGATCACGGTGGCGCTGATTACCGGGGCCATTGCCGAGCGGATGAAATTCAGCAGCTTCCTCGTGTTTGCGCTCTTGTGGGCCACGTTCATCTACGACCCGCTGGCGCACTGGGTCTGGGCCGTCGGCGGCTGGATCAGAAACCTCGGTGCGCTGGATTTTGCCGGCGGGACCGTGGTCCACATCAGTTCGGGCGTGTCGGCGCTGGCCTGCGCAATCGTTTTAGGAAAGAGAAGAGGCTATGGGAAGGAACACATGGCCCCGCATAATCTTCCGATGACGGTACTGGGCGCGTCGCTTCTCTGGTTCGGGTGGTTCGGTTTCAATGCGGGCAGCGCCCTCGGGGCGAATGCCCTTGCGACCAATGCTTTTGTCGTGACCAACACGGCATCGGCTGCAGCCGCCCTGGCGTGGATGGCGATCGAGTGGCTGTATCGCGGGAAGCCCACCGTCCTGGGAGCAGCCAGCGGCGCCGTTGCGGGCCTGGTGGCGATCACGCCGGCCTCGGGATTTGTGGGGCCGATTTCCTCCCTCATCATCGGCGCGGTCGCGGGCGGTCTGTGCTTCGCGGCGGTCATGGTGAAATCACGCCTGGGGTATGACGATTCGCTCGACGCGGTCGGTATTCACGGCGTCGGCGGAACCTGGGGGGCATTGGCGACCGGCTTGTTTGCCTCAAAGGCGATCAATCCCGGCGGGGCCGACGGGCTCTTCTTTGGGAATCCCGGCCAGCTCTGGATCCAGTTTGTCGCGGTACTGGCCACGTGGGTGCTGGCTTTTGTCGGAACGCTCGTGATTCTCAAGATCGTGGATTGGACGATGGGATTGCGCGTAAGCGACGAAGAGGAACAGCTCGGCCTGGACCTGAGCCAGCACGATGAACGGGCCTACTCCAGAAACTGACCGCTGTGGGAGAAAGGGAGACGCGCACATGAAGAAAATCGAGGCCATTATCAAACCGTTCAAACTCGAGGAAGTGAAGGATGCCCTGACCGAAATCGGAATCTACGGCATGACCGTGACCGAGGTCCGTGGATACGGCCGACAGAAAGGGCAGAAGGAATCCTACCGTGGCGCCGAATACACGGTCGAGTTTGTGCCGAAAACGAAAATAGAAGTCGCCGTCGCCGACAATCTTGCGGATAAAGTCGTGGAGACGATTCTCCGGACGGCCAAGACCGGCAGTATCGGCGACGGGAAGATTTTTGTGACGGCATTGGGGAACGTCGTCCGGATTCGAACCGGGGAGTCCGGAGAGCTCGCGCTGTAAGGCAAAGTGTCTCTGACCCGAGGATGCAGTGCCGCATCCTCGGGTGCAGTCGCAGGCGTATAATCAGGTTCGCCCGCATAGCGCCGTACAAGGAGTTCTAATGGTTGAGGATATCACGCACCGGTCATCCGCGAGGACTGGTGAGGAACTGTCGGCGCTCTACGAAATCAACACGGCCTTAGCCTCATCGCGAGACCTCCAGGAAAGCGCCATACAGGTTCTGGCAACGCTGAGTTCGAGGCTCGCCATGAAGCGAGGAACGATCACGCTGCGCGATCCGGCCAGCGGGGAATTGGCGATCCAGGTTTCTCATGGACTGAGCCAGAAGGAACAGGCGCGGGGGCGCTATCGCATTGGCGAAGGCATTACGGGCAAGGTATTCGAAACCGGCAAGCCCATCGTGGTTCCTGATCTCCGCGCTGACCGGAGGTTTCTGAACAGGACCGGCGCCCGGACGGCTGTGGTCGGCCAACAACTGTCCTTTCTCGCTGTCCCCATCAAGGTCCATGACGAGACTCTCGGGGTACTTGGCGTGGACTGTCTTTTTTCTGGCGATCCCGGGTCTTTTGACGAGGACCTTCGGGTTTTAAGCATCGTGGCTTTGCTGATCGGCCAGGCAGTCAAACTCCACCGCTTAACCGCCCGGGAACGCCAGGAACGACTCGCATCTGACCAGGAACCACGGAATGAATTGTGCGAGACGCATCGATCAGTGGGAGGCATTGTCGGGGAGGGCCACGCTATTCAAGAGGTTTTTGGCGCGATCGCCAGAGTTGCGCAGAGCCAGGCCACAGTGATGCTCCGGGGGGAAAGCGGAACCGGAAAGGAACTTGTTGCCAAAGCGATCCATCAGAGTAGTACAAGGGCCGAAAGACCCTTCATCCGGTTACATTGCGCCGCAGTTCCGGAAATGCTGTTCGAGAGCGAACTGTTCGGCCACGAGCGCGGAGCCTTTACCGGTGCGACGGAGATGCGCAAGGGCCGTTTCGAGCTCGCACACCAGGGGACGCTTTTTCTTGATGAGATCGGAGACATCCCACTCGCAACTCAAGTGAAGCTGCTGCGGGTCCTTCAGGAGCAACGTTTTGAACGGGTAGGAGGGAATCAGACGTACGGGGTGGACGTCCGGCTGATCTCCGCCACGCACCAGGATTTGGAGGCGATGGTCAAAAGCGGGGCCTTCCGGGAGGATTTATATTATCGCCTCAATGTCGTTCCGGTCACACTCCCCCCGCTTCGGGAACGTGCCGGCGATATCCCCTTGCTGATCGGGCATTTTCTGCGAAAGTACAACAAGCAGAACCGCCGTGCGGTGCGCCTCTCAACGGAGCTGTTTGGATTAATGGCCGGCTATCACTGGCCAGGAAACGTCAGAGAGCTGGAGAATTGCATCGAACGGCTGGTGGTGATGGCTGAGGCGGACAGCGTGACGCTCCGGACCATTCCGATGACGTTACGTGGATATTTTTCAGACATGCGGCACGTGAGTCGGACAGGCCCTGACCATGAAGCCCATACCCTGACCGGCGGGCTGGAGTCGATCGAGCGGGACCGACTCAAGAAAGCGCTTGAACGCGCAGGTTGGGTCCAAGCCAAGGCCGCCCGCGCTCTGGGGATCAGCCCCCGGCAAATCGCCTACAAAATCCGCAAATACCGGCTCGTGCCGGACACGACAGGCTTGTCGTGAATGCGACAAGAATGTAGCAT
>JAUSHW010000157.1 GCA_030648395.1 Nitrospirales bacterium | reverse complement strand
ACGAAAGGGTTGACGCTGCCGTTCGTGAGTTACGGGGGGTCGTCGCTGGTGGTCAACATGATCGGGACCGGGCTCCTCATTGCGGTCTCGCGGCACCGGCCGCCGATCTAGACCGTCGGATGCGCGTGATTATTGCAGCCGGGGGCACCGGCGGCCATCTGTATCCGGGGGTGGCGCTGGCCCGCGAGTTCGAGCGGCAGGTGCCCGGCAGCGACACGATGTTTGTGGGAACGACGCGGGGATTGGAGACGAGCGTGGTGCCGAAAGAGGGCTTTGAATTGATCACGATCGCGGCGCGGGGCGTCATGGGCAAAGGCATGGGCGGCGCGCTGCAGGGCCTGGCCGTGGTTCCGCTCGGCGTGGCGCAGTGCCTGGCGGTCTGCCGGAAGCGGCGGCCCGACCTTGCGATCGGCGTCGGCGGCTATACGAGCCCGCCGCTGATCCTGGCCGCGTTTCTTCTGGGCATCAAGCGCGTCATCGTGGAGCCGAACGTGTATCCGGGCGTGGCCAATCGCGTCCTTTCGCCGATCGCAAATCGCGTGTTCGTGTCCTTTGCGGACGCGGTCCCCTACTTCGGATCGAGCAAAACCCTGATTGTGGGCACGCCGATCAGGCGGGAGTTTTTGCACGCGCCCATTTTACCGGGAGGGGGCCCCGCAGACGCCCCTCCCGGACCCACCGCCGGTGCCGAAGCGCGAGGTTTAACGGTATTGGTTCTTGGCGGTAGTCAGGGCGCCCGCTCCATCAACCGGGCGATGATCGCGGCCGTGCCGGCGCTGGTCGCCGCGCACCACGGCCTGCGGGTGATCCATCAGACCGGCGCGCGTGACCATGAAGAAGTTGCCGCCGCTTACCGAAATATGGAGTCGGCCGGACAAGCCGCTCAGATGGAGGTCGTGCCGTTCCTCTACGACATGCCGCGTGCGTTCCGGCAGGCCGATCTGATCGTGAGCCGGTCGGGTGCGACGACGGTGGCCGAGATCACGGCCTGCGGCAAGCCGGCGGTCCTGATTCCGTTTCCCCATGCCATTCACGGGCACCAGGACCGGAACGCCCGCGTGCTGGAGGGGGCCGGCGCGGCCCAGGTGATCGTGGACGCGCGTCTCTCGGGCGAACTGCTGGCGGGCGCGATCTCGGCCCTGCTGGCGCGTCCCGACCGGCTGCGCGAGATGGCACGATGCAGCAAGTCATTGGGGCAGGCCGATGCGGCGGAGCGCATCGTGTCTGAATGCCGGGCGCTGGTGAAAGGCTGACGTGTCACGATGTTCAAAAAGATTCAACATATTCATTTCGTCGGCATCGGCGGCTCGGGCATGAGCGGCATCGCGGAGGTGCTGTTGACGCTCGGCCATCACGTCACCGGATCGGACATGCATGACTCCGAAGCCGTCCGGCGGATCCGCGCGCTCGGCGGCACGGTGTTCATCGGGCATGATGCCGCGCATATCGGCGCGGCGCAGGTGGTCGTGATCTCCTCGGCGGTGTCGTCGGCGAATCCCGAAGTCCAGGCCGCCAGGGCCAGGGTCGTCCCCGTCATTCCGCGCGCCGAGATGCTGGCCGAGTTGATGCGGCTCAAGTACGGCGTGGCCATCGCCGGCGCGCACGGCAAAACCACCACTACGTCGCTCGTCGCGAGCGTGCTGGCGGAAGGCGGGCTCGACCCCACGATCGTGATCGGAGGCAAGGTCAACGCGCTGGGCAGCCATGCGCGGCTGGGACGCGGCGATTTACTGGTCGCCGAGGCGGACGAGAGCGACGGCTCGTTCATGAAGCTCTCGCCGGCCGTGGTGGTCGTGACCAACGTGGACCAGGAGCACCTGGACTACTACAAGACCATGGAGCGCCTCTGCGAGGCCTTCCTGGAATTCATCAACAAGATTCCCTTTTACGGCCTGGCGGTCCTCTGCGCCGACGATGCGCATCTCTGCGCGCTGCTGCCGCGGGTCGCCAAGCGGTATCAGACCTACGGACTGACGGCGGCGGCCGATCTCGTTGGTTCAGACGTCGCGCTTCACGGCGGCGTGGCGGAATTCTCGGCGTCTCTGCGCGGAGAGCCGCTGGGGCGATTCCGCGTGGCGATGCCCGGCGTTCACAACGTGCGCAACGCACTGGCGGCGATCGCCGTCGGCCTGGAGCTGGGCGTGTCGCTTCCGCACATCCGGCAGGCGCTGGAAGGGTTCAAGGGCGTTGAGCGGCGCTTTCAGGTGCTGGGTGAGAAGGGCGGGATCATGGTGGTGGACGACTACGGCCATCACCCGACGGAGATCAAGGCGACGCTCGCCGCGGCCAAGAACGGCTGGGGGCGGCGCCTGGTGGTGCTCTTTCAGCCGCATCGGTTTACCAGGACGCGCGACTTGCTGAACGAGTTCCCGCCGGCGTTCCGGCAGGCGGATCATCTGTTCCTGACCGACATCTATGCCGCCGGGGAAGCGCCGATTCCGGGCGTGACCGGCGAGCGGCTCGCCGAGGCCATCCGCGCGGCCGGGGCGCCGCCGATGACGTATGTCTCGCGGAAGGAGCAGCTTGTCGAGACGGTGCTCCCGCAGCTGAAGCCCGGCGACGTGGTGGTGGCGCTGGGGGCGGGCGACATCGGGCAGATCGGCCGGGCGCTCTACGAGCGGTTGGGATGAGGAGCAGGATCGGGATGAGCGAAATCCGGACAGCGCTGGCGGGAGTGAAAGGCGCCGTGCGGTTCCATGAGCCCATGAGCCTGCATACCTCCTTTCGCATCGGCGGCCCGGCGGATGCCTACATTGAGCCGGAGGACGAAGTCGCGCTGGGCCGTCTGATGGCGCAGGCGCGCAAGGCGAAGGTGCCGGTCTTTGTGCTGGGTGGCACAAACTTATTGGTCCGCGACGGCGGCATCAGAGGGATCGTGGTGCGTCTGACCAGGTTCGACCGGATCGAAGATCACGAGGGCGGGCTCCTCTATGTTGAGGGCGGAGTCGGCATGCCGCGCCTGCTCAAGCACGCGCTGCAACACAAACTCGCGGGCCTCGAGTTCGCGGCCGGCATTCCCGGGACGCTGGCCGGGTCCGTCGTCATGAACGCGGGGACGCGACTGGGAGAGATGCGGGACGTCGTGGAGCGGGTGCGTATGGTGACGCCTGATGGGGAGGTCCGGGAGCTGCCCGCCGACGAGATGGGGTTCGAGTACCGCCGGACCCGGCTTCCCCGGGGCATTGTGGCGGGAGCCTGGCTGCGGCTTCGCTGGGATCCGAGATCCCGCATGGACATGACGGTCAAGGAGGCGCTGCAACGGCGGAAAGCCACCCAGCCGCTCGCGCTGCCGAACGCCGGCTGCGTCTTTAAGAATCCGGGGGGCGATCCGGCCGGCCTGCTGATCGAGGCGGCCGGCTTGAAGGGCGCACAGGTCGGCGATGCACAGGTGTCCACGCTGCATGCCAACTTCATCGTCAACCGCGGCCGCGCCACCGCGCACGACGTCCTGTCGCTGATCCGGAAAGTCGGCCAGACCGTCGAGCAGACAGCCGGCGTGACGCTGCAGCTCGAAGTCAGAATCGTGGGGCAGGCATGAAGCTTCTTACCGCCAAACGCATCGCGGTGCTGATGGGCGGGCAGTCCGCCGAGCATGAGATTTCCATCCGGAGCGGTCGGGCGGTGTGGACCGCGTTGATCCAGAAGGGGTATGACGCCATTCCGCTGGAAGTCGATTCCTCGGTCGTCGGACGGTTGCGGGAAGTCCGTGGCCAGATCGCCTTTATCGCGTTGCATGGACCGGGCGGGGAGGACGGCACGATCCAGGGGATGTTGGAGGTGATCCGCATTCCCTATACCGGCTCGGGCGTGCAGGCCTGCGCCCTGGCGATGGACAAGGCGCTGACCAAGATTCTGCTGGAGCAGAGCGGGATGCCGGTTCCGCGCGGGTTCGTGCTGGAACAGGGAGACCGCCGAAAGCCGCTGCCAGGCGGGTTCAAGCTGCCGCTCGTCGTCAAGCCGGTCAGCCAGGGCTCGACGTTTGGCATCACGATCGTCCGCAAGGCCCGCGATCTTCAGAAAGCCCTGGACGCCGCGTTCGTGTATGGGCCGGCGGCCCTCATCGAAGAGTACATCGACGGACGGGAATTCACCGTCGGGGTCCTGAACGACAAGGCGTTGCCGGTGGTCGAGATCATTCCGCAGGGCGGGTTCTACGATTTCGCGGCCAAGTACACTCCCGGCGCCACTGTCTACAAGGCGCCGGCCCCGCTGCCGGGACTGAAGGCGAAGCTGCTCCAGGCGCTCGCGCTGCAGGCGCACCGGCGTCTCGGATGTCGGGGGGCCACGCGCGTGGATTTCAGGCTGGATCGCAAAGGGCGCCCCTTCCTGCTGGAACTCAACACGGTGCCCGGGATGACGGAGACGAGCCTTCTGCCCATGGCCGCGAAGGCCGCCCGCCTGTCCTATGAAGACATGGTGGAGGCGATCCTGGAATCGGCCCTCGCGCGCGAGGCCGAGTGGGCGCCACAGAGGCATCGCGGATGATCAAACGCGTTCGACAGAACCGCAAGCGAAGCCCGGGCGCGCGGCCTCTGCGTGTAGGGAAAAGCCTGCTGGCGGGCGTGGTGCTGTGGCTGGCGCTCCTTGCATTGGTCGGCGCCGGCGGCTGGTACGGCTGGCGGCAGGCGGGCCCGGACGTGCTGGCCTGGGCGGATCAATTCTTCGAAATCAAGGTCGTGGAGATCACGAGGACGGAGCGCATCTCGCGGGGGGACGTACTCGCGATGCTCGATCTGGAGCCGGGCCGCGGCCTGCTGCTGATCGACCTGGTGCAGGCGCAGCGCTCCCTGGAGACGCATCCGTGGATCCGGCGCGCCGTGGTCCGGCGGGTGTTTCCCGATACTCTTGCCGTGGAACTCGACGAGCGCGAACCGGTTGCCGTGCTGAAAACCGGGACGGGCGGCCGTGAATTTCTGTTGGACCGCGACGGGACGCTCATCTCCGAGGGCGTGCCGGTGGCCGACGAAGGCCTGCCGATTCTGACGGGCGTGGAGTACGCGGACGCGATCCTGGGGACCGGCGATACGGCGGCGCGTGTCCGCTCGGGCATCGCGCTGGCCGGCCTGCTCGACCGGTCGGGCGTGGGGCGCACGGAAGTGGATCTGCGCCGGCCCGACGACATGGTCGCCTATTATTCGGGACTCCGGCTGCGGTTCGGCGATGGAGACTTTGGGGACAAGGTGGACCGGTATCGCCAGGTGTCGGATCGCGTGCGCGACCGCTGGGTCGCCCAGGCGAAAGCCATGCCTGCGAGCCGGGTGGAAGTGGATCTCAGGTTCCAGGACAAGGTCATTGTGCGGGAAGGGAGGTGAGGCTGAGGGTGGCAAAGAAGGATCACATCATTGTGGGCCTGGACATCGGGACCACCAAAACGCGCGCGATCGTGACGGAGGTGCGCGGCGAGGGCGAGGCCCATGTCATCGGAGTCGGAACCAGCCCCTCCCGGGGGCTCCGCAAAGGCATGGTGGTGAACATCGAGAGCACGGTCGACTCGATCAAGCAGGCCGTGGACGCCGCCGAAGTGATGTCGGGGACGCAGATCAACTCGGTGTATGTCGGCATTGCCGGGAGCCACATCAAGGGCGTCAACTCCGAGGCCGCGGTGGCCGTGAAGAGCGGCGAGGTCACGAGGGGCGACATCGCGCGCGCGGTCAAAGCGGCGCGGTCCGCGGCCCTCATCCAGCCCGATCACCGCGTGCTGCACGCGCTCCCGCGAGGCTTCATCCTGGACGAACAGGACGGGATCAAGGATCCGACGGGCATGTCGGGATCGCACCTGCGCGTCAACGTGCACATCATCACGGGCGCCGTGACGGCGATCCAGAATCTCGTCAAGAGCGTCGAGAAGGCGGGGCTGGACGTGATCGGCGTCATCCTGCAGCCGCTGGCCTCGAGCGAGGCCGTGCTCACGGACGACGAGCGTGAACTGGGCGTGGCGATGGTGGACATGGGCGGCGGCACGACGGATCTTGCGATTTTCGCCGAGGGCAGCGTCATGCACACGGCCGTGATTCCGGTGGGGGGCAGCCACTTTACCAATGACATCGCGATTGGCCTCAAGACGCCGGTGCCCGACGCGGAGCGAATCAAGACCAAGTTCGGGTGCGCGATGGCCTCTCTCGTGAAAGACGATGAAATGATCGACGTCCCCAGCATGGGGGGGCGGCCTCCGCGCTCGATCTCCCGCCGGGTGCTGGCCGACGTGGTCGAGCCGCGCGCGGAGGAGCTGTTCGATCTGGTGGCGCGTGAAATCAAGCGGGCCGGCTACGAAGGGATTGTGGCGGGCGGCGTGGTAATCACCGGCGGAACCTCGATGATGCAGGGCATGACGGATATGGCGGAGCGCGTGCTGGATTTACCCTCCCGTCTGGGCGTCCCCAGCGGGGTCGGAGGCATTCATCAGCAGGTGGACAATCCCATGTATGCGACGGGCGTGGGCCTGATCCTGCACGCCCTGCACCATCAGGACGATCTGGCCATGAACGGGCGGCGGCACCGGCGCGGGCTGTGGCGGGCCGTCGAAGGAATGAAAGGATGGTTTCGTGAATTCTTTTAAAAAGGGGGATACCCATGTTTCAGCTTGACGAAAAAGACATGATTTCGACCGCGAGAATCAAGGTGATCGGCGTGGGCGGCGGCGGCGGGAACGCCGTCAACACGATGATCTCGGCCGGCCTGGACGGGGTCGAGTTCATTACGGTCAACACGGACATGCAGGCCCTGAACAGTTCGCAGTCGCCCACGAAGATCCACATCGGAAAGAATGGGCTCGGCGCCGGCGCCAATCCCGAAGCCGGGCGCGAAGCGGCGCTCCAGGATGCCGACAAGATCCGCGACGCGCTTCAGGGGGCCGACATGGTGTTCATCACGGCCGGCATGGGCGGCGGGACGGGGACCGGCGGCGCGCCGGTCATCGCCAGCATCGCCCGCGAGCTCAACGCGCTGACGGTGGCGGTCGTCACCAAGCCCTTCCTGTTCGAGTTGGGGAAGCGGACGGCGCGGGCCGAGGAGGGGCTGCGGGAGCTGCGCAAGTACGTGGACACCATGATCGTGATTCCCAATCAGCGCCTGCTGGGGATTGTGGATAAGACGACGCCGCTGAAGGAGGCGTTCAAGGTGGCCGACGACGTGCTCCGGCAGGCGATCAAGGGGATCGCCGACGTGATCACGATCCCGGGGCTCGTCAACGTGGACTTTGCGGACGTGCGCACGGTCATGGGCCACATGGGCCGCGCCGTGATGGGCATGGGCGTGGCGAGCGGCGCCAACCGCGTCACCGCGGCCACCCAGCGGGCGATCTGCAGCCCCCTGCTGGAGGACGGCTCGATCGACGGCGCGCGCGGGGTCCTGCTGAACATCACGGGCGGGCCGAGTCTGTCGCTCCACGAACTGGACGAGGCCTCGTCCATCATCGCCCAGTCCGTGGACCCGGAGGCCAATATCATCTTCGGCGCGGTGATCGACGAGCGGCTGGGCGACGAGGTGGTCATCACCGTCATTGCCACGGGGTTCGAGCGTGACGTACCGGCCGCCAAGGCGGCGCCCCGGCAGACGCAGCTCCCGACGATCACGCCGGCCAGGGAAGCCGAGGTGCATGAGCTGCATCCCAGGCCGAAGACGATGGACCGTCCGGCCTTTCAGCGGCGCGGCCCCGCGGCGCGCGATCTGGCTGAACGGTCGGACCGGTCGGATCGGCCGATGCTGGCAAGCGAGGATGAGTGGGATGTGCCGACGTTCCTGCGTCGGCAGGCTGACTAGGGGGAGACGACCATGCTCAACACACTGGACTCGATCATCACCGTGCCGATTTTTGCCAAGGGGACCGTGGGGGTCTGCCACTATTTTGGGACGAAGATCGCGCCCGGCCCGCCGGCGACCTCGATCAGCGGGCCGTCCGTCCGCGTGGTCACTGTGCGGCAGGTTCACGGCACGGAGGTGCTGGCGATCGATCGCCGGACCGTGGCGGCCTCGGGCAGCTATGACGCGATTGTGACCAATCAGCCGGGAGTCCTGGTGGCGGTGGAGACGGCGGACTGCGTGCCCATCCTCCTCCTGGATCCGTCGCGGGGCGTATATGCCGCCGTGCACGCGGGCTGGCGGGGGACGCTGGGCGGCATCGTGACGAAAACGGTCAGGGTGATGCAGGACCGGTTCGGCTCCCATCTCCGATCGATCCGCGCGGCCATCGGGCCCTCGATCGGAGTGTGCTGCTACGAAGTCAACGGGACCGTGCTGGCGCCGCTGAAGCGGGGCTTTCCGTATTGGGCCGACGTCGTGGAGAACGTGAAGGGGACGAAGGCCCATCTGGATCTGCGCGGCTTCAACCGCCGCCAGTTGGAGGAGGCCGGCATCAGCCCGGATCGGATCGAGACGGTGAACCTCTGCACGGCCTGCCACCGGGACCTCTTTTACTCGTATCGCCGTGACGGCGCGAGGACGGGCCGCATGATGAGCGGAATCGGGCTGACGGCCGTCCTGTCCTGACACACTCCGCCCCGTTGTACAATAGAGCAGCGGGGGGACGGGCATGAACGGCGCGGAGGCAGACGGGAGACGAGCCGCCGGTGAGTTTCAAGAACGGCTGGATGCGGTGCTGGCGCGGATCGAGCGCGCGGCCCGTCGTGCCGGCCGTGATCCTGGCGCGGTCACACTCGTCGCTGCGTCGAAGACCGTTCCCGTCGAGCGTGTGCTGGAAGCGGTGGCGTGCGGGTGTCGGATATTCGGCGAGAACCGTGTCCAGGAGGCACTGGGCAAGATCGACGCCTTGAAGAGTGAGGCTGGCATCGAATGGCATTTCATCGGCCCGCTCCAGCCGAACAAGGTCAGGCATGCGATCGGCCGGTTCGCGCTGCTCCATGCCGTGGATCGGCTGGAGGTGGCTGAACGCCTCGATCGCGCCGCGAGGGAGCGCGGGATCACCCAGCGCGTTCTCCTGGAAGTGAATGTGTCGGGCGAGACGACGAAGCATGGATTCAGCCCCGTTGATCTGGCGGGCGCGGCTGAACGGATGGGGGCATTGGCGGGGGTTCGGGTCCTCGGGTTGATGACGATCCCGCCGCTCGCGGACAAGCCGGAAGACGCGCGGCCCCATTTCCGACGCCTGCGCGAGCTGGCGGCGCAGGTGGAGGCATTGGGAATACCGGGTGTCTCGATGAAGGAGCTGTCCATGGGTATGTCTGGAGATTTTGACGTGGCGATTGAAGAAGGGGCGACGATGGTTCGGGTCGGCACGGCGCTGTTCGGGCCGCGTCCTGTCAGATAGGAGAGCATGTTTAAACTTGCGATTATCGGCGGCGGCAACATGGGTGAGGCCCTGGTGGCGGGCCTGTTGGCGGACGGCATTGCGACGCCGTCAGGGCTGTGGGTCACGGACGTCGCCGTCGAGCGGCTCGCGGCGTTGCGCCAGCGGTACGCCATCCGGACCGGCAGCGACAACGGCGAGGCGGCGTCCTGGGCGAGTGTGATCGTTCTGGCGGTCAAGCCCCAGGTCATGGATCACGTCCTCGACGAGCTCAAGGACCGCCTCTCCGAACAGACGCTGATCATCTCGATCGCGGCCGGGATTCCGTTGTCCCGCATCGCGGCGCGGCTGGGCGGCACGCGCAAGCTGGTGCGGGTGATGCCCAACCAGCCCTGCCTCATTCGCGCCGGGGCGTCGGCCGTGGC
>JAUSHW010000170.1 GCA_030648395.1 Nitrospirales bacterium | reverse complement strand
TCGGCCGGATCGGGCGCCACGGCCACCGCCAGTAAAATCAGCGGAGTCTATGCCTGCGTGGCGACCGGCGAATCATGCCAGCGGAAGATTTAGGAGGCGCGTCATGATCAGAAAGACCGTGTATTGGAGCATTGCCGTCGCGTTTTGCGTGAGCTTCCTTGCGGCCGGGCCGTTGTCTTCTCCATCTGCACGGGCCCAAGAGGGAACGGTTTCTCAAACCCCCGCCGCAAAAATCAACCCCGCACTCCCCGGATCCAATACGGGGACGCTCCTGAAGGCCACTGATGGGGCCGTTCGCATCGATCGGTCTCACTATGCGTTGGCTCCCGGGGCCCTCATCGAAGACTTCTATGGGAATCCGGTTCCGCTGCTTGAGTATGTGGGGAACGCCGTCGAAATTCCGGTCCGGTACTGGCTGGGAACGGGCGAGACCCGGAATCAGATCGTTCAGATGATTCTGACGTTTTCGGAGTAAGGGCGTTGTTGACGGAAAAGGCACACTGGTCGAAAGGAGTATCGGCTATGAAACGCATCGGGTTTTTCATGTCAGGGTTTGTCCTGTTGGCGCTGGGGGCTGTCGGATCCGCTTTCCTGGCCGGGTCGGTCCTGGCCGCCGCTGGCCCGAACAACCAGGTGAACGCCGACTATTCCGGCCAGCCTCCGTTCGTTTCCTCGGTCGTCCCGCCGAACGTCCTCATCCTGATGGACAACTCGGGAAGCATGGGGCTCCGGGCCTACTGCGGTAACCGCACGCTCAGCGGCAACAATGCGACGTGTGACGGCATTTTCGCGGCGGCCACCACCTATGCGGGCATACTCAATGAGATGAAGTGTTACACCTATGACGCCACGAATACCCGGTTCGTGGTGAGCGTCCTGACCACAAAGACCGCGATCAATACCGCCTGCGGCGCCACCGAGTGGGACGGGAATTTCCTCAATTACGTGTCCCTGCGACGCTTCGATGCTGTGAAGAAGGCCATGATCGGCGGGAGTTGTCTGTCGGCCCGGGGGGCGGATGCGAGCTGTCCGGCCAGCGGGACACCGGCGAAAATCACGTACAAGGCCCAGAAGGCGTTCTCGTCCTCTGCCTGCTGCATCAATGGCTCGACACCTGCAGTTCCGAACGATGCAACAGCGAATGGCACCGTCGGACGGGTACCCACTGCCGTTCGGACCGCCGGATCGACACCTGCCAATCTGTTCTTCGTCGTCCGTGGGAACCCGACACCCCTCGCAGGGTTTTTCTGTGTGGATGAAACTGCGACTTTTCCCGCCGCTGGTTGCGCTTCTACAGGCGGGACGTTTACCGAACAGTCGTTCGCCATCCACGTCGCGGTGGACAGCGAATCGGACGGCGTGGCTCAAGACCTTGGCGACAAGGCCCGGTTCGGGCTCATGGAATTCAAGGGCAACGACGGGATCAAGGTCCTCACCCCGCTCGGCGCGCGCCAGTCGGTGGACTTCTCCTCCACCAGCGCGGTGACGTATAACACCAACAAGGCGGCGCTGATCGCCGCGGTCGAAGGGTCCTTCCCCGCCACGAACACTCCGCTCGGCGAGTCCCTGTATGAAGGGATCCGCTACGTCGCTCAAATCAATTCGGCGTTCTTTCCGACTTCCTATGTCTATCCCATCGCCTTTTCCGGCTCCGGGGGGGCGAACTTCGGCAACGCCGGCGCCGGCTCATTGGGGACGCAGGAGATCACCGCGCTCACCGGCACCGAGACCTGCCCGGCCGGCTACATCACCAATGCGTGCGGGCGGGATCCCTACTTTTTCGGCAGCAATCATACCCCGGCCTGGGCCAGCCCGTCTCAGATCGTCACCTGCTGCAAGACCTTTATCATCGTCTTTACGGACGGCGAGCCGACTCAGGATTTAGGCATTCCGGCTGCGCTTCAGGATTACGCACACGCGTCGCACGGGACCCACTGCACCGGGACCTCCTCTGTGCTCCCTCCCGCCGGCACATGCTTCGGCACCCAGGGGACGGCGTTCACTCCGCCCGCGAACCTCGACAGCATCTCTGAACAGGCCCCGGTGCTGCTGGGGCAACACCGGACGGACTACGCGAGCGCACTGCATTCATTGGACGATGTGGCCCTTTTTGGACACACCACCGATCTGCGGCAGGCCACGGTTCCGGTGCTCGGGGCCGGGCACGATCTTGCGGGGTTCCAGAACGTGACCGTGTACAGTTTCTTCGCCTTCGGGAATATCAACGGGCGTGAAATCCTGATGCAGGCGGCCAGGCAGGGCGGCTTCGATGATTCGAACGGGAACAACAGGCCCGACCTGACGGCCGAGTACGACAAGACGGACAACACCACCGGCCTGCTGGTGCCGGACGGCATCCCGGACACCTTTTTCGAGTCCGCCAACGTGGACGATCTCAAGGACAAGCTCACTGCCGCCATCACCAGCATCCTGCAAAAGGCGGCATCCGGGACCTCGGTGTCGGTGCTGGCGACGTCCTCCACCGGTGAAGGGGCGATCTACCAGGCCTATTTTTTCCCGACGACGTTCGTGAACATCGGGGGCGCCTCCAACCAGGTGCTCTGGACGGGGTTCGCGCAGGGGCTGTTCATTGATAAGTTCGGCAACCTCCGCGAGGATTATTCCGTTTCCGGCTGCACGGGCAACCCCGACGGCCAGCTGGTCTTGACGCACGACTGCATCATCAAGATCCGGCTGGACACCAATGCGCTCAGTGTGACCTTCGGACAGGTCCTGATCGACCGGTTCAAGGATGACGGCAGCTGCACCCCCTCCACCGCCTGTTCCACCGGGGACGGCATTGCCGACACGACCACGCCGTTTACGACCGTCACGCTGACGACCGGCGGAATCAGCAACGTCCAGCCGATGTGGGAGGCCGGGCGGCAATTGGCGCTCCTCGATCCCGGAGCGAGCTGCGAGTCGGCGTCCACCGGCTGGGGCGGGGGGAATCTCACCCAGAGCGGGATCTCGTGCCGGCGCATCCTCACATGGGCGGACCTCAGTGGTGGCTTCGGCGCCTCCTCCAACGAATTGCTTGAGTTCGGCACCGCCAACAAGTCGGCCCTCTGTCCCTACTTTGGCGGTACGCTCGTTGTGTACTGCACCGACTCTGCTCTTATTACGGCTGCGGATATCACGGCCAATGCCGGCTTTACCACGAACGGTTGTGCGGTAGGAACCGCGCGCAATGCCTGCGCGCAAACCGAGGCAAGCAACCTCATCAATTTTGTCCGCGGCAACAACGTGACCGGCCTCCGGGACCGGACGTTCAACGTGATCGCCGCCGACGGCGTCACGCAGGTGCAGAAGGTCTGGAAGCTGGGCGACATCATCAATTCGACGCCGATCGTCGTTGGCCCGCCGAAGGAGCGTTATGACGTGATCTACGGCGATGCCACCTATGCGTCATTCTTCCAGCGGTACAAGGACCGCCGGCAGGTGGCCTACGTCGGCGCCAACGACGGCATGCTCCATGCTTTCAATGCGGGGTTCTTTACGGCGGACGATGCCGTGATCAGCGGGAGCGGTTCCGCCGACACCGTCCAGGTGCGGTTCTCGACGACCCCGAAGGTAAAGGGGACCACGACGGCCTGCACGAAGCTGCCATGCGATGCGGCTGTCACCCAGTATGATTTTCGCGCCACCGGCCCGGCGTTGGGGGCCGAACTCTGGGGCTACATCCCGCAGGACCTGCTGTCCCAGCTCCGGTGGATGACGGGCACGAGTTACGACCATGTCTATTACGTGGACCTCAAGCCCAAAATCACGGACGTGCGCATATTCACCGCCGATGCCGATCACCCGGGCGGATGGGGCACCATTCTGATCGGCGGATTCCGGATGGGCGGAAGCTGTTCGAACTGTGGGAGCAAGGGGACGCCGCGAGTGGTGAGCGCCGACTTCGGAGGGGGCACCGTCTCTCGCGCCTTCCTGTCGGCCTATTTCGTGCTCGACATCACGAACCCGGAAAAGGAGCCGAAACTGCTCTGGGAGTTCAAGGATAAGGACCTGGGACTCACCTCGTCCACGCCGGCCGTGCTGCGAGTGAGCCCCTCAACCGACAGCTTCGGCAACCCCCAGTCCAAGACCGACTCCACGGGTGAAAAATGGTACGCGGTGTTCGGGTCGGGACCGACTCACCACGATGGCTTCAGCGGCCAGATCGGAAGGGTCTATGCCGTGGATCTTGCCAACGGCCCGCTCTCGGCCACCACGTCGAAGAACGCTACGTCAGGCAGCTCGGGCGACGGCACGGCGTGCTCAACAACCCTGCCCTGTATCGCGGTCAACAATACCAGCACGGTTCGAGCTTTCACGACCGGCTCGGCGGGCTCGTTCATGGGCGACATCGTGTCGCTGGATTCCAATCTCGACTTCCGGGTGGATACGCTGTACGCCGGCTATACGCGCTGCAACGGCACGGCTACCAGCAGCGCTTGCAGCGCTGCCACTCCCCAGTGGACAGGGGCGATGTGGCGGCTCACGACCAACAGCGGCAATACCGATCCGAACACCTGGGGGATCGTAGCCGGGACGGCCCCGTGCTCGGCAAGCAGCTTAAGCTTACGCTGTCCGACAAAACTGCTCAGTGCATTAAAGACGTCGGTCTGTACGGCTGCCTCTGCTTTGTATACGGGGGGGGGGACGGCCTGCAACGTCGGGCCGGTTACGTCGGCGCCGGCGCTGACATCGGACGATGCGAGCAACCTCTGGGTCTTGTTCGGGACCGGGCGGTTTTACTCCAGCGCCGACAAGTCGAATGTGGAGATCCAGCATTATTACGGCGTGAAGGACAGCTTCATCAAGAGCGGGGCTCCCGCGCAGACGACCGAGCGGGACAACCTGTTCAATTCGTCCGATACCGTCTTGTGCGCGGATTGCGCGGCGGGCGGAAACGTGAGCACTACGGGCAGCACGACCAGCTTCACGACCAGTTTCGATACAGGCTCCAGCAGCATGATCAATCAAGTTCTCAACGTGGACGGGTGGTTCACGGTGTTCAACGATTGCAGTACGGGGTCTTGCGCGCTGACTCCCGGAGAACGGAATCTCAACCCCGGGACGCTGGTCGGAGGCACGCTGTTCTTCACGAGCTTCACTCCGGTCAACGATATCTGCACGGCCTCGGGGACAGGACAGCTCTATGCCGTGTTCTACCAGACCGGTGGTCCGTATAAAGATTCGGCTGTCGGCACGACGACTGCGGGCGGCAAGACACTGGTGAAGAAAAGGGTCTCGCTCGGGGAGGGTCTGCCGTCGCAGGCCGCCATCCAGCTCGGCGCGCAAGGCAGCGGGACATCGGGATCGTCCAGCAGCGCGGGGTGCTCCGGACGGACCACCGTCTACATTCAGTCGAGCACCGGCGTGCTGGGGCAGAACTGCGGCAAGACGGCGATGCAGGCCTGGAGCCGGATGCTG
>JAUSHW010000168.1 GCA_030648395.1 Nitrospirales bacterium | reverse complement strand
GGATATCCATGTTGGCGACAAAGAGCAGATTTTGGGTCTGGGTCTTGTACAGGCTCCCGTCGGCGGAGGTCGGAGACCTGACGACGAGGTTGTACGATTCGACCTTGATGGAGCCGTACGCCAGGATCGTCGTAATCCAGGGATTCGCCGAGGTGCCAATGTCGCCCTCAAGCACGACATCGCCAATCGCATAGTACGTGCCGTTGGGGGGCGTGCAGGTCGCTTTCCATTTGAAGGGTTTATAAGTGATGGGGGTGTACACCCACGTCCAAAGAAACGAGTCCCAGTACCACCCCCCAGAGTACGAGTAGGACTTGTACTCCCAGCAAGTATTCCCGTTAATATTCAACGGTTGGTCGTTCGCCGCGTCCGCCAGGAGGTTCCAATTCCTATCGCGGACACAGCCATGGTAGGTAGAGTCAACGGAATTGTAACAGTAGTAGAAATAGTAGTCGTACGAGCCCGATAATTGCCACACGGTGAGCGAGTTGATTGTTTGGTAGGGCTGGTTGCCTCCGGAAAACACGGCCGCGGGGCTTCCCGTGACGGTGTACGTCCCGGAGGCTTGGGCATTGGTCGTAATTTGGGGACTGCCCGAGATCGTGAGATTGCCGTTCGCATGGATTCCGCCGGACGCGCCGTTAAATTGCGGGCTCCCGCTGACGACGAGACTCTGGCCGGTGATGAACGCATTTTTTTGCAAGTTGCCGCTTTCGATGGCGACCACGGTTGAGATCGATTTTGTCGCATTGTTGAGGCCCATGCCCGTTGCCGTAAGGAGCAGGGCGGACTGGACTCCCCCGGTTGCGCCTGCGGCTTTGACCGTGACCGTGTAGCTCCCCACGCCTGCAAATGAAGTGGAGCCGATCAGGGTCTGTGTCGAGGTCGTGGCGTAGCTGGCCCAGTTGGCGATGTTCTGGTGCAGGTACATGTTCGCGTGGTGCAGGGCGGCTTCCGCCATGTAGGTCGCCTGCTTCGCATTCACGAGATTCTTGGACTTGTTCATGGCCACCGAGGACGTCGTCATTGCGGCGAGGCCAGCGCCCGTGATCAG
Source organism: Nitrospirales bacterium (assembly GCA_030648395.1). Lineage (GTDB taxonomy): Bacteria > Nitrospirota > Nitrospiria > Nitrospirales > NS-4 > SCTG01. The sequence continues at coordinate 7,440 of JAUSHW010000168.1, read as the reverse complement.
CACGGTCAGCATGAGCGAGGCGAGAAGAGCCGAGCCGGTTTCTTCCCGCAGGCGCTTCCGGGCGGTTCTTTTGGTCATGTCGGCTTGTTTCAACATTTGCTAATCAGTATACGCAAATTCAGTACCGTTTTTAACAGCGCGAAATATGTTTGCGTTAAAGTATCGCAAGATATTGATATTATATGAATATACTATGTTTTAATTGAATTGTTTATATGTGCCGTTTAGCATGTTTTTCACGAGAAGACATATCTGAAAAGATAGCGAACCTATCTTTTTATCGGTTGCCTTGTCTCGCGATGTTTTCACCCTCAATTCCTCGGACGGACGATAGAGGTCAGGGTGTGTGTGCTAGGAATTCGTCCGGTCTGCCGATCGAGCAAGGTCACCGGATCGGCGACCGCGCTCTGGGTGGTCAGCGAGATGCAGACGGTCCCTGCGGGGACGACTGTCGTGCCGGCGGGGTCGCAGGCCGCTATGTCTGAGAACATCAGCCTCGTCACGTTCTTGGCGAGGAGATGATTAGTCCCGCCGTTATTGTATTGCAGCGAGAACAGCGTCCCGTCCGCGAACAACGTGAAGGTCTTCATTCTGTAAATGAAATAGAGCGAGGTGTTGTCCGGGGCTATTAGAAATCCCGCCCCTGTCAGGGTCAGCCTGGTGGCAGTATTCGTTACGATTTGGTGTCCTGCGCCGGCGCCTGGAAACCCTGTGAAGATCCGCACAAAGTATCTGGAGCCGTCTGCAGTCGGGGCGAACCTGTTGACCGTCCAGGCCTGCTTCGTGTCCGTCAGGGTGGTGAGGGTTCCGCTCGAGGCATTGCCGGACACCTCCGCTCTGGGAAACGTGATCGTATTGGGGGCGGTGATGGCCATGTTGAGAGGAGTGAATGCCGTGACCGCCATCCGCACTTCACGGACCATGTAATCCATGGCCAGTTTCGCGTCGGCCTGCTTCTGGACGTTATTGGCCTGCCCTATGAGGCTCTTGGTCGAAGAGACGTAGACGTCGAAGGCGCCCGCCAGGACGATCGTTCCCAGGGCCGCGGAGATGAGCACCTCCAGCATGGTGTAGCCGGTTTCCGACCTGATCGTCGCCACAGGGAAGGTTCTCCTTGGACTATTGAGGCGCAATGACTGTTGACATCGGGATCGTGTGTTTGCCCGCCTTGTCAGACCAGGTGACGGTGACGTCGATCTTCTTGACGCCGCTGATCGGCTGGTCATTGGTGACGGTAGCTGCCGTGGTGTAGATGATTTTTGTCACGGGATCAGTCCATGTGGTGGACGGCTGGGAGACAATGCTCGTGAACAACGTTGTATTTTTGATCGTCTCCATTTTTTCTTCAGCAAGCGCGATTGCGACGACCGTGCCGCTGGAGGAGGCATTGCTCCGGGTCGCAATGACCTGCAGGTCCATCATGGCAAGCACGCCGACGGTTAGCACCACGAGCGACAGCATCAAGTCAATGAAGCTGATCCCTGAATCGTCGGAGAGGAGCCACGGCTTTTTTCTCACGATGGCAGATGGTTGCAACATGCGCCCAATCTAAAAAGCAATAATCGTACCTCCACCCATACAGGCTACTTATTATGTAAGGCTTGCGCTAACGTATTCAAGAGAAAGCTCCTGTCGAATTTATGCCAAAAGTGGCGAAATCAGACAAATAATTCTTTCTGCGCATTGGTCTATCTAAATGGATATGCAATTGGTCTGATCAGACAACCCTGGCGGGTGAGGCCTTTCTCCGCGGGGAGCGGGTGATTTTAAGAAATGCCGAGCTGCTTGCAGAGGCGAAACAGATACGTCGATTGCAGCTGGAGCAAGGCGGCCGCCTGGGTTTTGTTGCCGCTGGCCTTGTCGATGGCATGGCTCAGGAGGGCTTTCTTGTGCGCCTGCACGGACACGTGGAAGGGGAGTTCCAGAAGCGATTCGATCTGGGAATCCGGCAGGTCTGTTGAGCCCAGCGTGAAGTCGCCGACAGCGATCACGTTTTCCGGAGCCAGCACCACGGCGCGCTCGATGACATTTTCGAGTTCCCGGACGTTTCCGGGCCAGTCATGGTCGGCGAGCTTTTTCATCGCGCCGGGGCTGATGGTCATCTGGGGCCGTTTCATCTCCCGCGCATAGCGTTGCAGGAAAAAGGCGGCGAGGTCCGGGATGTCCTCCTTGCGATCGCGCAGGGGCGGCACGGTGATCGTGACGACGTTGAGCCGGAAGTACAGATCCTTGCGGAACGTTCCGGCCCGGACGGCGGTCTCCAGGTCCTTATTCGTGGCGGCGATGAATCGAACGTCCACGGTGATGGAGGCGGTGCCCCCCACGCGTTCGAATTGATGCGTCTGCAGGACGCGCAACAGCTTCGCCTGAAATTCCTGTTTCGTGTCGCCGATTTCATCAAGAAAGACGGTGCCGCCCTGGGCCAGCTCGATCAGGCCCTTCTTTTGCTGGTGCGCGCCAGTGAACGAGCCCTTCTCGTGGCCAAACAGCTCGCTCTCGAGCAGGCCCTCCGAGAGCGCCACGCAATTGACCGCGACAAACGGCTTGGCCGCGCGGGGACTCCAGGCATGGATGGACCGGGCGAACATTTCCTTCCCCACGCCGGTTTCGCCGAGCAAGAGGACGGTCGCAGGGGTTTCCGCCACCTTCCGCGCGGAGCGGACCGATGTGCGAATGCTGGTGCTCTTTCCAATAAGAGTCCGATAGCGCTCGTCGATCTCCGACTGCAGATAGCGGTTTGTTTCCTTGATGGACGTGACGAGGCGGGCGTTGCGAATGGCCACCGCGACATGAGAGGCAAACGCGGACAGCAGCTCGAGGTCCTCCTGGTCGTACTGCTTGTCCTTCATTGGGTTCAGCACCTCAATGACGCCGATCGTCCGGCCATGATCCTCCAGTGGGACGGCGAGGATGGCCCGGGTTTTAAAGCCGGTCATCTTGTCGACCTTGGTCGTGAAGCGCGGATCGTGCGCGACGTCATTCACCAGCAGCGGCTTGCCGTGTTTCACGACCCAGCCGGCGATGCCCTCTCCCGGCTCCAGCCGGACCATCTTCAATTTGTCGCTGACGGAGCCCTGCGCCATCACAAAGACCAATTCCTGGGTGGCCGGATCGATGAGGAGCAGGCTGCTGTCCTTCGACCCCACCAACTGGCTGGACGTCTTGAGAATCAGACTCAGGAGGTGGTCGAGATCAATCGTCGAGGTCAGGAGGCGGCTGATTTCGATCAGGGACGTTAGTCTGGCGCTTGAGGGGCTGGAGGTCGAGAATTGCGTTTTAGGCTGAAATTCAGGCGTGCGCATGAGCTCTTCAATCCGCGCCATGCCATTGAGCAGAAGCAGGCGTCTGCATTATAGAATTCACAGGAGAGGAAAGCAATTCACGGGAGGTTGCCGATGACGCCTGTTGCGAGGATGGTGAAGCTTTTCTTTCCTGCCGGTCCGGTGATCTCGATTTCCCTGGAGTCCCCTTCCGTCGCGCCCGTCCGATCAAAGACGATGCCCTCCCTGCCTCCGCTCACAACGAGGCTGATTTCAGGGTACTCACGCGTAAGGTGCCGGGTCAGGGTCACCTCCCCTGTGGTCACTCTGGTGATGCGGTAGGAGTCCTGATCGAAATCAACACGGATCGTTCTTTTTTCCTTGATGGCCATGAACTGCGCTCTGTGCATGTCCAGCCAGACCTCCGTTGTCGCGCTGTTCAGTCTGTAATCCTTGAGGGTATCGTTGATGTGGGGCAGTGCGACCGCGGATTCGATGCCGACGATCATGAGGACCGCGAAAAGATTTCGCAGCGTCACGTCTTTGAGGGTCTGCGTCAGCATGAGGACATCAATCCTGCCTGAATTATTGCCCTTGTCAAGGTTATGCCAAGGGCCAGCTCAACGGGGAGCTTGGCGGAGTTCCGTTTTAGGGTAAAATCGGGGGCAAAGCCGGTTTGACAAGGACCTGACGCCACGCGTAAAATTATAATGATTTTCTAAGGGGAAAGTTCGCGTTTCATGTCTCGTGAGACTGTGAGGCAAAAGGCCTAGATCTGCAAGGGCAAATGGCCCTTTTGTGTTGGGGGGTAGGTCTTCTTTATGATTGCTTTCAAGGTGGCAAGATTATACCCTTGTGAGCGATATATTTTCATTCCTCTTCATCTCGCTAGGTAAAGTCTGTCGAGGGGAGTTTTATGAATCATCCTGGTCACTATATGGTCCGGCCCGGGCCGGAAGCGTTCCTGCCGCCCGCCGCTGCGGCGATGGGCAATGCGCTGCCGGATCCTGGGCAGGCGCACATCAATGGGCGGATCGTTCCTGAGGAGGAAGCCTTTCAGGAAGCGGCCCGGATGTTTCTGGGCGGGACGGTTCCCACGATTTTCCCGGGTCCTCTGGTGCTGTGGGCGTGGAATGAAAAAGCGAAGAAGAAAGCCACGGCCATCAAATTTCTGTACGACACGCTGAAGGAATGCGCTCCTGCCGGAGCCCAACCGATGCTGATCCCGATGCCGGACTACCGGCCGAAATACCCGAAGATCAATCCTGAAGTCGAGATCAATCCCAACCACCCCAATCTGACGATCTGGCACAACAAGATTGACGTCTGCATGTTCGTGGGCGTCCATTGCCATCAGGCCAACCTGTCCCTGAAGATCATCCGCGGGGGGACCAACTGTTATACGATTGCCATGTGCGCCCAGGCCGGACATGAAGATGCCTGCCTGTCGTTCCGGGACGCCTCGGTCGAAAAGATCATGCACCTTGCGGAATGGGTCAAGAAATTAAAGGGCACGGTTCCGTTCGGTGCGCTCAAGAAGCATGTCGCTGCGCTGGAGACTCAGGATCGTGCCGGTGGAGTCAGAAGTTAACGGACGCGATGCTCGGATTCCCGGGCAACCGCGCTGAAATATAGGAGGCCAACCCGATGGATAGCCACTCAATCATTGGCACCAAGAATAAAAAAGGGCAGGTGTACACCGATCCCAATCACCTGTTCTTCGAAGCGCCGCGCATCCCGTCGTTTTTCACCGGGAGCGAGGTCATCAAGGAAGCGATCAGGCGGGCCAGCGTGGATTTGATGGTGGCCTACCCCATCACGCCCCAGAGCGAAGCGGCGGCCCTGATCGGCGAGCTGTACGCCGAAGGCTATGTCACCGACTACATGCGCGGCGAGAATGAATTCGGCGTGATGTCGGAATGCGCAGGGGGATCGTTCGGCGGCGCCCGCGTGTTTACGACGACGGCCGGCCCTGGAACCATGCGGGCCATGGAGAATTTCCCGATGTGGTCGGGGGCGCGCCTGCCGATCGAAATGATCGTGACGTGCCGCGGCATCAACTCGCCGCTGAGCATCCAGCCGGACACGCTGGAAATGTACTTTCTTCTGGAGACCGGCATGCTGGTCTGGCATGCGGAGACGGCGCAGGACTTCTACGACTGGATCCTCATGGGCTTCATGGTGGCGGAACAGCCCGACGTGCACCTGCCGATCGCGATCTGCTGCGACGGCTTCTTCGTGACGCACACGAAGGACGTGGTGAACCTGACGCCGGTCGACATGTGCCTGCCGCCCTATGACCCGTACCGGTCGCCCGTGCCCTGCATGGACATGGAGTGCCCGCCGGTCCGGATGATGCGCGACCCCTTCGTCATGAAGAGCAACTACATCAGCTACGCCACCCACGCCTCCTGGCAGCAGGAGATTCGGGCGGCTATCGAGCGGTCCCGCAAGCACACGATTCCGTTGCTGGGCGGCCTGATCGAAACCGAGAACGCCGATGCCGAAATTCTGATCGTGTCGTCGGGCACGGCCGTATCGCAGGGGCGTGAGGCGATCCGCTTGCTGGCCGAGGAAGGGCTCCGGGTCGGGTTGGTCAAGATCAAATCCGTGCGGCCCTGGCCCTATCACGAGATCCGAGAGGCGACGAAGCATGCGAAGCACATCTTTGTGCCGGAGTTCAACGTGGCGGGTTGGATGGCGCGGGAAATCAAGGCCACCGTACCCGACAGCGATCGCGTGGTCGCCGGTCCGCAGGTGGCCGGCGGGATGACGATGCCGCCGGAGGTTATCGTTGAGCACATCCAGCGGACACTGGGGAAATCCGTGGCGACCTTGGCCGCACGGGGAAGCTGAATCGCCGGCGACAATGACAAGGCCGCAGCCGAGAGCCTGAACGTTTGGGATCGCAGAAGAGGAGAAGTCTATGAGCAAAGAGAAGATACAGATATGCGAAGAGTTTTTCGACATCATGCCGCCGGAATATCAAGCCCTGGTGACCAACGCCACCTGGGGCAAGGAAGGCCGGGGATGGAAGGATGTCGGGGTGAACAAGGAACTGATCGAGCAGCACTCCCTTTGCGCCGGCTGTCCCGAGTCCATGGCCTTCCGGTACATCCTGGCGTCCCTGCCCAATCCCGAAGACACGGTCATGGTCGGGTCCACCGGTTGCACCAGCCTGGTGTTCCCGCACGTCGGTATCCACAACATCCACTCGCTGTTCGGGAATCAGAACGCCGTCGCATCCGGCTTGAAGCGGGCGCTGACGTTGCGGTTTCCCGGCAAGGTGAAGGATGTGGTCGTGCTCGCCGGCGATGGCGCCACCGTGGACATCGGCCTGGACTACACGCTGCAGTCCTGGTTCCGCCAGGAGAAATTTACGACGATCTGCTTCGACAATGAGTTGTACGCGAACACGGGCGGACAGGAAAGCGGGCTGATGCAGAAAGGGTTTGTGGCGAAGATGGCGCCGATGGGCAAGCAGTTCGACAAGGTGCGCCTGCCCGAGATCGCCCGTGAGTCCGGCTGCGTGTATGTCGTGAACTGCACGGTCAGCAAGCCGTCCCTCATAGAGAAGGTCGTGAAGAATGCGGTGCTGATCGCCCGCGAGATCGGGCCGACCTATCTGCAGCTGTATACGCCGTGTATTCTGGAGATCGGCAAGAACAGCATGGAAGGGCTCCAGGAGATGCGCGATGCCGAAAAGCCGGGCGAGCGCTTTGCCTACAAAGAGTACATTTCCGATCAGGCCAAGGCCTTTCTGACTGATCTGGCGGAGAAAGAGAAAGCCAAGAAGGCGTCTGCGAAGGAAGCACTGGCGCAGGCATAACGACGCCGCACGAAAACGGAGGAGGCAGCCCATGATCAAGCGGCGAATCAACATCCGGATGTCCGGTCTGGGAGGGCAGGGCGTCGTGACCTCGGCTCATGTCATGGCCATGGCGGCCTCGAAAGACGGACGGCAGGCGGTCTCCAACCCCTTCTTCGGAGCCGAGAAGCGCATGGCGCCGGCCGAGGCGTATGTCCGGATCGGGGTCGAGCGCATTTTCGATCGGGGAGAGTTGGTCTATCCCGAGGTGATCGAGGTGTTCCACCCGCAGGTGATCAACCAGGGCAAGAGCTACACCATGCCGTTCTATTCAGGCATCAAGCGGGGCGGGCTGGTGATCATCAACTCCAA
>JAUSHW010000160.1 GCA_030648395.1 Nitrospirales bacterium | reverse complement strand
TCAGGCCGGTCCTCTCCATTTTGATCGCCAGCGTCTTGGGGTGCGCGTTCGTGACCAGGTGCACCGGGATCTTCCGCTGCCGCAGGAAGCCGAGAAAATCGAGACTATCGGGGTGCGACGCGATGCCGTGCCGGAGCGCGTCCTTAATGGCCGGCACGTCGAGATCCAGTTGGCGCGTCCAATAGTCAAGATCGGTCCAATGCAGCTGCCCCTCGACGGCGCGGTAGAGCGAGACCAGCCGCTCGCGGGCCTCGTCCACCGGCATCCCTCTGGCGGCGGCATAGCGCTCCGGCAGGGCCTCCAGGTAGAAATGATCGTCGAAGGCTCTGTCGAGCAGCGTCCCGTCCATGTCCAGGAGGACGGTTTCAATTATTGCCCAGTTCATGGCTTCATTATAACCAAGTCCCCCGGCCGGCGCCCGTTGTTCTGGCTCTGTGCCCCATGGTACTCTGACTCATGTTCACCGTAGCCATCATCGGGCGCCCGAACGTCGGCAAGTCCACGCTGTTCAACCGCATCCTGGGCCGGCGGCAGGCCATCGTCCAGGATTTGCCCGGCGTGACACGCGACCGGCATTACGCCGAGTGTAACGATAGGGGGCGGCAGTTCCAGCTGATCGACACCGGCGGCCTGATGCCGGCCTCCGAGGACCTGATGCTGGGACTGATCCGCGAGCAGTCGCGCCGCGCGATCGACGAAGCCGACGCGCTCATCTTCCTGATGGACGGGCGCGAGGGCCTCACGCCGATGGACCGGGCGATCGCCGATCTGCTGCGCGGCGTGAACAAGCCGGTATTCGTGGCGATCAACAAGATCGACACCCCCAAATCCGATCCGCTGATCGGGGACTTCTACGAGCTGGGGATGGAGCCGCTGTTCCCGCTCTCTTCCGAGCACGGCACCGGCCTCGCGGAACTGCTGGACGCGCTCCATCCGCTGATCCCGGCCACGCCGGAGGGCCCCGCCGCGCCGGAGATTCCCAAGATCGCCGTCGTGGGACGGCCCAACGTCGGCAAGTCCACGTTCATCAATACCCTCTTGGGCGAGACCCGCCTCGTCGTCAGCGACGTGCCCGGCACGACGCGCGATTCCATCGACACGCTCGTCCGCTACAAAAAGGACGAGTACCTCTTCATCGACACGGCAGGGATCCGCCGGCGCGGCAAGATCGATCCGGGCGTGGAGCGCTACAGCGTCGCGCGCGCCATGCGGGCAATCGGCCGGGCCGACCTGGCCGTCCTGATCCTGGACGGCGTCGAGGGGGCCACGGAGCAGGACACGAAGATCGCCGGACTGGCCTTGCGGGGGGGCCGCGCCTGCGTGCTCCTCGTGAACAAGTGGGATCTGCGCGCCGACGACGCAGACGCCAAGGCGAAGTACGAGGCCGAGCTGCACCGGCGCTTCTCGTTCCTCACCTGGGCGCCCGTCATGTACGGTTCGGCCCTCCAGTTCAAGACGGTCACGGGCATCTTCAAGCTGATCAGTGACTCCTTGAAGGCCTTTGGGCACCGCGTGCCCACCGCGCAGCTCAACCGTGTTTTTCAGCAGGCGATCGAGGCCAACCCCCTGCCGATCCGCAAGGGCAAGCCGGTGAAGTCCGCCTACATCACCCAGGTGGCCGCCAAGCCCCCCACGTTCGTTCTCTTTTGCCGGCACGCGGACGACGTCGGCCTGCCCTACCTGCGCTATCTTGAGAACTACTTCCGCGAGAAGTTCGGCCTCGGCGGCACGCCGATCCGTATCTTCGCGAAGGAAAAATGATGCCGGTGCGAGCCGTCTTGGCCTGCGCGCTGTTGGTCGGGTTGCTCAACCCGGCCGCCGACGCGGCGGACGCCCTGCCGAACGCCGTCGAGATCATCGCCAGCAAGCGGACGTTCACCCCGGAGACGATTACATTGAAGCTCGGCCAGCCGGCCATCCTGATCATCCGGAACGAGGACGAGGATCTGCACGCCTTTGTGCCGCTGTTGCTCTTTCAGCGCACCAACGTCCAGGTGAGCGGCAACGGCGCCCCCGAATTCAACGAGGCCGGCTTCGTCCGCGTCCTGATTCCGGCCCGCGGGAAGGCCGAACTTTGGTTCACCCCCAGGACTTCCGGCACGTTTGCCTATATCTGCGACCTTCCAGGCCACAACATGCGCGCGGCAATTATTGTCGAATAGGCGACACCCTCGCCGTTGACAGATTCCCGGCCATGCGGGTACCATGCAAGGGCTGCAGGAGCCCGATTATACCCTTGCCATTTTCTGGTTAACCCGAAACGACTAACACCAAGGAGGTCATCACAATGATCGCGATAGATAGGTGCCGTATCTCTATATGGATTTTTCCTCTTCTGTTTCTCCTGCTCGGCATCGGCACTGGCCCGGCCCTGGCCCAGCAGGCGGCCGCTCCGGCTTATGAAGTCTGGGCGCTCGACCAGTCGGACAGCTCCAAGGACGGTGGCGGCACGCTCTACATCTACGACGGCGCCGCGCTGGCCGCCGATGCGAAGAGCGCCAAGGCCGAAGCGGTGGACCTGGGCGACAAGTTCGCCGAAGCCTGCAAGGAGGCCGGCGGCGGCTATCCGAAGCGTCCCCACATGCTCTTCTTCACCAAGGACGGGAAGTACGCGCTGCTCTCGTACGTGGCCACCGGCCACGTCGCGTTCATTGACGCGGCCTCCCGCAAGCCGGTCGGATGCGTGAGCCTGGGCAAGAACGCCCACGCGGCCTGGCCGACGGCCAATATGAAGATGGCGATCGGCGCGAACATCGCGGAAAAGAAGCTCGTTCGCATCAAGACTGACTACGCCAACAACAAGTTCACGATCACGGACACAGTGGCCCTGGGCGCGCTGGAACCCATCCTGCCGGATGCGGCCCCCATCTGCCCGATTACCGAGAACACGAGCCAATTTGTCTTTGTCACCCCGCGGGGCGGCGGTCTGGCGGTTTATGACATCACTACAACCCCGATGTTCCTGAACGGAACGATTCCGCCCGCGGCGGTGAGACCGGCCGGGTGCGGCGGCGTGCAGATCGGCGCCACCATGTACCTTAACTCCGGCGGTGGGTGGCCGGCGACGCCCTTGAACCACGACGTGTACGCGTTCGGCGTCGGCGCGCTGCCGCAAATGACCGTGCCCACGCGGATCGGTGGACGCGACGGCGGCGATTCGCACGGCATGGTCGGGATCGGCGGCAAGTACCTCTGGTCGGGCGACCGGCACCTCAATCTGATCGACGTGTATGATACGAGCAACGGCAACATCAAGGCCGGGACGATCACCCTCGCCGGGGACGTCAGCAGCGATCCCGCGCCCGATCTGATGGACGCGGCCCCGGACGGCAGCTACGTCTTCGTCGCGCTACGCGGCCCGAACCCGCTGACCGGAAACCACAAGGACGCCAACAACGCGGTCGGCAGCACGCCGGGCGTGGGCGTCATCAAGGTTGAAGGCGGCGGCAAGAGCGGCAAGCTGGTGAGCATCGCCCCGATCAGCCGGCTGGTCGAGGAGAAGGACAAGGACGGGAACATGGTCAAGAAGGAGAAAGGCGATCCGCACGGGATTCAGGTGCGGAAGAAGTAACGCGCGTTCGGTTTCCATGAGAGGGGAGGACCCGCCCGGGTCCTCCCCTTTTTTATCATCACCCTGCTAGAATACTTCCCACGCATGCCAAGCGGTTGGCTCTCACACAAGGACTTCGAAGCGCTCGTCGCCGAGGCGGTCAAGGGTCTGCCCAGGGAATTCCGGCGCCGCCTTGAGAACGTGGCGATCGAGGTCCAGGAAGAGCCGAGCGAAGAGGCCCTCGAGGCGGTCGGGCTTGAGCCTGATGAGTCGGACGAGTTGCTCGGGCTCTACTGGGGCCGCTCCATCCAGGGCGATTCCTTCTTCGATACCGGAGGGCAGCTGCCGGATCGCGTCTACATCTACCGGGGGCCGATCCTGCGCGTATGCGAGACGGCGGATGAGGTGGTGCGCGAGGTCCAGGACACCGTGGTGCATGAGCTTGGCCATCACTTCGGATTGTCCGATGACGACATGCCGTATTGAGGTGTGTTACGATTAGAGTCTCTTTCTGAGCCAAGGAGGTATGCCATGAACGCCACGACGCTTCGCAGCGTGTTGTCGGTAATCGGGCTTACATTCTTTGTCGCGGGCTGCGCCGCTCTTCCGGAGGCCTACCCGCCGCCCACGAATCCGTTTCTTGCCGGCGCGCCTTCACTCGAAGAAGCCAAGAGCCTGCAGCCGACCAAGGTGGGACTCGTCTGGTTGAAGCCGCTCAATGCAGACGCGCCGTCCGACACAGCCCAGCGCGCCCTGGCTGAAAAAATAAAGTCGCAGTTCCCGGCAGGTAAGCGCCTCGAAATCGTCGGCTCCGTGACGGTCTCGGCCGCAGATGGTGATACCTTGGCGGGCCTCCGCAAGGCCAGCGCCCCGCTCAAGGTTCAGCAAGTCCTGGTCGTCATGCCCACGGGTACCGAGGTGATCAGCCCCGCGTGGATAAAGTACGGCCGAGACGGGAATGCCGTCGGGACGCGCACGGACAGCTATTTCACTGTCAGCCTCGTCGCCCTCGATCTGACCACCGGCAAGAGCCTGTTCTCGGCCGTCGCCAGCGGCGAGGCCCGACTGCTGGCGGCCGACTATGAAGACGCGCGGCCCTGGTATCCCCGCATCTCGCCCGGACGCAGCAGCGCCTTCATCTATCCCGACAAGGCCGTGTTCCCGCCGGGAGAGGTTCGCGCTGTCGCGCTCGAGGACGCGGTGAAGGGCCTCATCTACGAACTGGACCGGGCGCTCGGGAGCTGAACATTATTCTTCGTCGCGCTTTCACACCCGCTTTCTTCGTCGCCCTCGCGATTGCCTCACTGGCATTCGCCCAATCCATCAGCGAGTGGGTCGCGAAGGCGCCGGCTCCGAGCAAGCGAACCGAGGTGGCGGCCGCTGCCGTGAAGGGCAGGATCTATGTGGTCGGCGGCTTCCAGCAGGGCCTGAGCTTCATCACGCCGGCCGTCGAGGAGTACGATCCGAAGACCGATGCCTGGCGCGAGCGCGCGCCGCTTCCCGGAGGCCTTCACCACACAGGGATCGGCGTGGTCAATGACCGGATCTACGTCATCGGCGGCTTTGAGCACTCGGTCCTGTCGATCTGGTCTCCCCTGACGAGCGTGTACGAGTACGATCCCGCCGCCGATCGGTGGACGGCCCGCAAGCCCATGCCCACGCCGCGCGGGGCGCTGGCGGTGGCGGTGCTCGACGGGAAGCTGCATGCGGTCGGGGGCTACAATCGGGAGGGCAACACCGCCGCACACGAGGTCTACGATCCGGTGACGGACACCTGGTCCACCCGGACTCCGATGCCGACCGCCCGCGACCACCATGCGGCGGCTGCCGTCGGCGGCCGGCTCTACGCGATCGGGGGCCGGCTCAATCGCCAGTACAGCCAGAACCTGTCGGTCGCAGAGGAATACGATCCGGCAACCGACCGCTGGACACGCAAGGCCGATCTGCCGACGGCGCGCAGCGGGATCACGGCGGCAGTCGTGGGCGAACGGATTTATGTCTTCGGCGGCGAGGCGGTCGCCGGGACCTTCAATGAAAACGAAGCCTACCATCCGGCATCGAACTCATGGACGACACAGGCGCCCATGCCGACCGCCCGTCTCGGAATGGGCTCGGCCGTCGTGGACGGTCGCATCTTCGTCCTGAGCGGAGGCCCGACACCCGGCGGGTCCTTCAGCAACGCCAACGAGATGTTCACCCCGCCGACACGTTAACGCGATGCAACGATGCTCTAGTATTGTCATTGCGAGAAGCACAGCGACGAAGCAATCCGCACCGCCACCGAATTCACGGATTGCTTCGCTTCGTTCGCAATGACAATCTCGGCAAATGAGAAAAAAGAGCTGCTAAGTTGGGGATTACAGAATGAATATCT
>JAUSHW010000156.1 GCA_030648395.1 Nitrospirales bacterium | reverse complement strand
CGGCTCAGGCAACGCGAACAAAAGACAGGAGAGCCGCTCGTCCGGATGCGCAAGCGATTGGTCTTTGAACGCTGCATGGTGAGGTTGCAGAGGAAGACCGAGAGTCCCTGGGTCGTCAAAGGCGGGTTTGCGCTTGAATTGAGGCTGGGCCTGGGCGCCCGCATGACCAAAGACCTCGATCTCGGCGTTGACTTGGGCTATTTCGGCAAGCGGGAATTTTCTCCTACCGAAGTCGCACAGAAGTTGCGTGAAGACTTGGCTGGGGAGGCCGATGAGGGGTTTATGTTTGTTATTGCGCAGGGCGCGGAACAAGAACTGCCGATACAAGGAGTGAAGTGCTGCCGTTTCACCGTGGAATCTCGCCTTGCCGGGCGCCGGTTCGAATCGATCAAGGTTGATGTTGGCCTGGGCGATCCATTGGTTCCTCCTTTGGAGGATCTCCCGGGGAGCGATCTCCTGTCGTTCGCAGGCATTCCCCCTCCCGTCATTCGGGCTACTTCACGCGCCCAGCACCTCGCAGAGAAGATACATGCGCTCACTCGTCCTTTCGACGACCGGATCAATACAAGAGTCAAAGACCTGGCCGACATCATCTTGCTGATGAATCTTGGCCTTCCAGACCCACCTGTGGTCAAGAATGCTGTGAACGCAATTTTTACGTCGAGACGGAGCCATGGCATTCCCATACGAATTGAACTCCCGCCGGGCTCATGGACGGCAACATATAACACCATGGCGACAGATCTGCGTTTGCAAGAGACGACACTCGAAAGCGCCACCGATCGCCTGAACAACTACTGGGCGAAATTTATCCATTGAACTCAATACGCTGCTGCCTTCCGTCCTCGACAAAGCGTTCAAAGGCGAACTGTAAGAGGGGAGGGCGCAGCACGCGGCGCCCCTACAGGAATTGGGCAACCACAGGGGGTTGCCCCTACACGGATCGGTTTGAATCCACCGAGGGCGTATCGCGATACGCCCCTACATCGGATTGAAGACGGGGACAGGCACGCCTCGGAAGGCGAGCCAGTCCCTTCAGCCCGCCCGCCGGATTAAACTTTCGCCCCCTGTCGGGTGTCTCAGTAGCAGGACCTTAGTGGGGAGGGGAGCGTTTAATGCTGACCGACGGGTCTGTGATTGACCGGGTGGCCTGACCGGATCGCCGGACGGGGGGCTTGCATTTACTCAAAACATTGAGTAAATTATCTCAACGTATTGAGTAAATTGTAACCCATGTACTCTCGCCATCAAGGAGACGTGCTTGCCCGACGGCTGAGGGAGCGCCGCCGCTTCATTCAGGTGGTCGTGAGCAGAAAATGGGACAGGCTACTTTGTTTGGGGTGAAATAGAGTCCGCTTCTATTTTCGAAAGCTGAGCCTACCGCCGAACTCCCTCTTTCCCCTGCGGCCCGGCCTGGGAACGTAGAGAAGGTGCCAGGAGCCTTTGACGCCCGGTCGGGTTTACCCGCCGCTCTTGTCGCCGGCGAGCGTTTCCACCGTGACGGTCTGTGAACCAGGAGGGGCCTTGAAGTAGAGGCGCTCGAAGCCGATCACTTCCCCGCTGCGGCGGTCCTTGATCAGAATGACACCCTCGCCGGTTTCCTCGCACACCTGGTCGGCTTGAGGTTCCGAGAAGTAGATGGTCAGCGTTTCCCCGACGGGGTCATGAATCACTCGGATGTGGGCCATAGGTGCTCCCCTTCCTTGATGGTATCCGTCACGTACGCCGTGACGAGGAAGCCTTCCCCGTTTAGACGCTTAACCACGGCACATATATAATAATCTCCCTCGGTGCGATAAAACAAATATACGCGAGAATCGTGACGGCTTCGACAAACACGGTCCGGCATGATGAGCGCCTCTTGGATATCCCGTTCCCGACCTGAAACTTCAGGATGCTTCAACAGAAGAAGCCTCCAATAGGAATCCGTCGTGCGGACAGTGAAGCCCAAAGGGGTGGGCGCCGCGAACTTCGTCACGAAGCCCTGCCTTTCCGGCGCGTATCCCGAGAGTGCCGCTGATGCGGAAGTGATGCCATTATTTCGTTAGACACGGGGGAAGCAGAAAAGGTTAAACGGGGCGGGGAGGTCTGGGCTCACAGACGGGGACAGCAACTGTCTTGGTCTGTCAAGCACACTGAACCAATTCCGCGCGCCACGGCGTCCGATGTTTGAGCATTGCATTCAGGATGATCAACAGCTTCCGCATGCACGCCGTGAGGGCCACCTTTTTCGCTTTCCCGGCCGCACACAAGCGTTGATAAAACGCCCGGATGACCGGATTGAAGCGCGACGCTACGAGCGCGGCCATATAGAGGGCCGCCCGGATCGGCGCCCGGCCGCCCCAGACCGTGCGCTTCCCTCGTAACGTCCCACTGTCACGGTTGAGCGGGGCCACGCCCACCAGCGCCGCGATCTGCTTGCCGGTCAAGGTGCCGAGTTCCGGAAGATCCGCGAGGAGCGTTGTGGTCAGCACGGGTCCCACCCCGGGCGTGCTCCGTAAGAGCGCATCCTTCTCGTGCCACACCGGACTCTCGCGAATGGCTTGCGCGAGGTTGCTGTCCGTATGACTCAATTCCCGCTCGAGCCAGGCGATGTGTGTGCGCAGACTCTTGCGCACCGGCTTGGGGGCACTCCCGAGGCGGTTCTTCTCCGCCGTGAGCATCTCGACGAGTTGCCGGCGGCGCGCCAGGATGGCCGCCAGCGCCTGGGTCTGCTCATCCGGCAGGGGGCGCAACTCCGGGCGCATCACCTCGGCGAAGTGCGCCAGCGTCTGGGCATCCAACGCATCGGTTTTGGCGAGTCGCCCGGTGGCCTTGGCAAAGTCGTGCACTTGGCGCGGATTGACCACGACGACGGGGAAGCCGGCCGCCGCCAGCGCCCCGGCGAGCGGCATCTCGAACCCGCCGGTGGCTTCGACGACCACCCGCGTCGGGGGCCCCGCGCTCAGCCGTGCGATGACCTGAGCAATGCCCGCTTCATCATTGGGAGCGGCAAACCGGCCGTCGGGGCGCACTGCCACGTCCAACTGGGCCTTGGAGACATCAATGCCGACAAACATGGGAGCACTCATCGTGACCTCCTCCTGGATGGCCCGGCCTTGCAAAATGCGGGCTCAGCGGCCCATGCAACTGTTCGGGCTCTACAGGTGTGAGGACGTGACGATCCTGGCTGTCCCACGGTCTTTGAAGACCTCGGCCCCTTCGGTCTATCACGTCCGGGTTGATGATGGGCTGTATCATTGACGCCCTCGGCGCAAGATACAAGGCCCCGGCGGAAGGGGGCCAGTCCCCACAGCCAGCCCGCCTGATTAAACTTTCGCCCCCGGGTGTCTCAGTAACGTGGCAGGTCTTGTGGCCTGCGGCCGCCGCGGCTTAGAATGACGCTGTATGCCTGAACCTCGTTCCATCGTCATCAAGGGCGCGCGGGAGCACAACCTCAAGAACCTCGATCTGGCGATCCCCCGCGACAAGCTCGTGGTGATCACCGGGCTGTCCGGCTCCGGCAAGTCGTCGCTCGCCTTCGACACGATCTACGCCGAGGGCCAGCGCCGCTACGTCGAGTCCCTCTCGGCCTACGCCCGCCAGTTCCTCGAGCAGATGGACAAGCCCGACGTGGACGCCATCGAGGGGCTGTCGCCGGCCATCGCCATAGAGCAGAAGACCACGTCGCGCAATCCCCGCTCCACCGTGGGCACCGTCACCGAGATCTACGACTACCTCCGGTTGCTCTTCGCCCGCATCGGCCGCCCGCACTGCCCCCAATGCGGCGATCCGATCACGGCCCAGACCATACAGCAGATGGTGGACGCGCTGATGGCGTTGCCGCTGGGGTCGAAGCTCTCGATCCTGGCGCCCATCGTGCGCGACCGCAAGGGCGAGTACCGTAAGGAACTGCAGGACGCCCGCCGCAGCGGGTTCATCCGCGCGCGGATCGACGGCAAGCCGCACGACCTCGCGGACGAGATCGCGCTGGACAAGCAAAAGAAGCACACGATCGAGATCGTCGTGGACCGTGTCGTCCTCAAGGACGACGAGCCGACAATGCGGCGGCTGGCGGACTCGCTGGAGATCGCGCTGAAGCAGGCGCATGGCCTGGTGGGGATCGATCTCGACGGAAGGAAGGATCTGCTCTACAGCGAGAAGCTGGCCTGCGTGCGGTGCGGCTTCAGCTATTCGGAATTGACGCCCCGCCTCTTCTCCTTCAACAGCCCTCACGGCGCCTGCCCGGGCTGCGACGGGCTCGGCCACGAGCCGCCCCAGGGCGGCCCGCGGTTCGACGCGGACGATGAATACGAGGACGAGGACTACGGATCGCTGACGCTCTGCTCCATCTGCAAGGGCGACCGGTTGAAGCCCGAAAGCCTGTCGGTCCTGATCGATCGGAAATCCATTGCCGCGGTCACGCGGCTGTCGATCCGGGAAGCCGCCGGACTCTTCCAGAAGCTGAAGCTCACCGAACGCGAGCAGTTCATCGCGCACCGCATCCTGAAAGAGGTCCGGGAACGCCTGGGCTTCCTCGTCAACGTCGGCCTGGACTATCTGACCCTGGACCGGGCGGCGGCGACGCTCTCCGGCGGGGAGGGCCAGCGCATCCGCCTGGCCACCCAGATCGGGTCCGGGCTGGTCGGCGTCCTCTATATTCTGGACGAGCCGTCCATCGGGCTCCACCAGCGCGACAACAAGCGTCTGTTGGACACGCTGCTCAGGCTGCGCGATCTGGGCAACACGGTGATCGTGGTCGAGCATGACGCCGAAACCATGCTCCATGCGGATTACATCCTCGATCTTGGTCCCGGCCCCGGCGTGCACGGGGGCTTTGTGGTCGCCCAGGGTTCGCCCGCCGAAGTCATGGCCAACAAGGACTCCCTGACCGGCCAGTACCTGCGCGGGGACATGAACATCACGCTCCCGCACCGGGCGCGGCAGGCCGACCGCCACCTCACCATCGTCAGCGCCAAAGAGCACAACCTCAAGAACGTGACGGTGAAAATCCCGCTGGGCCTGCTGACCTGCGTGACCGGCGTGTCCGGATCGGGCAAGAGCACGCTCGTCTTCGACGTGGTGTATCGGAGCTTGCACAAGCTCCTCTATGGCGGAAAAGAGAGAACGGCCCCACCGACCTCGCCGACCTCAAAATATTGGCAGGCTCGCATGCAGAAGACCGCATGGATCACCGGCTGCGCCGACATCAAGGGCATCGAGCACATCGACAAGATCGTCAACATCGACCAGTCGCCGATCGGCCGCACGCCGCGGTCCAACCCGGCGACCTACACCGGCCTGTTCACCTACATCCGCGACCTCTTCGCGAACCTGCCCGAGTCGCGGGTGCGCGGCTACAAGGCCGGGCGCTACTCATTCAACGTGAAGGGCGGGCGTTGCGAGGCGTGCCAGGGCGACGGCATGATCAAGATTGAGATGCACTTCCTGCCGGACGTCTACGTGACCTGCGAGGTCTGCAAGGGCCGGCGGTACAACCGGGAGACGCTCGATGTCCGCCACAAGGACAAGAGCATCGCCGACGTCCTGGCCATGACGGTCGAGGAGGCGTTGGAGTTCTTCCAGCATTTGCCTCTCATCAAGGTCAGGCTGGCGACGCTCAACGACGTGGGGTTGGGCTACATCAAGCTCGGCCAGTCCGCCACGACGCTGTCGGGCGGCGAGGCGCAGCGGGTGAAGCTGTCGCGCGAGCTCTCCAAACGGGCGACCGGTCGCACGCTCTATATCCTGGACGAGCCGACCACGGGGCTGCACTTTGCGGACATTCAGAAGCTGCTCGAGGTGC
>JAUSHW010000153.1 GCA_030648395.1 Nitrospirales bacterium | reverse complement strand
CTGACAAGGTATAATCCCCGCCGCAGGCTGAGAGGAGGCCCCCTATGGGAATGCGCCGGACGGTCAAAGAGTTCAGAAAACATTGGAAATTCATCGGCGCGATGGTCGTGCTGGCTCTGCTTGCAGGCGTAGGCACCGCATATATGTCGAATGGCTTGAATGTCATTTTTGACCGGGCCTCGCTGGGCTTGAAAGCGCTGGACCATCCCGAGACGCTGACCGAAAGCGAAAAAACCGAACTGAAGAAAATCATCAAAGACAAGGATTCCGCAAAAAAGCAGTACGACAGCCTGTCGGACACCGAGAAAGAACAGGCCAAGAAGGCCTTCGGCTCCCTGAGCGAAGACGAGAAAAAGCAATACCGCGAGATCGGCAAGTAACCCCGCCTCGTCGTTTCCTTCACAGCTGGTTTTCTTGTCCCGGCCGCGATGGCCGAACGGCTACTCAGCCGGCAGGTATTCGACGAGCTGGGCGAGGCGCTTCTTGATGCGCATGCTCAGGACGCGGGAGAACTTTTTGTAGATCTTGAGGCCCAGCGGCGGATGGGTGTCCAGTAAACGGTGGAAGTCTTTTTGATTGAACTCCAAGGCCTTGAAGGGGGCGATCGCCTGTACTGACGCGGACGCGGGAGTGTTCTTGAAGAACGTCACCTCGCCGAGAAGATCGTCCTTCCCGACCTGATCGAGGGAAACTTTTTTTCCGTCGCCCCGCGTCTTCATCACGGTGGCGTTCCCGGAGAGCAGAATGTAGACGCTCTCGACGCATTCCCCTTCCTGGATGATAAAGTCTCCAGCCTTGCCCTCTTTCATGACGACCAGCGGCGCGATCAAGGCGAGCTCATCCATCGTCAAGTCGGCAAAGAGGGAGACTTCTTCCAGAATGTCCAGCGCCTGCATGCCTCGATCCTTCAGTCCAGCGTCATTGCCACGCCCCTGTCACGGCTTGGCCGGCTTGGCGGCTTTCGGCGGCGTCTCCACCTTGATGATGTTGACGTCGAACGTGAGATCCTTCCCGGCGAGGGGATGATTGGTATCGACGATCACGACATCGCCTTTCAGTTCGACCACCTTGGCCTCCGCCCCATTCGACGCGCGGAGCTTGGTGCCCACCTTCGCCTCCGGCGGCAGGTTCTTCTTCGGCACCTCCACTTTCCCCTTTTCATCGTACGGACCATAGGCCGCCGCCGCAGGAATCGTGACGCGTTTCTTGTCGCCGGCTTTCATGCCGGCCAGCGCCTTTTCCAGGCCAGGGACGATCTCCTGATTGCCCTGCGTATAGGAAAAC
Source organism: Nitrospirales bacterium (assembly GCA_030648395.1). Lineage (GTDB taxonomy): Bacteria > Nitrospirota > Nitrospiria > Nitrospirales > NS-4 > SCTG01. The sequence continues at coordinate 3,895 of JAUSHW010000153.1, read as the reverse complement.
GGCGCCTGGCCGGCGGTGCTGTCCCCAATCGTCCTATCCGGCAACGTCATGGTGTACTCCAGGGTCACCTTCATCCCGTCCGCGATCTGCATGGCTTTCTCCGCGCCGGCGGTGCTGCCGAGCCCGACCACGCCCACAACCACCGCCGCCATCACGCCCATCTGAACTGACTTCATTACGCCTCTCCTTTTTCCGGTAAGGGTGAGATTCTAGCTTCGCCGTATTGGTAAAGCAAATTACAGGGGTGGTAAGATTCGAACGCCATGAAGCTCCACCCTGTCATCCTGCCGATCTCGCCCGAGGACCAGCGCCTGCGCGGTCGTGAGCGCGTGTTGGCGCAAAGCCGGCGGGCGCGCGAAGCGCTGACCCTCAGCTGCGAGGCAAGCGGCATCGCCCCCGGCCCCCTTACCACGGATGCGCGCGGCGCCCCCATTCCCTTCGACGACACCCACTGGTCCCTGTCCCACAAAACGAGGTTCGTCGCGGCCGTCGTGGGGCCGACACCCATCGGCATCGACATCGAGGAAATCCGGCCGCGGAACGAGGACCTGTATGGCTACATCGCCGACGAGGAGGAATGGGCGCTGACGGATCGAAACTGGGAGACGTTCTTCCGCTACTGGACGGCGAAGGAGGCGGTGCTGAAGACTGCCGGTGTCGGCCTTTCACACCTCAGAAAGGCCAGGATTCACGCGCTTCTTGGCAAGGACTACCTGATCGTGGACTATGGCTCCCACCTCTGGCCCGTGAAGCATTTCCGCTTTCAGGATCACATCGTCGCGCTCATGAACGACGACTACGAGGTGGACTGGGATCTGCGCTAGCGCCCCCGCCCCTCACGGGAGGGCGATCGTGATGTCCCCGCCCTCCACCTTCACATCGTAGCACGCAACCTTGATCCCGTCCTTGCCCAGGCAGGCGCCGGTCTTCACATTGTACTGCCAGCCGTGCCAGGGGCAGGTGACGGTGTCGCCCTCCAGCTCGCCTTCGCCCAGCGGCCCGCCGCGGTGCACACAGATATTGTCGATGACATGGAACGCCCCGTTGAGGTTGAAGACGGCGTAGTCCTTGCCATCGGCGGTGGCGACGATGCCGGACCCTGCGGCCACATCCGACGTTCCCGCCACTCGTAGATAGGTCGGCATCCGGCTTCCTTGGGCTATTTGCGTTTGGTTCGCTTCTTCTTCGCCGGCCCGGCTTTTTTCTTCCGGGCCGCGGCAGGCTTCTTTTTCTTCGCCGGTGATTTCTTCCCTGATTTCCCTACCGCTTTCTTCTTCGCCGGTTTCTTCTTTTTCTTGACCGCGCGGGGCTTCTTCGCCGCCTTGAGCTTGGGTGTCGGGGCTGGAGCCGGCGCTGCCGACCGCGTTGCAGGCTGGACGACGGCCCCTGCCGCATCCGCCAGGCAGCCTTCCAGCACCTGCCGGCGCTGCTCAATGCTCATGTGAAACAGATCCTGGGTCGCGTCCTCCTGGGCGAACTGCGGCATGTTCACGATGGTTCCCGCTTCACCCATCATGGCCAGCTCGTAGGCCTCCAGATGATTGGTGGCTTCACCGAATCTCTGAAGAATCAGTTGCTCGGTCTCTTCATCGAATTCCTCCAGCGCGGAGGAGTCTGCCGCGTGACGAAGTGCTTCCAGTTTTTTGAGTTGTTCGGTGAACTGATCAGGCATATGCGACCTCCCACGTGATTCGCCAACGACGGCCCTTTTATACGGCACCCCTCCGGCCGGGTCAATGAGTCAATTTTCCGAGTAGGTGGCTCTGGCAATAGGCCTGATAGATCAGTGGGTTCGAGTTGGGTTGACCCCTGTGGGACAAGCGGCTATCCTAGCTTTATGGCATTCGTTTCCCGCCGAACCGTCCAATTCAGCCTGTCGCCGGCCCTGGCGACCAGCCAGGAATGGGCCGTGAAAGTGTTCCCTGCCATCATCCAGCGGGCAACAGGCTACAACGAGCGCTGGACGCTCGTGGAGCAGTCCGTTGACGCCGCTGACGGTACCCCGGCATGGCGGTATGAGGTGCAGGGCCTTCCGGAAATCGACCTCGTCGTAGACCACGTCATCCATGAACTGACCGATGTGGTCCTCCTGAGCGAAGAGCATACGGTGACCTCGGACATCTTCACCTTCGGCAGCATGCGCCGGGATCGGCCTGTGCGCACGGAGCAGACGGCCACATCCGACACGGAACAACTCATCGGGGGAGACGAGCGGTGACGCCGCGGCTGTTTCTCGCATGCGCGCTCCTGCTCGTCGCTCCCGCCTGGGCGCAGGAGCAGGCCCAACCGGCGCAGCCCAAGGTGATCGAGGGAGCGCTCGTGGCGGTCGCCCGGCACCTGTCAGACCCCTACGCCCTCTACCTCTATGAGTCGCTGACCAGGCAGACCCTTTCCAACGAATCGCTCCTTGAGCGTCCCGGCTCCCCTTACGCACTGCTGGCCAAGGACACCCTGTGGGCCCAGGGGGTCGTTTCGAAATCCATCCTGGTGGAGCGACCGGACGGCCCCAGCCTCGACATCCGCCTCGTGCCAGCGTTCTTCGAGGGCATCGCCCATCGATACATGAACGCCTCGCATTACTGGCCCGACCGCGAGATCACAAAAGAAACGCGCCGCGAGCATCTGGCGGCCTGGTATGCAATGTACCTGATGTTGCTGGTTGCCAATGAGACGCAGGACAAGATCGCCGCCACGCTCCGCAATAGTGCGTTCGAACGCGACCCCGGGATGCTGGAGACCGGCGGCCCATCACTCGCGGATAAGCTGAAGCGGGAGCGTGTGCTGAGCGAAGACGCCTACCAGGCGGTGCACATCAAGCGAGCGGGCCCGGACGGCGCTGAGTCCCTGACCTTCCCCGCGTATATGAACCGCTGGGAGGCCGGCATCCGCAAAGCGTACGACATCACTCTTGCACCGTAAAGCGGTCCTGCTCGTTCCTTTTTCCCGGCAGACTTTCAATGCGGCTGGTTCGAGTCATCGGCGATGTCGGGGTCGGCAGGGTAGAGCTTCTGCAGCCGATCGACCAGAGGAAGCGCCTGGGGGGTCGTGGCACGGGTCGTCTCGCTGGACGGATGGTCCCACCGGAGCTGTGTGATGCCGTGCGACGACAGCGCGCCGCGGATCACCTCCACCATCGCCTCCAGCGTCAGATCGGTCCCGTCGCGCAGGTCCAGCACGCGGTCCTCCCCTTTCGCGGGCGGAGGCGTGTCGTGCATCAGCGCCCAGCAGCGATGGAAAATGGTTTGCCGCACGTCCTCCGGCACGTTGAGCGAGGGCAGGTCGGACGTGCACAACGCCAGCACTATCAGCACGAACTGCAGGTCCGGCAGACCGGAATTTTCGACGTCCAGTGTTTGCATGTGGCCATTATAGTCAAAAGTAGAGGCTTACGCACGGCGGGAAGATTTAGCGTGACGGCTGAGGTAGCGGACGATTGACTCATGCTCCAACTGTGTCAGGGGAGGGAGCCCTTTTTCTCGGATAAGACGGTCCATTTTAGGTATGACTTCCTGCCATTCCGCCATCGTCCGGAACCGCGGATCGGGCACCCCATGGCCTCCTGTATGGCAGCCCCCGCAACGTTGCGCGTACACCCGTCCATCTGGGGTATCGAGGTCTGGGGTGCCGGCAAGCATCGCGCACCCTGCCATACACATCAACACCAATAATCCCGTCACAGATCTCCGGCCATTCATCGTTTAATGAGAATGAAACGGCAACTCATCGTGGGCATGCTCGCCGATACGATGATGGGTCTCCCCCGACGCTGTGAGCGGGTCCAAATGAATAGTGGCGTTCGACAGGTACTGTAACTGGTGCAGCAACGTATGGCGGACCTCCTTGGCAATATCATGTGCCCGCTCGATCGACAGGTCTGGGTTCACCGCCACATTGA
>JAUSHW010000148.1 GCA_030648395.1 Nitrospirales bacterium | reverse complement strand
TTAACGATGGACTTCATGGAGTACCTGCCCTGCCCAAAAGCCGTGCAGGAGGCTATCATCGCCAAATACCCCGGCAAAGCATGATCCTGTCGGGGCGGTTCGCGAACCGCCCCTACACAACTCCGTCCCGCATTCTTCTTCTTTCTGTTCCGTGGTTTTTTGTTACAATGGCCCCGATGAGTCGTCCTATTCCCGTCCTGCAGGAACCCAGGCCGCACCTGCCTCCGTGGTTCAAGATTCGGTTGCGCGAGGGCCCGGGCTACCGGGAGATCCGGCGCCTCACGAAGGAGTTGAACCTCCACACGATCTGCGAAGAAGCCCGCTGCCCGAACGTCTGGGAATGCTGGAACAGCCGGACAGCCACGTTCCTGATTCTCGGCGATATCTGCACCCGCCGTTGCCACTACTGCGCCGTCACCACGGGACGTCCCCATCCTCTTGATGAGGCGGAACCCGAGCGGGTTGCAGCGGCCGTCAAGGCGCTCGGTCTCCGCCATGCCGTGCTTACGTCGGTCAATCGGGATGAGCTGCCGGACGGGGGGGCGCGCATCTTCGCGGAGACGATCAGGGCCGTCCGCCGTGAACTGCCGGCCTGTACGGTCGAAGTCCTCATTCCTGATTTCCTGGGCGATGAGGCCGCGCTCGAGACGGTCCTGGCGGCGCAGCCGGACATCCTCAACCACAACATCGAAACGGTGCCGCGACTTTTCGCGTCGGTGAGGCCGCAAGGCCGGTACCCGCAATCGCTCGCGCTGCTCCAGACGGCGTCGCGCCGTGGCGCTGTGACGAAGTCCGGCCTGATGGTTGGCCTGGGCGAGACACGGGAGGAGGTCCTTGCCGTGATGCGGGATCTCCGCGGGGCCGGGTGCTCGATCGTGTCCATCGGGCAGTACCTCCAGCCGACCACGGCCCACTGGCCGGTGACGCGCTTTTACTCACCTGAGGAGTTCGACCTGTTCAAGGAAGAGGGTCGTGCCCTGGGATTCAGGCACGTGGAGTCCGGCCCATTGGTTCGCAGTTCCTATCATGCCGAACAACAGGCTTCTGCTGACCCCGCCTGAATTGACTCTCTTCAGACCCCTCCCTATAATGCCTCCGGGTGCGCCCGTCTCACCTGTGGGTGGCTATGGCATTACCTAAGGGATTTTTAGCTGATCGGCTGAGCGGACTCAAATCCAGGGTTCAGCATGCCTTTGCGGTGGAGCCGGACGGCCAACCCCTGTCGGCGGAGGATGTCGCGTTACTGGAGCGGGTTGCCGTCGCCGTGGTCGAGCGCCGGATGGCGGTTCCAACGGTGGTGTTCCTGGAGTCCGTCGGTCCCATGAATTTCCTCGGCAGCCAGGCCCTGCATTTTTTTACCCCCATCCTTGAAGTCGTCTTTCCTCAGCGCGACATCGAACGCGTGGCGCTCCTGCTTGAACGGCGGGACACGCTGCCGCGGCTCACGGCACTGATCGAGCGCCAGGCCGAAAGCCGGCGTGCGGCACCCCAGCCATGACCACCGATCCAGGGCGGCCGCTCCAGACGATCGTTGCCACGGACTGCGGCAGCACGACAACCAAGGCCATCCTGATCGAGAAAATCGGCGACGAGTACCGGCAAACCTATCGCGGGGAGGCGCCGACCACCGTCGAAGCCCCCTTCGAGGACGTCACGCGCGGGGTGCTCAACGCGATTGCGGAGATCGAGGAGCTGTCCGGCCGGAAGATTCTTGACGGGGAAAGGATCATGACGCCGAGCGGCGCGGGTGGCAACCCGAAAGCCGGGGTGGACATCTACATCTCCACGAGCAGCGCCGGCGGCGGCCTCCAGATGATGGTCGCCGGCGTGGTGCAGAGTATGACGGCCGAGAGCGCGCAGCGGTGTGCCCTTGGTGCGGGGGCGATCGTCATGGACGTGCTGTCCTCGAACGACGGCCGCCTGCCGCACGAGAAGATCGAGCGCATCCGCTCTCTGCGGCCCGACATGATTCTGCTGTCGGGTGGCACGGACGGCGGCACGGTGATGCACGTGGTGGAGATGGCGGAATACATTGCCGCCGCCGAGCCCCGCCCGCGCCTGGGCATGAGCTATAACCTGCCGTTGATCTATGCTGGCAACAAGGAGGCGCGCGAGCGCGTCACGGAGATTCTTGCGAAGAAGACGGCCCTGACCGTCACGGAGAACCTGCGGCCGACGCTGGAAAAGGAGAACCTCACGCCCGCCCGCAACAAGATCCACGATCTGTTCCTCGAGCACGTCATGGCCCAGGCGCCGGGCTACAAGAAGCTGATCGCGTGGGCCGGCGCGCCGATCATGCCGACGCCGGCCGCGGTGGGCCTCATCATGGAGACCATCGCGAAGAAGCAGGGGATCAACCTGATCGGCGTGGACATCGGCGGCGCGACGACCGACGTGTTTTCCATCTTCCAGGGCGTCTTCAACCGGACCGTGTCCGCCAACCTGGGGATGAGCTACAGCATTTCGAACGTGCTGGCCGAAGCCGGCCTCGACAACATCATGCGCTGGGTGCCGTTCTCGATCGACGAGCAGGACCTGCGCAACCGGATCAAGAACAAAATGATCCGCCCCACCACCGTGCCGCAGACCCTTGACGAACTCCAGATCGAGCAGGCCATCGCCCGGGAGGCCCTTCGGCTGGCCCTGATCCATCACAAGTCGCTGGCAACCGGCCTCAAGGGCGTGCAGCAGGAGCGGTCGATCTCGGACGTCTTCGAGCAGAAGGGTTCAGGGGAGTCGCGGGTGGACATGCTGCAGCTCAACCTGATCGTCGGCAGCGGAGGCATTCTCTCCCATGCGCCGCGACGGGTGCAGGCGCTCCTTATGATGGTGGACGCCTATGAGCCGCTGGGGTTCACCGAGCTGGCCGTGGACAGCATCTTCATGATGCCGCATCTGGGCGTCCTGTCCACCGTGGACGAGAAGGCCGCCACGGACGTGTTTGTGCGCGACTGCCTGATCTATCTGGGCACGTGCGTGGCGCCCATCGGGCAGGGCGCCTGGGGCGAGCGGTGCGCGGATTACACCATCACGTTTCAGGGCGGGCGGGAGCCCGTCAAGGGGACGCTGAAATTCGGCGAGCTCCGGCTGTGTCCGCTTGCGGCGGGAGAGGAGGCCGGTGTGTCCATCACGCCCGCACGCGCCGTGGATGTGGGAGCGGGCAGGGGCGTCCCGGTCGAGCGGCGCGCACGGGGAGGCGTCGTGGGCCTGGTGCTCGATGGGCGCGGACGGCCGCTACAGCTTCCCGTGAAACAGGACGAACGCGTGCGCGCCCTGAAGGAATGGAACAGGGCGCTGGATCTGTATCCGGGGTGAGGATCGTATAGACGTTATGGGGCACACCTACACACCGGGCCTGACCGTCACGCCGCGAACCATCATCTCGAAAAAAAGGATCCTGCCGCTTTCGGGGACGGTGCTTGTCAAGGCGAACGACACCGTGACCTCCTCCACGGTGGTGGCGCGCGCGGAACTGCCCGGCAAAGTCTACGTGGTGAACCTGGTGAACCAGCTCGGCATCCTGCCGGAAGACCTCCCGGACTACATGATCAAACGGGAGGGCGAGAAGGTCGAGAAAGGCGATGTCCTGGCGGAGACCAGGCCGCTGATCAAGTGGTTCAAAACGGACGTGCGCTCACCCATCACCGGAACGGTGGAGACGGTCTCCACGGCCACGGGGCAGGTCATCCTTCGGGAGCCCCCCCGTCCTGTGGAGCTCTTTGCCTACCTGGACGGAACCGTGGTGGAGGCGTTCCCCGGGCAGGGCGTACGGGTGGAGACCCCCTGCGCATTTATCCAGGGGATTTTCGGCATCGGCGGAGAAACGTGGGGCGAGGTGGTCCTGGCGGCCTCGTCCCCTGATGAGGATTTGACCGAATCCATGTTGACGCCCCATCATGCGGGCAAGGTCGTGGTCGGTGGGGCCTTTGCCGGAGCCGAGGTGCTGGCGCGGGCCAGGGCCGTCGGCGTCAAGGCCATTGTGGTCGGCGGGATGCACGACAAGGACCTGCGGGCCCTCCTGGGCTACGATCTCGGCGTGGCCATCACGGGAACGGAAAACGTCGGGTTCACCCTGGTCCTGACCGAAGGGTTCGGGCGCATTCCCATGGCCGGGAAAACCTTTGAGCTGCTCAAGAAACTCGGGGGGCGGAAAGCCTGTGTCTCCGGCGCGACGCAGATCAGGGCGGGAGTCATGCGTCCGGAAATCATCGTGCCGCTGGCGCCGGGAGAGCGAGTGGAAGGAATTGAAGCCGGCCAGGTGGGGGAAGCGCGCGGTGGAGTGAAGGTCGGCGATCCGGTGCGTGTCATCCGGGAGCCGTTTTTCGGCCATATCGGGCAGGTGGTGAAGCTGCCACCGGACTTGACGATGATTCCCACTGAAAGTCATGTCCGGGTGATGGAGGTCATGTTCCCGGACGGGACCAGGGCCGTGGTCCCGCGCGCGAACATCGAGGTCATTGAGGGGTGACCTGCCTGGGGACGACGGCGGGCCATCAGCGTCAAGCCGTCTTTGAAGTGAGCGTGCATGTTTTCATGTACTTTATTCCGCTGATCTTGTATAAGTCGTTGACACCAATTACAGTAGGGAGCCCACAATAACCGGACAGCGTAAGGAGCCCGCATGAAGAGGATGGCCGTCATTATCATAAGCGTAGTCTTCGTTTCCCTCGCCATGGGAGTGTCACCTTCTCCGGCCCTTGCCGATGCCGACACGGTCGAGACGGGGCGCTTGCTCGCAATCCTGCTGGACTCTGGCCGCGTGACGATCGCGGGTGTCCAGGCGCTGATCAATGATCCCGAAAAGGGGGACAAGGGCTTCACGCCGGATGTGTTTGAAGAAGGCGTAATCGCAAAATTCAAGGATCGGTCCGGAGTCGATCTCACCAAGCTCAAGACCGAAAAAGTCCCGGCCCAAGCCAAGCAATTGCTTCCGATGCTCGTCGAGGCGGGCAAGAAAGTCGTTGCCACGTATCAGCCCATCCTCAACAAGCAGGGGCTGGCGTACAAGAATTTCATCCCGGCGACCTGGGGGACCCAGGCGGCGGCGATCTTTACCGCACGGACCGGGACATATTTAAAGCAGACCACCCTGGATGAGGTACTGAGGAATCCCAAGAACAAGGCCGATGAATTCGAGGCCGCCGTCATGAAGAAGTTCGCCGATCCGGCCTACCCGCGCCAGGGCGAGAAGATCGTCAACGAGATGGTGGACGGCGGCAAGACGACCCGGGTCATGCTGCCGCTGTTTCACGTCAAAGGATGTCTGCCGTGCCATGGCGAGCCGAAGGGGGAGCGGGACATTTCAGGCTACATCAGAGAAGGCGGAAAACTGGGCGAGCTTGCCGGGGCGATCAGCGTCAAACTTTCGCAGCGGTAATTGTGTGAGGCGATAGCAGCGCAATGAATTCCTATGTGGAAGGAGGGTCGGTATGAAGCCAGCGAACATACTCGGCACGGGCTTATTCACCATCTTTCTCGGTATCGGACTGTCTCCGGCGGCGGTCTTCGCCGACAGTGACGCGGTTGAGGCCGGGCGGCTGCTCGCCGTTCTGCATGACTCAGGCAGGGTGACGATCGGGGCGAACCAGCCGCTTATCAACGATCCCGACAAGGGGGACAAGGGGTTTACGCCGGATGTTTTTGAGAAGCAGGTGACCGACAAGTTCAAGGATCGGGCGAAAGTCAATCTCGCCGACCTCAAGAACGAGAAGATCCCTGAACTGGCCAAGAAATTGCTGCCCCAGCTGATCGACGCGATGAAGTCGACCGTGGCGGACTATCAGCCGGTGATCAACCGGCCCGGGGTCGGGTTCAAGGGGTTCATTCCCGCCACCTTCGGGACCCAGGCGGCCGCCAAGTTCCGGGCCAAGTCTGGCGTGTACCTCAAGCAGACGCAGAACCCATCACGGAATCCCAAGAACGCGCCGGATGATTTCGAGTTGAAGGCCCTCGCGAAGTTCGCCGAGGCGTCCTATCCCCGACAGGGAGAGAAGATCATCAGCGAGACCGTTGACGGCGGGAAGGCGATCCGGATCATGCTGCCGCTCTTTTACGGCAAGGGGTGTCTGCCGTGCCACGGCGAGCCCAAGGGCGAAAAGGACATCTCGGGGTACATGAAGGAAGGGGTGAAGGAAGGCGATTCTGGTGGCGCCATCAGCGTCAAATTGATGTTAGGGAAGTGATTCTCGCCCCGGCTTTCTTTTTCCTGCTGCTCATCGGGGGACCGGCGTTCGCCGGTCCCCCGACTTCACCGGAGGGGTTTCGGGTTCTCGATACTCCGAATGACGCCGGCAAAAGCCTGAGCCTGGTCTGGAAAGCCTCTCCCTCCGACAGCAAGGATCGAACCGTCCAGGTCTGGGCGGCCGAGTCTCCGCCGGCCGCCTTCCAAAAAGTGGCCGAGTTTCCGTCCAACACCCGCTACGTCAAGACAGGGGATTTCTCCTGGTGGGCCCAGCCGGCCGGCAAGGGCGACCACTACGTCAAGCTGCCGTCCTCCCAGGCCTTTCCGATCGAGGATGGGAAACCCTATGCCGTCAAACTGCTGACTCGCGAAGGGACGCAGGACGTCTGGTCGGAAGCGGCCGAGGGCGTTTCCGCGCCGAACTACTTCAACTGGGCGCAGGTCAACAACCTGGTGTTTGTGCTGGCGTTCACGGGAGTCCTGCTGGGGAGCATCGCCGCGGCCCGGCGCAATCCCCATGTCTACCTGCGGCGCATCGCCGGGTTGGACGCGGTCGAGGAAGCCATCGGCCGTTCCACGGAGATGGGCCGCCCGATCCTCTATCTCACAGGCTCGGGGGGCATGAGCGACGTGTCCACCATTGCGGCCACCGTCATTCTGGGACAGGTGGCGAAGAAGGTGGCGCACTATGAGACGACATTGAAAGTTCCGCACAGGGACCCGATCGTCATGGCCGTGTGCCAGGAAATCGTGAAGGAGGCGTACGTCGAGGCCGGCCGGCCGGATGCGTTCAAGGAGGACACCAACTTTTTCATCACGGACGACCAGTTCAGCTATACGGCGGCCGTGGACGGCATCATGCTGCGGGAGAAACCGGCCGCGAACTTCTTCATGGGCTCCTACTTCGCCGAGTCCCTGCTGCTGACCGAGACCGGTGCCAGCACGGGGGCGATCCAGATCGCCGGCACCGACTCGGACCACCAGCTCCCGTTCTTCGTGACGACCTGCGATTACACCCTGATCGGGGAGGAGCTCTATGCCGCCAGCGCCTATCTCTCTCGCGAGCCGGTGCTGGTCGGGACCCTCCGGGGCCAGGATATCAGCAAGGCCTTCATCATGAGCGTTCTGGTTATCGGGACGGCCCTGGCCACCGCCGGCGTGATGCTCCAGACGGACGCCTTCAATTACGTCCTGGACCTGTTCAGGGACTTTAAGTGATTTTTCTCAAGCGACAACTGCCGCTGGCCATCACGTTCGTCATGGGCGTGGCCTTTGCCCTCCAATACTATATTCCTCATCCGGTCTCGGAAGGGGCGATCACTAAAGTCTCCGACTGGATGAAGATCATCTCCGGGTTTGCGCTGGTGCTGGGGATCGCCAGCGTCTTCCACGTGCATGCCGTCAAGATCCGCCGGCAGGCGCCGGGGTGGGGGTACAGCGGGGTGCTCTTTGCCGCCATTGTGACCACCATGGGGGTGGGATTTTGGAGCGGGGGGGAGAGCAAGGCTGACGGCGCGCAGACGGCCTTCGGCTGGCTGTACGACTACACGATGGTGCCGCTCCAGGGGACCATGTTTTCGATTCTGGCGTTTTTTATCGCGTCGGCGGCCTACCGCGCGTTCCGGGCCCGTTCCCCCGAGGCATCCGTCCTGCTCGTCTCCGCCGTGGTGGTGATGATGGGGCGCGTCCCGCTGGGGCAGTTCCTCGCGCCCTGGACATGGCACGTCACCCAGTGGCTGCTGAACGTGCTGAACAGCGCGGTCCGCCGCGCCATCCTGATCGGCGTGAGCATGGGCTCGGTGGGGCTCTCCCTGAAGATCATTCTGGGCAAGGAACGATCCTATCTCGGTGGGAGCAAGGACCAATGAGGGGGTCGTTGAAAGACGTGGCCCGCCGCATGATCGCGATCGACCGCCGGATCATCTTTTTATTGATCGCGGTGGCGACCCTGCTGCCGCTGCTCAATCCGGTCGGCCTGCCGATCAAGGTGTCGCCGGAGGTGAAGGCGGTCTATGATTACATGGAAGCGCTTCCGGAGCGGTCGGTCTTTCTGCTCTCCTTCGATTTCGACCCGTCCTCCAAGCCGGAGTTGGAGCCCCAGGCCGTCGCGCTGCTCCGGCACGCCTTTCGCAAAAATCTCCGCGTCATCGTCATGACACATTGGATCACTGGCACTGGCCTGGCGGACGGCGTTGTCTCGCAAGTGGCGGCGGAGACGGGGAAGGCGCGCGGGAAGGATTACGTTTTTCTGGGGTGGGCGCCAGGCGGGTACGCGCTGATCATCTCCATGGGGCAGGATCTCTACAAGGCGTTCCCCTCCGACTACTCGAAGACTCCGACCCTGGGAATGCCCGTGCTGGAGGGCGTCCGCAACCTCCGCGACGTGAATTACATGGTGAGCCTGGCGGCCGGCGGGGCGGGCATTGAGATGTGGTACGTCTTCGGCAAGGACAAGTACCGGTTCGAGATGGCCGGCGGCTCGACGGGTGTGATCGCGCCGGGCCTGTATCCGTTCCTGCGCAGCGGCCAGATCAACGGCCTCATCGGAGGGCTGCAGGGGGCGGCGGAATACGAAACCCTGATCGGCCGGAAGGGGATGGCGGTCGCCGGCATGGATGCCCAGTCGGCCACGCATTTCGTGATCATTGCTCTCGTCGTGCTGTGCAACGTGTTTTACTTTGCGCTGCGCGGAGACAAGGGGAAGCAGGCCTGATGCCGGAACAACTGATCCCGACGTCCGCCGTCCTGGGCGCGTGGGTGGCGACCGGCCTGACGCTGTTTATTTACAGCTTTCTGTACAAGGACAATCCGCTCTTCAAGCTTGGCGAACATCTGTACGTGGGCGTGTCGATCGCCTATTCCGTCGTGCTGGTGTGGTATACGGTGTTCTTCCGGCTGCTGTGGGAACCGCTCATGAAGGACATCGCCGCGCATCCGGCGGCCCTGGGGACCTACGAGCCGATCATTCCGGCCCTGCTCGGACTGCTGATCCTTACCCAGTTCTTTCCCAGGGTCTCCTGGCTGTCGCGGATCGCCTTCGCCTTCATCGTGGGGTTCGGCTCGGGCGTGGCGATTCCCCGGACCGTCTCCTCCTACATTCTGAAGCAGATCGAGGATACCGTGATGCCCCTGATTACCATGGGCGCCAACGGGCTCTCGATGGGGCTGGATCTCGCCTCGCCGCAAAGCGGCATCAATACGATCATTCTGCTGATCGGGGTCGTGTCGGTGCTCTTCTATTTCTTCTTCTCGGTCGAGCACACCGGCCCCGGCATGGTCACGGCCAGGGTCGGCATCTATTTCCTGATGATCGCCTTCGGCGCGGCCTTTGGCTATACGGTCATGTCCCGCATGTCGCTGCTCATCGGCCGGTTCCGGGACCTCATCACGTTCGCCGGGGCCGAGTACGGCTACGCGACGCCGGTTCTCCTTCTCGTCACCGTGCTGTCGCTGGCGGCATGGGAGATCTCCACGCGCCGAAAGACCGGGGGGGAGTGATGGACACCCAGGCGAAACTCGGCGCGATGGAGCATCCCAAGCTGCGCAACCTGGAATTTTTCCCGGTGCGCGAAGGGGAGGCGCAGTCGGTGGGCCTTCGCGATCCGCAGGGGATTTCTGACGGCATTCTGTTTCTGCCGCCCAACATCTTTTACCTGGTGCAGTTTCTGGACGGGGCGCACACGCGCAACCAGATTGCGGGCGAGTACCTCAAGCGCTTCGGGGAGCTCCTGATGCCGAACTGGGTGGACAAGTTCCTTGCCGATCTGGACGAGAAGCTGTTCCTCGAGGGCGAGCGGTTCGACGCCGCCAGGACGCGCATGGTGGACGCGTATCGCGCGGAGCCCGTCCGCCCGGCGGTGTTCGCCGGGAAAAGCTACGAGGCCGATCCCGTGAAATTGAAGGCCCAGATCAACGGGTTTTTCAGTTCGGACGAAGGCCCCGGCAGCGCCCCGTCGGAGAACGCCGGCAAGGCGCTCAAGGCAATCGTAGCGCCGCACGTGGAGTTCAATCAGGCGGGCCCGATCTATGCGTGGGCCTACAAGGAGGTGCGCGAGGCGAAGACCCCGGACGTGTTCGTGGTGCTCGGCGCCGCGCGCGGGATCATCGAGTCCCTGTTTGCCTGTACCGACAAGGATTTTGAGACGCCCCTCGGGCTGGTCACAACCGACAGGGAATTTCTGCGACTGTTTCGCGAGCACGGCGGGGAGCCGTTCTTTGAGGAGGAGTTCGCCCACCGCAAGGACCACGCCATCGAGTTCCAGGCGCTGCTTCTCCAGCACCTCTTCGGCGGCACGAAGCCGTTTACGATCGTGCCGGTGCTGTGCTCGTTCTCCCACCTGCACTTCGGCCATCCCGACCTGGCCGCGCAGGGCGCGCGCATCGGGCAGTTCATTGAGGTGTTCCGCAAGACGCTGGCGGCGTTCGGCAAGGACGTCTGCTTTGTGGTGAGCGGCGATCTCGCCCACATCGGGATGCGCTACGGGGACATCAAGCCACCGACGGATTTTTCCTTCCACAAGACGATGCAGGCCGATCTGGCGATGCTCAAGCATGCGGAAGAGGGCAAGCCCGACGAGTTGCTGCAGTTCATCCAGAAGGAGGACGACGAGCGGCGCATCGGCATTCTCCCGCCGCTCTACACCATGCTGAAGCTCCTGGGCAATCCTGACGGCACCACGCCGAAGGGCACCGTGCTGCGCTATGACCGCGCCACCGTGGACCAGTACAATTCCACCGTCACCTACGCCGCCATGGCGTTCTACTGAGAAGAGCGTTATTTTCGGTAGACCTCGCGGCGGTGGCCGACCTTCACGACCTGGACGGTTCGCGTCTCATCATCGACCGCATAGACGATGCGGTAATCCCCTTGGCGGACTCTGTAACGATCATGTCCGGACAGCTTCTCGCTTCCGGTGGGGCGTGGGTCCTGAGCCAACCCGCGCAGGCGTTTGGTAACCCGGCGCAGGTCCAGTTTCGGAATCGTGCGTAACTCGCGTTCAGCCGACTTTTTGATGACGAGGCTATAAGAGCCCGTCACGCTTCAAGTCCTCAAGCACCTTCTCAAATGGTCGCGACGGCTCCTTGGCCCGTTTCTCAAATGCCTCCAGATCGAGGGCATCCTCGCGGAGCGCTTCTATCACGGCTGTATTCACCAGTTCCGAAACCGTCCGGTCGGTTGTTGCAGCCTTGACCTTCAGAGCCCGATAGACCTTGGGCTTGAGGTACACCGTCGTTCTTGTTTCACCTGCCATAGTCTCGTCCCTCCGACATAAAGACATGCTAACGTTTAGACATTATGTCATTAGGCGCCTGCGAAGGCAAGTCCCTGATTGCCTGAAGAATCCGGTCCGTGGCGGCGCGCGCGTGGCCGCGGGTCCGGCCTGCGGGTGCGCCCAGCACGAGCGGCGCGCCGTAGCGCACGGTCGCGCGCGCGGGCGTGACCATTGCGCGGAGCAGGTTTGAGGGGCGCGGGCGGTCCCAGGCGATCGAAACCGGAACCACGGGCGTTCCGCTCTTCAGCGCCACGAAGCCGATCCCGTCGTAGCCTTCCTCTTTGCGATGCTTATCAATGCCGCCCTCTGGAAAGATACCCACGACATCTCCTTGAGCGAGGGCATGCAGCATCGCTCTGACCGGACCGACCTCGAAGCCGCTGCGACTCACCGGGATGTTCCCGTATAACTTGGATATCCAGTTCACCACTGGCAAAGCGTAGAACTCCCGGGCCATGAGAAACCGAATGGGGCGGCCGGCCGTGGCAAACAGCACCAGCGGGTCGGTCAGCGAGGTGTGGTCGGAGACCAGCAGCACCGGGCCGGACATGGGCAGGGGCGGGGGAATAGGGTTGCCAACCCGAAACATCACCCGGCAATACAGGCGGTTGGCCGCGATCAGGAGCTTAAATATCATGCCTTGCGCAGGCCATCACCAGGTCGGATAAGCAGCCACAGCAATCCGCCCAGTATTGCGACGGCGGCCGCGACGCCCAGCGAGACGTTCCACCCGTACTGCTCCGCCAGCCAGGGCGTGAGGGTCGGTGAAATGGTTCCCCCCACGTTGGC
>JAUSHW010000147.1 GCA_030648395.1 Nitrospirales bacterium | reverse complement strand
ATGCGGTGCCTACGCCTGCAAGCAGAGCCAGCACGACCATCGCGCCGATGAATTTCCAATGTTTTCTGAACTCTTTGACCGTCCGGCGCATTCCCATAGGGGGCCTCCTCTCAGCCTGCGGCGGGGATTATACCTTGTCAGTACTCGGGTGTCTAACCATGCGGGATGCAGGTGCCAATACGAGGAGCAGGATCTGCGTTACTCCGGCTTCATGGCGCGGCGCATGATGTCCTTGTCGAAGTAGTTCACGGACATGCCCGCGTCGAGGACGAGGCCCTGGGCGTTGATGCCGGACGAGCGTTCGCTCAGGAGGAACGCCGCCGCATTCGCCACCTCCTGCGTCGTCACCCCCTTCTTCCGCAGCGTCAGCCGTTCCGCATACAGATAATAATCCGCGTAGCCGGGGATGCCGGCCGATGCCGACGTTTTCAGCAGGCCGGGGTTGACCGAGTTGAAGCGGACGGTGGAAAACGCGCTGAACGATTTCGCGAGGAAGCAGATCGTGGAGTCCAGCGCGGCCTTCACGGGCCCCATGATGCCGTAGTTCTCGGCCGCCATCCTCGTCGTGGAGATGGAGACTGCCACGACGGAGGCGTCCGGCGCCAGAAGGGTCTTGAAGGCGTTCGAGATCGCGATGAGCGAATAGCAGGAGATGTCCACGGACTGGAGAAACGTTTTGCGGGTCGTCTCGTGGAAGGGCTTGGCTCCACCCTCGTAATCGGCAAAGGCGATCGAGTGGACGAGCCCGTGGATCGCCGGGTGGGACCTGCCGACGTCGCGGGCCACGGCCAGGATGTCCTCTTCCCGCGCCACGTCGCAGACGTGAATCTCCGCCTTCGGCAGCAGCTTCGCGACGCCGTCCTTGCGCTCCTTTGACCGCACGACGTAGACCACCGTCGCGCCTTCCGCCTCCAGGACCTGGCCGATGTGGTAGGCGACGCTCTTCTTGTTCGCCACGCCGAAGACGACGACCGTCCTGCCTGCAAAGCCGAGAAAGCTCACGCCGGGCTCCTCATGTCCGGCCCGTCGCCGATGTCCGCCATGCCGACGACGAACTCTGTGCGGAGCACGTTCTGGCCGTTCACGCTGACCGCGCCCTTCATGATCAGCGCGCCCATGATCTCTTCCACGATTTCCGCCTCGATCACCAATTTCGCTCCGGGGAAGACCGGCCGCCGGAAGCGGGCGTTCTGGATCTTGCTGAGCACCGGCACCTTCTTCGGGTCGAGCGTGCCCCGGCCGAACAGGAGCGCGGCGCCCGCCTGAAACACGCACTCGCAGATCAGGACGCCGGGCATGATCGGCTGGCCCGGGTAGTGTCCCGCCAGGTAGGGCTCGTCCGGGTGCAGGGTCTTGACGGCCTTGATGCGGCGGTCGTCCCGCTCGAGGATTTCATCGAGAAAGAGAAAGGGCGGACGGTGGGGGACCAGCGCCTGTACGTCGTCTGCCCGAGTCGTCACGTTACAGACCTCCGTCCACGGACAGGACCGAGCCGGTGATGTAGCCCGCTTCGCGGGAGGCCAGGAACAGCACGCAGTAGGCGACATCGTCGGGCGTGCCGAAGCGCTTGAGCGGGATCGAGGCCAGATAGTCCTTGCGGAGCTTCTCCGGCAGGTCCGCGACGAACTCCGTGTCGATGAAGCCCGGCGACACGCAGTTCACCGTGATCCCCCGCGAGGCGACTTCCTTCGACAGCGAGCGCGTCATGGCGATCTGCCCGGCCTTGG
Source organism: Nitrospirales bacterium (assembly GCA_030648395.1). Taxonomy (GTDB): domain Bacteria; phylum Nitrospirota; class Nitrospiria; order Nitrospirales; family NS-4; genus SCTG01. The sequence continues at coordinate 4,393 of JAUSHW010000147.1, read as the reverse complement.
AGGCGGAATAATTTGCCTGCCCCTCGAACCCGAAGCGGCCGGCCGGAGACGTGATCGTGATGATGCGGCCGAAGCGGTTCTGCATGAACCGGTGCACGGCCAGCTTGGACATGTTGAAGGCGCCGGTCAGATTGACGTTCAGGACCTGCTGCCAGTCCTCCGGTTTCATCATCGCCAGGACGGCGTCCTTGCGGATGCCGGAGTTGTTGACGAGGACGGTGACGTTCTTGTGCTCCGCGTCGAGGGCTTTGTAGAAGGCCTCGACCTGCGCGTAGTCGGCGACGTCGAACTTGCGGAGATGCAGACCCTTGGCGGCGGGGCCCAGGGAGGTCTTGAACGTCTCCGAGGCGGCGTCGTTGGCGCAGTAGGTGGCCACGACCGTCGCGCCCGCCTCAAGGAAGTGCCGGGAGATGGCCTGGCCGATGCCGCGGGTGCCCCCCGTGACGATGACGGTCTGGTCACGAAAGTCAGACATGGGATTCACTCATGGCGGGGGGCGTCTCCTCCCGGACCGGGGCAGGAACCGCGACGTCCTGCCGGAGGTACTTGTCCACCTCGTTGGCCATGATGACGCCGTAGTTGATGGCGCCCAGCCAGCCGGACATGATGATGCCGACGGAGCCGGCGTGAAAGAGCCCGCCGATTGCTTTCGACAGGTTCTGGCTGATCTTCAACCCCTCGAACTTCGTGCCGAACGACGCGCCCGCCATGTGCCGGGTGTAGTATTCGAACGTGCGCGGGGTGGACGCTTCCAGGTGATCGATCTTGGCGCTGACGCCCGGCAGGTACCGCTCCAGTGTGTCCACCACGCCCTTGATGAGTTTGTCTTTTTCCCGCCGGTAGTCCTCCTCCGATAGCGTGATCCAATCCGCGTAGTTGGCGTTCGTCGAGCAGACGATCGCGTAGCGGTCCGATCCGGGCCGCGTGTCGGGGTAATAAAAGGAATAGGTCCGGCTCGTGACGGCCATGGAGTTGAGCGCCTCCGTATCGAATTCCGGATGGGTCGAGGTAAAGAACAGGTCCCCGACGTAGGGGATGGATTCGCCCTTGCGGACGCCCATGTATACCTGGCAGCTGCTGCTGTTGAGGCGGACGGCGGCGGCTTCGCGGAGGAACTCAGGGCTGAAGTGTTCGTCGCCGACCAGCTTGTGGATTGTGGACTTGAGGTTGGCGTTCGACAGGACGGATTTGGCGCGGATCGTCCGGCCGTTGCAGACGACGCCGGCCACGCGGCCCTGCTCCAGCAGGACTTTTTCCACCAGGGCGTGGTGGCGCAGATCCACCTTGTTGGCCTTAAGCGTCGCCTTCATCTTCGTGATGAGCTTGTCCGTGCCGCCCTGGAATGTGTAGACGCCCTTGCTCATGAAATTGGAGAAGACGATGCCGAACGTGATGGCGGGGTCGTCCAGGGTGGAGCCGTTGGCGTAGGCGATGGGCTCCATCAGCAGGCGCCACACGTCGGGGCGGCCGGGAAAGTACCGCTCGAAGAGCTCGCGGGTGGTGATCTTCTGGTCGTCGTAGAAGTTCATGCCACGGGCGAATTTGAAGAATTCCTCGACGGTGTCGGCCGGGATCTTGAAGTGGTTGACCAGCTTGTCGGTGAAGTCGGCCCGGTCGAAGGACGTCGTAAAGGAAAACTGGGGGTTGTCGAACCGGATGCCCTTGAGCTGGACAATGGACTCCGCGATGTCCGCCGACCAGTACTTGCGGCAGGTCTTGATCATGCCGATGGGGAAGCCGTGGAGCGAGATGTCGAAGATGTGCCCGCCTTTCCGCTTGAACCACGTCGCCATGCCGCCGAAGTTGTAGTGATGCTCCAGGAGCAGGACCGAATAGCCGCAGGTCGCCAGCCGGTTGGCGGCCGTCATCCCGGCCAGGCCCGAGCCGATGATGATCGCGTCGTACTCGTCCTTGACGCCCTTGAGCCAGTCGCGGGTCATTATTTTTTCAGCACGTGCAGGTTGGCCATTGAAATCCCGCTTAGCATGGAGCCCACGATGCCCAGGAATCCCTGGTCGCTGCCGCAGATGAATAAGTTGTCCATGCGCGTCCGCCCGGTTTTGAGCTTTGCCGGTGCTCCGTACACCGCTCCGTTCACGTGGCCCGTCCAGTGTTTGATGGTCCGGGGGGTGAAAAAGTCCGTGAACACGACATGCTTTCTGAAGTCGGGGACAAATTGTAGCACTTCTTGATGGATTCTCGGAAGCCACGCCGCTTTTGCCTGCTTGTAGGCCGGCTCGTCGAGCGCCGCCCACCCGTCGAAATTGGCCATGCAGGTCAGGCGGAGCATGGGGGTGGCGAGGGGCTTGTCGAAGAGAAAGTTGTCGGGGCAGCAGATGACGCCGCTTCGCGGATCGACGAGGTCGGCGGGCACCGCATACTGGAACTCTTTGCCGCTGTTGTAGAAGATGATCGTGGCGTCATGGCCGAGCGCCTGCATTGGCTGGTCGAGCACGTGGATGACCTCGACGAACGACATCCGCCCCGCCAGCGGCGTGAGTTTCTCCGGCTCGCAATCGGTGCAGAGGCGCATCGTTTCAACGTAGCCGGCGGAGGAGAAAATCGTCTCGGCCGTGAGCGTCTCCCCGCTGTCGAGCTCCACGGACTGCACATGCCCGTCCGCGACGTGCAGCGCCTTCACGCCGCACTTCATCCGGACGGTGCCGCCGACCGCCCGCACCTTCCGGCGGAGGGCCGTGATGATGCGCCGGACGCCCTCCCGGGGCCGGGCCAGCCCTTCGCAGAAGATGCTCTTGAACATCACCACAAACTGGCCGAACTCCATGTCGTGCTCCTCCGCATTGCCGTAAATCATCAGCGGGCAGAAGAGCATGTCGATCAGCAGCGGATCGGTGAGGAAGCCCGAGACGACCTGCCGCCCCGACAGGGGCTTCGCGTCGAGGTCGAGCTCGTCATAGTCCTGGATGTGGCGCACCAGGCGGAGGAAGTGGTCCTTCTGGGCGGGGAACTGCTCGATGACCTCCCGGGTGAAGAATGCAAAATCGTTGGTGAAGCGGAGCGTCCTGCCGGGAAAGCGCACCTCGGACCGGTTTTGTGGAGCCAGGCCGAAGTCCTCCGGTGTGAGCCGCAATTGCCGGTAAATTTTAGTGAGGGGCGCGCCGCGCGTGCCGGGCGGCACGTAGTTGGTCATGGCGTGGAGGCCGACGTCGAACTGGTGGCCGCCCAGCGCATAGAAGGAGTTCAAGCCGCCGGCCGCGTAGTGCCGTTCCAGCACGCACACCTTTTTCTCAAAATAGGCGAGACGGACGGCCGCCGCCAGGCCCGACATGCCGGCGCCGATAATGATGACATCATAGTGGCTGGAGGACATACCAGCCGGAGATTATACCGGGGCGGGGGCTATTTGTCTTTGAGCTTGGGCTCGAGGTACGTCGCGCAGCTGTCGAGGCTGGCCAGGTGCCCGTAGTCGGCTTCCGGGACTTCGACCTTGTAGCGCTTGCGCAACTCCATCACGATGTCGAGAAAGTCCATGGAGTCCAGCTCGAGCTGCTCCCGGAGCGCCACGTCGCTTTTGAGGCGGCTCAGGTCCTCATCAGGCGCGATCACGCTGATGATCTGAAGGACCGCTTGCTTGATCTGATCATTCGTCATGTTGAGACTTCCCCGAGGTCAGGTCTGGACACAGTTGGCGCTAGAAAATACACGATTTATATCCGTTTTACAACAACTACGGAGTTAATTCCAAGCATGCCCGAGGAATTGTTCAGAATATAGTCCGCGCGGGCCAGTTTTTGGGGGGAATTCAGCACTAAATTGGGGACTTCGCACTGGGGGTCCAGGTGGTCCACGTTGATGGTCGGGTGGACAATGCCGTCGTCGAAAGACGGTAAATTTCCTGCTAATTCCAAGGCTCCCGCGGCCCCCATGGCATGGCCGATGAAGCTCTTCGTATTGTTGAAGTGGGTCTTCGGGCAGTCGGCGAAGACGGCCCGAAGCGCCAGGCACTCCTGGATGTCGCCGAGGGGAGTCGCTGTGGCGTGGGTGCTGACGATGTCGATGTCCTGGGGCGTGATCCCGGCCCGTTTGAGCGCCGCCTGCATGCACTCGATATGTCTCTGGGCATTGGGGAGGACGAAGTCCGACGCGTCCGAATTCATGTGGTAGCCGACGACCTCTCCGTAGATCCGGGCGCCGCGGGCCTGGGCATGGTCCAGGCGCTCCAGGATGAAGACGCACCCGCCTTCCGAGCAGACGATCCCGTTGCGGTCGCGATCGAAGGGGCGGGACGCCCTGGCCGGGTCGGCATGGCTGGCCAGCGCTCCCTGGCTCGCGAAACTCGCGAAGATGCCGAACGTATGAATGCTCTCCGACACCCCGCCCGCCACCGCCACGTCCACCTCGTCCAGCAGCAGCATCTGGACCCCCTGGATCA
>JAUSHW010000124.1 GCA_030648395.1 Nitrospirales bacterium | reverse complement strand
AGTTTGCGGCCCATCCGGCAATGAAGTGAGTCAGGTGCTGAAGACTCTCAGGCCGGCTCCGGACATCCTGTGGCAGACACCGAAGAGTTTCGAGGAGGTGCTCAATGCCTACCAAGAGTTGGGGCGGAAGACCGACCGCCTTGACGCAGCGAGAGATTGGGTGGCGGTGGCTCGGGAGAAGGTCAAGCGCATCGCTGCCAAGTCGGCCCAATATCAATGCAAGACGCGAGTGGCCTTTATCGAGTGGGTTGACCCGATCTATTGCGGAGGCCACTGGATTCCCCAGATGCTGGACTGGGCGGGAGCTGAAGATCGCAATTCCAGGCATGGGACCGACTCAGTGAGAATCCCATGGGAGCGTGTGTTGGAGTATCAACCTGAAGTCGTCATCGTGTCTCCCTGCGGGTTCAAGACGGACAAGGCCCTGGAGCAATCCATCAAGCTCATGGAACGGCCTGGCTGGAACGACTTGCCGGCCGTCAAGCAGGGGAAGGTGTTCGCGGTTGACGCAAACGCCTACTTTGCCCGACCGGGTCCACGCCTCGTGGAAGGCGTTGAACTGCTTGCTCATCTTATCCATCCGGAAGATTTCCACTGGACGGGATCGGCTGATGCGTATCGCCAAGTCCCATGGCGGTGAATTCCATTATTTTTCAGCGGCGTCGGTAAGATCGCTGCAGCCTATAAAGGGGGCCAACGATGCGGATCACAAAGGTCTACACGCGGACAGGGGATGCCGGCCGGACACGTCTGGCCGGCGGGCAGCAGGTTTGGAAAGACAGCCTGCGGGTGGAGGTGTACGGGACGGTGGATGAGCTGAATGCGATCGTGGGGGTTGTCCGGGCGTTTAATGCCGACGGCCCCGGCACAAAGGCCTCTGTCGCGCGGCTGGAACGCGAACTGCGCTGGATTCAGAACAAGCTGTTTGACACGGGCGGGATACTGGCGACGGTCCCGGGCCAGACGTTCAAGAACATGCCGCAGGTTTTACCAACGGATATCAAACGGCTGGAACGGATGATCGATAGCTGTCAAAAGGATCTGGCCCCCCTGAAGGAGTTCATCCTTCCCGGGGGCGGCAAGGTCGCCGCGTTCCTCCATCATGCCAGGACCGTCTGCCGCCGGGCCGAGCGCGAGTGCGTCAGGCTGTCACGAGAGGAATCGGTTGATCCATCGCTGGTGAAATTTCTCAACCGGCTCAGCGATGCGCTGTTTGTGCTGGCTCGCTGGGTCGTGAAGGCGCAGGGTGGTCAGGAAGTGCTGTGGGAGCGGGACGGCGGTTCCTGACGCAACAGGCGCCATGTTTGCGTGTGCGTAATGGGCGCACTTTTGCGGTGCAGACTCTCTGGTTCAGATGGGGGCAAGCGCTTCTAACTTGTTGGTGTGGTGATGAAACTTTGGCTTAAATTTTATGCAAGGGATGGTTGCTGGCGTGGGCGCAGTCCTGGCCTCCGGCATGCACAAGGCTATCCCCAGGGTATCCCCAGAACTTGTGGACAGGATTCCGGCACAAAGTTTTTAATACACGAATCCTTTCCGCTCCAATTGGGGGCTGTGAAGGATGAATGGCGAGAGAGGTAGAGCAGGCGCAGTCAATCGGCGTCGTGGCTTCGAAACAAGGCTTGTGGAGCCTCTGATACGGCATGAGAAGTTTTTCCCCCGCGAAGGAAGCCACGAGATACTAATGTGGCGAGTCATTTCTACGTCTTTCGGCCTGAACCATGCCGTGCTCCTCAAGACGGCTCGCACAAGTGGAAATTTCCCCCGCGATTTCTATTGCCACAGGATGTAGGGGAAGAAACAGGCGGACCCCCGATAGATGGGGAACGTTTGGCGATCGGGGCGGGTATTGCTATAATTGCGGTGGAACTTCAAGAAAGAAAATAACGCATGCCCAAGATTGTCACAGCCAGGCACCGGGAAGATGTGCGGGAGCGCGCCCGCTTGTATCTGAAAAGCCGGGTCATGATGCCTACCATCCCGTTGGGCATGGTGGGTCTGCTTGCCGGCTATGGGGGTGTGGCGTGGATGTGGGTGCAAGATGAGCTGACCCCCGACGTCTTGATGGGGAGCACGGTTCTGTTCTTCTGGGGGGCCGTGTGGGGCTGGGGGCATGCCCGATACGAACGGTATCTCGTGGCAACATGCCCGGAGCATCTGGCGCGAAAGCAGAAAATACTGGAGTCAGCCAAGGATTACAAGAAAACAAGGCGGGATGCGCCGTCTGCCGGGCCTACCCACCCTGGTAGGCGTTTTGTGCTTGCCATGTATGTGGTGGGAATTCTCGCCCAGTTCGGGATCACGGGGTATTATCTCGGAAAAATCGGGGCGTATGCGGCGATTTTTCTCCCGTGGGCGGGCTACTTCAATGCCAAGGTCATCTTCTGGCGCGAACTGTTCACCCGCGCGTGAAGCGATCGTTATTGCCTGACCCGAAGAAATAAGTATCCGGCAAAGGACAGGAACAGGATGTTGGCCGCCCACCCCGCCAGGAGGGGGGGCACGACATCGCTCCGCCCGAATGCCAGGGCCACGGAGTGGGTCGCCCAGTACAGGAAGGCGACCAGGAGGCTGTACCCCACGCCTTTGACCAACCCCGTGCTGCGAGAGCCGGTTTCCGTGAGGCTCATCGTGATTCCGATGAGCGCCATGATGAGGCAGACAAAGGGAAACGCCGTCCGCCCGAACAGGTCCGTCGCGTAGCGCGCAGGGTTATAGCCATCTTGCCGGAGGCGCTCAACGTACGCGGCCAGCTCGCGCAGGCTCAAGGCTTCTGAATCGATGCGAACGGCCCGCCGAAAGTCCTCGGGCTTCTGGTTCAGCTGGATTGGCAGGCGATCGAAGGGCTGGGAGCGGACAAGCTGATCGGGATGAAACGTCCGGCTGACGCCCGAGACCAATACCCATCCGCCGTTTTCGTACCGTAGTTCCTTTGCGAACACAATTTCACGAATGCTGAAGTCCTGCTCCAGTTTGTACAGGCTGATGCCGTAAACTCTCGGGGCGCTGTCGTCAGGCAGGTCGCCTTTCATGAGCGTCTGATCGCCCAGCCGCACCCACATTTCGCTGCCTTGAAACACCGAGCCTGGAGTTTTCCCTTCGATCCGGAATTCTCGCAGCACGTCCGCCTGCTGGTTGGCGCCCGGGATCACGGCGTCGCTGGCCCAGAGCATCAGCAGGCTCAACACCTGGGCGACCACCAGGAACGGAACCGACACCCAGTACAGGCTGACCCCGCTGCTGCGCATCGCGGTGATCTCGTTGTTCCGGGACAGGATCGTGAGCGTCAGCAGCGTGGACATCAGGATGGCCAACGGCATGATCTGGAAGAGAATGCTGGGAAATTTGAGGACGAAATACCAAAGGATATGGCGGAGTTCGGCCTGATAGGTCACGAACTTTCTGATCTTTTCGACGAAATCGACAATGAGGTAGACGGCGGCCACTCCACCCAGGCACGGCCAGAACACCCGCATGTGTTCGCGCAACAGGTAGGACATGAGTAGTGTCATAGGGTCGTGCTCGGGTCAGGCGCGGGTGCGGTGGTAAAAGAGCCACAGGCAAGCCACTCCGAAGGCGGCATTCGGAAGCCAGGCCGCGGCGAAGGGGTTCAGCGCGCGGCTGGAGACCCAGTAATCGGCGATGACATTCAGGACATAGAAAAGCAGGACGATCAGAATGCCTGCGGCGAACCCGCCGGCCCGGCCGGACCGCTTGAGGACGATGCCGAGCGGCATGCCGATGATGCCGAACAGGAGCGTGGAGACGGGAACGGCCAGATTTTTGTAATGGTCTTGCAGCATTCTGAGGTATCGGGGGTCTTCCCCGTTGGTCTCGGTGATTTTGTCCCGGATGTGCTGCAGCGAGAGACGCTCTTCGGGCGTCGGCGACAGGCTCTCGGACAGGTTCAGTGTGAAGTCATAATGGGTGAACATGATCATCCGGTACTCGCGGGGATCTCTGGGGTTGACGTGAATCGTGCCATCCCGGAGCGTCATGCCGACGCGGTTGTGAAGCGGGTCATTGATGGCGGCCCAGCTGTGGGCGACGATGATTCGCGGCTCTCCCTTGATCCGGGCGTCCGAGATGAACACGCCGTGGGGGCCGCCGGGAAGGCTGCGCTCGCCGATATACATCACCACCTTGTCCGTGGGCGTGTTAAAGACGCCTTCGTCAAACGCCATGGACACCTCGTCGCGGAGCATGATCAGCGCCAGTTTCTTGAGGGACTGGCCCGTCCATGGCTGGGCATATTGGGACAGGTAGAGCGTGACAAGGAAGACGGCAGTCGAGAACAGCAGCACTGGGCGCAGCAGGCGCCTTATGCTGACGCCCGTGGCCTGCATGGCAGTCAGTTCACGGTCCGAGGAGAGACGGCTGAAGGCACTGATGGATGCGATCAGACAGGCCATGGGGAGGGTCAGCACAAAGAAGGACGGCAGGAGCAGGAGGAAGGTTTTGAGGAGGGGGACAATCCCCACCCCTTTGTTTATCAGGAGTTCAACGAGGCGGAGGATCTCTCTCGTCAGCAGAATAAACGTGAGAGCGCCAAGGCTTTGAGCGAACGGCGCGCCCAGTTCTTGCAGGATATACCGATCGATTGTCCGCACGAGGTAGTGGCGTCCCCCACGCACAGTTATACTTAAAGGCAGGGGACAATGCAAATCGCCACGGGCGTCTACTTGACACTCGTGGGGGGCTATGATAGATGCTCACGGCGGCTGGGTTCGCAGGCAAGGTTTCCCGGGCAAGCACTCGCTGCCGAAACCCTATCGGGTATTCCGGCCTGAAGGAATTTCTGGCGGGTTTCCGTCCTGAGCGTACGGTATGACGAAAGGAGGGCGGCGTGAAGAGCAAAGGCGCGGTCAAATGGTTTAACGACCGTAAGGGGTTCGGATTTATTCGCATGGATACGGGGCAGGATGTCTTTGTCCATTATTCGGCGTTGCAGGGGGAAGGATTTAAAACGCTCAAGGAGGGCGAAAACGTCGAATTCGACGTGGTGGAAGGTGCAAAGGGGCCGCAGGCCTCGAACGTGATGAAAGTCCAGTAGGCGCTCTGCGCTGAATAATCTCCGCTTCTGAGGTTCTCGCCTTGGCTAGTGATAAAGACGCGAAGATTGAAAAGGCCCGGCAACTGGCCGAATCCGGGAAATTCGTCAGCGCGATCAGCGCGTGGCGTGAACTCCTCGACGAGACCCCCCATAACGACGCGAATGTCTATAACACCATTGGCGATCTCTGCCTGAAGAACAAAGCCACACCCGACGCCATCGACGCGTACAGCAAAGCCGCCCGGTTTTATCTTCAAGAAGGCTTTCATCTCAAGTCTGTCGCGCTCTACAAGAAAATTCTCAAGCTCGATCCCAATCGTGCGGAAGTCTACACCCTGCTCGGCGACCTGAACGTGGTTCGCGGGCTGATGAACAATGCCGTCGCTGATTACCTGTCCGGCGCGAAAACGTATTTGAAGACCGGGAAGGCCATGAATGCGCTGACACTGTTCCGGAAGATCACGAAGGTCGATCCTCAGAATATGGAGATGCGATTGCGCGTGGCGGAACTGTGCCTCAAAGAGAATCTGACCGAGGAGGGCATTGAGGAGTACCTGCGGATCGGGCGTGAGTATCAGCGTTTGAGCCGCGCGGAAGAGGCGGGCAAACTCTATGAGCAGGTTCTTAAGGTTTCGCCGGATCACCCTGAAGCCCGCCGTCGGTTGGACAACCTGCTTGAGCCTGTAGTGGACGCGCCGGAGTCTGCGGCGCCCGCGGCTGAGGAGCTCACGGTCGCAGACGCGGTCCAATCTGCAGTCGCGCTTGAGACTCCGGCGGCTCCCGAGCCGGTTCCTGCCACAATTGGATCTCCGCCGACGTTGGATGAGGTGCGGCGAGTGCTCGCGGCGGGCGAGGTCGAGGAGGCCGAGCGGATGATCAGGACCCTTCTACTCGAGGACCCTGACCGAAGCGAGTATCAGGCCGTGCTGGGCATGCTCTACCTGAAGAAGGGCCATGCCTCCATCGCCTGCGATATTCTGTATCCAATGGCGAAGTCCTGGCTGAAAGAAGGGCGACGAGAGGAAGCCGTGGAGATTGTCGAGGCGTTTCTTGCGGTGGAGCCTGACGATACGAAGTTTCTTGCGCTCAAGGCGGAGGTGAGCGGGGTTCCTGCAGAAGCGGTCGCGTCGGCCGCTGCCGGCCTGGAGATAAGCCAGGAGGCCTGCACGCCGGCTGACGAACACTCGGCCGCGGTTCCGGCCGACGGACTCACAGGTTCCATTGAGTTTAATGTTGAGGGCCTTGAGTTTGAATCCCACACCGCTTCCTCCCCTGTCACGCCGGCCGCACCACAGGAGGATGAGGCTCCTGTGCTGGAAGTGGAGGTGGCGGCTCCGAGCCTGGACCTGTCGCCGTCAGGCGCTGCTGTTGTTTCGCAAATCGTTCCCGGCGAGGTTCTGGAATCGCCGGTCGTTGCCGGTTCCTTGCAGGCGATGGGCGGTGAATGTGAGGCAATTTTTGAGCAGCTTCGCGCGGGGATCAACGATCAAGCGGGCGACGAGGAGTTCGAAACTCATTATGATCTGGGCATTGCTTACAAGGAGATGGGGCTGATTGCCGAAGCGATCGAGGAGTTCCAATTGGCGGCGCGCGGTCCGACGCGATTCGTTGATGCCTGCGCGATGATTGCAGCCTGTTACAAGGATCAGAACCTCAGCACGTCTGCGATTGCCTTCCTTGAGCGGGTACTGGCAGATGCCCGGTGTGGGGGGGCCAGCGTGCCGTATGTGAAATACGACCTTGCCGTGCTGTATGAGGACGAAGGTTTTGCCGATAAAGCGGTCCGACTCTACGAAGATATTCCGTCCATACGCGATGTCGAGGCTCATCTTCGAAGGTTGCAGGGGAATGAGGAGCCGACGGCGCGTCCTCCCGCTGGAACCCGGCGTCCTGTCTCCTATCTCTAGCCTCCGAGGCGGATTCCCTGCCTTGACTTCGTTCAAAGTCGGGTGCTAAACTCATCGAATCAATTGGAAAATTTTCGTAGGAGTACGTGCCATGGCTATGCACGATAGTGAGCGGCATCCGCGAGACCGGTTTCTCCTGACAGTCGACGGGTCCGTCCAGCCCGGAGGGGGTACCGCGGCGGAACAATCAGATCTGCCGCCGTCTCCGCAGGGTGTCAGTATCAAGGTGGGGGACGGGCTGCTGACGATCGATTGGGCGCCTGTTGCGGACGCGCTCTTTTACAACATCTATTACAAAACCTCCCGCGGTGTCACCAAAGAAGGCAAGGAATTTGACCGCTTCCACTACGATTCCGTGGGGATCGAGCGGTTCAAGACGAAGATCGGTGTGACCAAGGAGAATGGCACACTGGTCGACACGGCCGCGCCGCCCTATCAGCATACCGACCTTGCGAATGGTCTGTGCTACCACTATGTGGTCACCGCCGTCACCAAGAACGGAGAGAGCGCTGAATCGGAAGAGGTCATGGCGGTGCCGTCCCCGTATATTTGCGTCATGCAATTCGGGACGGAAGGCTATGATGATGGAGAGTTCAAATCGCCCACCGGCATCGCGCTGGATCGTGACGGCAATATCTATGTGGCCGATACCGATACCCACACCGTTCAGAAATTCGATAAGCACGGCACGTTCCTATCGCGCCTTGGCGATGAGGCAGGGGATGCCGAGGGGCAGTTTTATTACCCGCGGGGGCTGGCCTGCATGGCTCAAGGCGACTTGGTTGTTGTTGATGCCAACAATCACCGGGTCCAAAAATTCGACAAGGACGGTCAGTTCCTGACGGTCTGGGGAAAGTTCGGCTTTGCCTGGAAGGGCGCGTCGCAAGGGATCTTTGATAATCCATGGGGCGTGGCGGTCGACAAAGAGGACAATGTCTACATTGCCGACACGTTGAACAACCGCGTGCAGAAGTACACTTCCGACGGGGAGCCGATCCTGATGTGGGGGAAGGAGGGCGCTTTTGAAGGAGCCTTCTTCTATTGCCGAGACATCGCCATTGACTTTGCGGACAATGTGTATGTGACGGATGAGATTAATAATCGTGTGCAAAAGTTCGATAGCCGCGGGAATTTTCTTTCCAAATGGGGCAAGGAAGGCATCGGCCCCGGGCAGTTCAATGCTCCGTGGGGCATCGCCTTGGACGCGCTGGGCAATGTGTATGTGGTAGATGCGAATAACCACCGCGTCCAGAAATTCACCAGCAACGGCGCCTTTGTCTGCTCGTGGGGCAATCGCGGCAATACCATCGGGCAGCTGAATTTCCCCTATGGGATCGCGGTCGACCGCGAGGGGTACGTGTATGTGGTGGACAGCGGCAATGCGCGCGTGGTGAAGTACGCGCCGACGGACGGATTTCAAGCCAGGGTGGTAGAGGAGAAACCGTCGGGCGAGCTCGCGGCGCCGGCCGCGCTGACCGCCAAAGCCGGCGACACGGAAGTCACCCTGAGCTGGATGGATGTCCCGGGCGCCGCTTCCTACAACCTCTACTACCATACCGAGCCGCATGTCACCTCCCAGACGGGAACCTGTGTTGGGGAGGTCACGTCTCCCTACACGCATGTCGGCCTCGCTAACGGCACGACGTACTATTTCATTTTGACGGCGGTGGCCACGAACGGGACCGAGAGTCCGGCGTCGCCTGAGATCGAGGCCGCTCCCTCGATGATCGACCTGTCCGCGCCCCAGAACCCGTACATGATCATCAATCATGGGGCGTTCATGACCAACCTCCCCGATGTGGTGCTTACCATCTTTGCCAACGACGTCGACTCGGGGGTGGCCGGGTACTTTATTTCGGAAGTGCCGAGTACGCCGACCGCCACGACGCCGGGATGGGTCGATGTCGAACCGGTCGGCAAGTTCGGCGCAACCGTTCCCTATACGCTCTCTCCCGGAGACGGCAAAAAGACGATCTATGTCTGGTTCAAGGACGGGGGCCGGAACATCTCGGCACCGGCGACGAACTCCCTCCTGCTCAATACGTCGGGCTATGTGTGCGTCAATGTCTGGGGGAAAGCCGGCAGCGGCGCACACCTGCTCCACGGGGGAGAATTCGGAACGCCATCATACGGCCTGGCCTGTGATGCGAGCGGCAACGTCTATGTTGTGGATACGGGCAACTGTCGGATCCAGAAATTTGACAACGCGGGCAATTTTGTCCACCTCTGGGGGATGTTCGGGACCGCCCCGTCGAACTTCCAGAATCCTACCGCCATCGCCGTGGATGATAAAGGGGTGGTGTATGTGTGCGACACTGGCAACCACCGGGTGCAGCGGTTCGATGCCAAGATGGGAAGCTATCTGACAAAATGGGGTCGACAGGGGGGGGGCGAAGGGCAGTTCAATGCGCCCTGGGGAGTGGCCGTCGACAACACACGCGGTTATGTCTACGTGGTGGACAGCGCGAATTTCAGGATCCAGAAGTTCGACCGAAGCGGTGAATTCATCATGGCGTGGGGCAGCTTTGGAAACGCGGACGGCCAGCTCTACTTTGCGCGCGGCATTGCGGTGGATGAAAACGATGGGACGGTGTACGTCGTGGACATGGGGAACCATCGCATTCAAAAATTCGACACCAGTACAAATTTTCTCCCACAGCTCCTTGGCAAGTGGGGAACCAAGGGACAGGAGCCCGGGCAATTGTGGAATCCGTGGGGCGTCACCGTCGATCGGGACGGATTTGTCTACGTCACGGACACGGGCAATCACCGGATCCAGAAATTCGACCGGGACGGGAACTTTGAGACCCAATGGGGTGGTTTTGGCGGCGGGCGTGGCCAGTGTAACTTTCCGTATGGGATTGCGGTCGATCGCCGCGGTGCGATCTTCGTGCTGGACAGTTCCAACTTCAGAGTCCAGCAGTTCATGACTGCGGACGAGGGGGAACTGCAGTTGCGCGAACAGGCCGAGGTGTCGGAGTCCGAGTCCTCGGCCTTGGAGGAAAAAAAGACCATCCTGCAGGACGCCCCCGGAACGCATCTCTGGTCCATGCCGAAGCAATAGCGTTCATGCTACAGCCTTCCTTGCCGATGGGACTGACCTTTGATGACGTGGCGTTGGTCCCGGCGAAATCCTCGGTCGTGCCGGCCGAGACCGATACCCGCACTCACCTGACACGCCGAATCACGCTCAATATCCCGATTGTCAGTGCCGCCATGGACACGGTCACAGAGTCCCGCCTGGCCATCGCACTCGCTCGTGAGGGCGGGATCGGGATCGTCCATCGCGTGCTCTCGCCGGTGGATCAGGCCGCAGAGGTGGATCGGGTCAAGAAATCTGAAAGCGGCATGATCATGCATCCCGTGACGATCTCCCCCGACAGCACGATCAGGGACGCTCATAAGATCATGGCGCAATATCGGATCTCGGGAATTCCGGTGACCAAAAACGGAAAACTCGTTGGCATCGTCACGAATCGGGACCTTCGCTTTGAAAGTCGCATGGACCTGAAGATCTCCCAGGTGATGACGCACAAACACCTTGTGACGGCGCCTGAGGGGACGACGCTTGATAAGGCGAGGGAGATCCTCCACCAGCACCGGATCGAAAAATTGCTCGTGGTGAACAAGCGGTTCGAGCTCAAGGGCCTGATCACGATCAAGGACATTGCGAAACGGATACAATATCCTGATGCCTGCAAAGACGAGCATGGCCGCCTGCGCGTGGGCGCGGCGGTGGGAGTGGGGGGAGACGCGGAAGAACGGGTGGCCGAACTGGCCAAGGCGGGCGTGGATGTTGTGGTCGTGGATACAGCCCATGGGCACAGCGCCAGCGTGCTGGCCACCGTGCGCTTGCTGAAGCGTCGGTTCCCGGAGGTGGAGATCGTGGCCGGCAATGTGGCCACAAAGGAAGCAGTCCGCGACCTTATCGCGGCCGGCGCCGACGCCATCAAAGTGGGAGTCGGTCCTGGTTCCATCTGCACGACTCGAATTGTTGCCGGAGCCGGGGTGCCGCAATTAACGGCCGTGGCGGAATGCGCGTCTGCCGCCGCCCGTGCCAAGGTACCGATTATTGCAGACGGGGGAATCAAGTACTCCGGCGACATCTCCAAGGCGATTGCCGCCGGCGCCTCTGCGGTGATGATCGGCGGGCTATTTGCCGGGACCGAAGAAAGCCCCGGCGAGACGGTCCTTTTTCAAGGCCGGACATATAAGGTGTATCGGGGAATGGGGTCGCTTGGTGCCATGGAGCGTGGGGGGCGCGACCGGTATGCGCAAAAGGATCGGCCGGTGCAAAAGCTGGTGCCGGAAGGGATTGAGGGCCGCGTGCCTTATCGGGGAACCATGTCCGGTGTGGTGTATCAGTTGGTCGGCGGACTCCGCTCCGGGATGGGATACTGCGGTTGTCGCACAATTGCTGAAATGCAGAAACGGGCCCGCTTCATTCAAGTGACTCAAGCGGGGTTACGCGAGAGTCATGTCCACGATGTCATCATCACCAAAGAAGCCCCCAATTATCGGACAGAGGTTGAGTTCTAGTTTCTCTCCGAATGCGATGGGTCCCCAGCACCAGAGAATCCTGGTTCTTGACTTCGGTTCCCAGTACACGCAGTTGATTGCCCGCCGTATCCGCGAGTCTCACGTCTACTCGGAAATCCTGCCCTATAATGTCCCGCTCACTCGCATCCTGGAGTACCGCCCGGCCGGCCTCGTTCTGTCCGGAGGTCCCTCCAGTGTCTACGATCGGAAAGCTCCGACCGTCCCCAAGCAGCTCCTGGACGCGGGAATCCCGATTCTTGGGATCTGCTATGGCATGCAGCTGGTGACCCATTTGCTGGGCGGAGTCGTGGCGCGGTCGGCTCACCGCGAGTACGGTCCTGCTACGCTGCAGATCGACGATCACACGGATCTGTTCAAGGGGTTCCGCGGAGAGAAAACCAGTCCGACGGCCTGGATGTCGCATGGAGACCGAATCGAACGGATGCCGCCTGGTTTCAGTGCTATTGCGCGCACCTCAAACTCACCGGTGGCGGCCATGAAAGCGACGGATCGCGGCAGACGGATCTATTGCCTCCAGTTTCATCCTGAAGTAGCCCATACCGAAGGAGGGGCGGCCATCCTGAGGAATTTCGTCTATGACGTCTGCGGGGTGAAGCCGGATTGGACCATGCGCTCGTTCAAGGCGGAGACCATTGCAGCCATCCGGGCCCAGGTGGGAACCGGGAAGGTCCTTTGCGCGCTCAGCGGAGGCGTGGACTCTTCAGTCGCGGCCGCGCTTGCCCAAGAAGCGGTCGGCGGCCGGCTCACGTGTCTCTTTGTTGACCATGGTCTCTTGCGGGAAGGAGAGGCGAAACTGGTATGCGAAACTTTCGCCAGACACTTCAAGTTAAAATTGAAGTTAATTAATGCATCGTCCCGGTTTATCAGCGCACTTAGATCTGTAAGCGATCCTGAGAGGAAACGTAAAATCATCGGGCGGGCCTTTATCAAGGAGTTTGAAGGTTTCGCGCGCGGAGCGGGAAATGCCGGATGGCTCGTTCAGGGCACGCTCTACCCCGACGTCATTGAAAGCGTGAGCTTTAAAGGTCCCTCGGCGACGATCAAAACTCACCACAATGTCGGAGGGCTTCCTTCGCGGATGCGGTTTCGCCTGATTGAACCGCTACGCGAATTGTTCAAGGACGAGGTTCGGGAATTGGGAAGGGAACTGGGGCTTCCTGAAGAAATCGTGGGACGGCAGCCTTTTCCCGGTCCAGGCCTGGCGATCCGCATTCTGGGGCCTGTCACGAAAGAGCGGCTGGCTATCGTGCGCAAAGCCGATGCGATTGTTGAGCACGAAATTCTCAAGGCGGGCTACTATGACAGGGTCTGGCAGGCCTTTGCCGTGCTGTTGCCGGTCAGAACCGTGGGGGTCATGGGCGATCAGCGAACGTACGATAATGTGGTGGCCGTCAGGGCGGTGACCAGTGTGGACGGCATGACGGCCGATTGGGCACGGCTGCCTGCCGATGTGTTGGGATCGATTTCGACGCGGATCATCAATGAAGTCAAAGGAGTGAATCGGGTGGTGTTCGACATCAGTTCGAAGCCTCCGAGCACCATCGAATGGGAGTGAACACCGTTCGTTTACAGAAAGTCATCGCGGATGCCGGTGTCGCCTCACGCCGCAAGGCGGAGGAGTTGATCCGCCAGGGCCGTGTGACCGTCAATGGCACGGTGGCGATGGAAATGGGTCTCAAGGTGGATCCGGTTCATGATCATGTGAAAGTGGATGGGTGCCACCTGAAGCCGGCGGCGCCCAAGGCGTACGTAATGCTCAACAAGCCAAAAGGCGTGCTGACTACTCTTGAGGGGCCTGGCACGGACGACCGCCCGACGGTGCAGTCCTTGCTTCGGGGGATCAAGCACCGGGTGTTTCCCGTCGGCCGTCTGGATTACGATACCGAGGGCTTGCTGGTGCTCACCAATGATGGAGAACTGGCCCAGCGGTTGCTGCATCCACGGTACCATGTCCCCAAAACCTATCTGGTGAAGGTCAAGGGAGTACTGGACGAGGCGCAAATCAAGAGACTGGAGAAGGGCGTTCGGCTCAGCGACGGGATGACGGGCCGGGCTCACGCCAAAAAAGTCAGGAAGACCGAGGATAATTCCTGGATTGAGCTGACCATTTTCGAAGGCCGCACGCATCAGGTAAAACGCATGCTCGAGGCTGTTGCGCATCCTGTGCTGAAACTCAAACGGCTTCGATTCGGTCCGCTGACGTTGGGCACGCTTCCCTCTGGCGACTATCGGTTTCTGACAGACCCTGAAATCCATCGGCTGAAGGATGCCGCGGCGGGCAAGGAGAAGCTGGCATCATGAAGCCACGCACGCAGACTTGCGGGCAGCTCCGCTCATCCGAAGTCGGGCAGTCCGTACGCCTGATGGGGTGGGTGCAACGGCGTCGCGATCACGGGAGTCTGATCTTCATCGATTTACGGGATCGAACCGGCTTGACGCAGGTGGTGTTCAACGCGGAGCGGGATGCCGGCGTCCATCAATCGGGGCATGCGCTTCGTCCAGAGTGCGTTGTTGCGGTCGATGGGGTGGTGGTCGCGCGGCCGGCGGAGTCCGCAAACGTTGATCTGCCGACGGGGGAGATCGAGGTGCTTGTCGATTCTGTCGAGATGCTCAATGAGGCTAAGACGCCCCCTTTTCAGATTGAGGACGACGCCGACGTGACGGAGGTGCTTCGCCTGAAGTACCGCTATCTTGATCTGCGGCGGCCCAAGATGCAGCGATTGCTTGGCCTGCGGCATGCCGTGGCGCAGCACGTACGGGCATTTCTCAACGCCGAAGGATTTCTGGAAGTTGAAACGCCGGTGCTGACAAAGAGTACGCCCGAAGGGGCCCGGGACTACCTCGTTCCAAGCCGTGTGAATCCAGGCAGCTTTTACGCACTGCCGCAGTCGCCCCAGTTATTCAAGCAAGTCCTGATGTCCGCCGGGGTGGACCGCTACTATCAGATTGCGCGTTGCTTTCGGGATGAAGACCTTCGGAACGACCGGCAGCCAGAGTTCACGCAGATTGATTTGGAAATGTCGTTCGTTGACCGCGAACAGGTCATGTCTTTGATGGAGCGCATGATCACTGGGGTTTTTCGAGAGACTGGCGGCATTGACCTCGCCCCGCCGTTTCCGAGGATGACCTATGCGGAGGCGATGGGCCGGTATGGCTCTGACAAGCCAGACCTTCGTTTTGGGATGCCGCTCCATGACATGAGTGACTTTGCCGCCAAGAGTGCATTCAAGGTTTTCAAGGACGCTGTCGCCCAGGGTGGTATTGTAAAGGCCCTGATCGTCAAAGGCGGGGCGTCGATGGCCCGCAGCCGGATTGATGCGCTCGGGGAAACCGCGAAGAGCTTCGGGGCCAAAGGCCTGGCCTGGGTCAAGATCGCGGGCGAGGGGCAGCTCGAATCCGTCATTGCGAAATTCCTGGATGCTCGCAGCCTCCTGGCAGGATTGCCTGACGCAGCGGTAGGTGACCTGCTTCTCTTTGGGGCCGACAAGCCCGCTGTTGTGCATGATGTGCTGGGCCGTTTGCGCCTGCAACTTGGCGAGGAACTGAATCTGGTCGACCAGAAAGCGTGGCGGCCGCTCTGGGTGGTCGAATTTCCATTGTTGGATTACGATCCGGAGCAGAAGCGATACATCTTCATGCACAATCCATTTGCCGCGCCCTTGGATGAAGATGTCGCATTCCTGGACACGGATCCCCTGAAGGCGAGAGCCAAGGCCTACGACATGATCTTGAACGGGAGTGAAGTCGGCGGCGGAAGCATTCGCAACCATCGCAGCGGCATGCAGTTGAGAATCCTCGATTTGCTTGGCATCGACAAAGTGCAGGCGCAGGAAAAGTTCGGGTTTCTCCTGGAAGCTCTCGAGTACGGTGCGCCGCCGCACGGAGGCATTGCCTTTGGCCTGGATCGCCTGATCATGCTGCTCGGCGGCGCCGACTCCATCCGCGACGTGATCGCCTTTCCCAAAACCCAGAAGGGCCAGTGTCCCATGACCGAGGCCCCCTCGCCTGTGAGCGCCGAGCAGCTCAAGGAACTTTCCATCAAACTCGACAAGATCGAGTGACTTGCCTGATCCTGTCCGGCGAACTCTCAGTTCAGATTGAACATTGCCCGCGGTTCGATCGGCGGTGAACCGTCGTCGATCTTGCCGAACCGGTCTTCGTACTGCGACAGGTTGTCGCCCAAGACCGAGATGATCCGGCGCAGGTGGGTGGGATTGACCACGACGCGCGAGGTGACTTTCGAGACGGGCGGGAAATTCGTCAGGAAGTCCATGATGAATTCGTCACGCGTATGCATGACAGACATGGCATTTGAATAGGCCCCGCCGAGCACGTCGTCCATGACCTGCAGCTTGGCATAAAGCTCACCTACCTGCCCGGCCTTGGCTCGGGTGTTCTCGGGTTGGACAGGGATGGCGCCAAAGGACTTCTCGTACCGTCCGAAATTGTCCAGTAACGCCTTGAGCATCCGCTTCAGGTGCGCGGGTGTTGCGACGACTCGCCCGACGACCTGCGGCGGAGAGGCAAACCCGGCGATGAAGTCGAGCATGAACTCATCTCGCGTGTGAAGGACCACGAGTCCTGTCGCGTACGCCCCTTGGCTGGTTGTCGGGTTGACGCGTGGAGGCAGGGGCTGTGGTGGGTCGAGTGGGTCGTTCATGTGGCGGGCACCTTAGACGTGGTCGACAATGGTGACAATGGTGTGCAGACCACTAGACCCTGCGGGGCTGGGACGCACAATCTCGGACGTCTGGACCTGGCCCCTGGCATCGATGGCGCGAACCACCACCTGATAGGCGCCGGCTTTGGGAGGCACCCAATTATAGTACCAGACCACCCAGGTATAGGGTGAGAGCGGGAGTTCGTGGGGTGCGCCGTCCCAGGTTTTACCCCCGTCGAGGCTGATCTCGACCTTCTTGATGGTCTCGGGGCCTCCGTAGGCGATGCCTTTAAACAGGTGCTCTTTCCCGCGGAGGCTCTGATAATGGCCAGGGCTGTCGATACGTGAGGTGAGTTTGATCGTGCCGTCGTCGGTCCAGCCCTTCCGCTGCCAGTAACCTTTATAGTCGCCGTCGTACACTTCGACTTCGGTGATCCATTTGACATTTTTGATACCATAGATGCCCGGTACCACGGCGCGGATCGGGAATCCATGCATCTTGGGAAGCTGGACCCCGTTCATCATATAGGCCAACAGCACATCGCCGCGCATGGCCCTCTCAAAGGTGATGCTGTCGTCATAGCCGTCTGCGGCGCGAAACACGACGTCTCGAGCGGTTTCCGTATCGGCGCCCACTTCCACGAGCAACTCCTTGAGCGAAATGCCGCGCCACATGGCAGTTCCCATGCTGTCGCCGCCAGGTAGGTTGTCGATGCACTCCAGCGTGACCGCGCGATCGAGCGCGGGTCTCTTGAAGAGATCGGCGTAGCGCAGCACTTTTGGCTTCTTGACAGCCCCGGTGATTGCAAGCTGCCATTGGTCGGCCTTGATGTCGCGGGAGAGACTGAAGGGGGAGTCTGAATAGTTGACCACGTAGAACTTGTCGTTCGGGGTGAAGTAGGACGTCTCGCGGGAAGGAACCGCGAACATCCGGCCGAAGAGTGCGGCGGCTTCGGCCTTCTGCCCCACGAGGCCAAGCGCGAGACCGGCGGAGGCCACTTTCAGCACGTCGCGACGTTTCCATTGAAAGAGCATACGCGATTATCCTACGTTCGCGCAGTCCTGGGCAATCCCGGAGTCAGCTGCGCCACCGGAGCGTGACCGGCCCTTTCAATGGGTGATCGAAGGCGGTCCCATTTCGGCGGGAGGCCAGCTGCGCGGCTTTCAATTTATAATACCATTTGGCAGGCGTATCAGCGTCGTCAATCAGCATCATGGCCGGCTTATAGCGAAGGCCCATGGCCTGCTGCTCCATCACGCGCTTGTCTTGGTCCAAGAAGTACCGGGCGATCAGACGAAAGATGGTCTTGGACAGCGGAACCCAGCGGAAGAGGTTCCACGCTGCGCAAAAATCGATCCGACATTCGTTTTCCGTGATGGGGGTTACGGTGGCGCGCGATGAGAACCAGTACGACCCGCATCGGATGATCTCGTAGCGAAGGTTGGGGAGCACGAAGTCAATGGTCGTGGAGACATCTTCGCCGTAGAACCCCAGCACTTTGTAGAGCGTGCTGTTGCGGGATGGCGTATGGGCTTTCATTCGGAAGCCGAACGGGATCGGTTCGAAGTCCTTGGCCTTCTCGTGGATGCTGTCCCGGCTGCGCCAGAACCAGCTTTGGTGAACGAACGGTCCATGAGCCGGGTCCATCAGCCCCACAATGCCGTCGTCCAGCGTGCACTTCAGCATGGTGGAGATATGCAGGAACCGGTATTGATCAGAATAGAGGGGCAGGCGCGGGACCTCGGGAACCGCAGTGTTTGTGTCGCTGGCGTCTGGGACATAGACCCAGATGTAGCCGTCTTGCTCCTGGCAGGGATAGGTGGTCACCCCAATTTTTTCAGGCTGAAGGGTGCCGCCCTCGATCAATGCGGGAATGTGCCGGCACTGCCCATTCATGTCAAACTGCCATCCATGATAGGAGCATTCCAGGCGGTCGCCGGCGAACTGTCCGAATGAGAGCGGCATGCCCCGGTGCGGGCAGATATCGCGGAGCGCGAATGGTTGACCATGCTGGTTGCGGCAAATCACCAGCGGGGCCCCAAGCAGAAGCTGGGACTTCATTTTTCCTGGACGGACCAGGGAAGCTGCGATGGCAGGATACCAGAACCCCAGCAGGGGAGAATTGGGGGAAGGCCGTGAACCAGTTTCCAAAGTGGGATACATGAGAGTGTCGGCTTATCCTTCCAAATAGCGATCCCTCACGATAGCGGTATTGCCGGAATGGGTCAAGGAGCGTGTTTGGAAAATTCACGGAGCGTCTTGACGATCCTCCGTGGGCTGTGCTATAAAAACGCCAGTAGTTTTTTGAAGCTATGATCTTCCTGCGGGTGCCCGTTAGGGGAAGTGGGGCACTTGACAGGAAGTTTTTGTTTCTGTAAAATGATTCGTCTGTCGGGAAACTTTCGTTCTTTGACAACTGAATAGGGTGTATTGAAATGGCGGCCCTTGAGTTAATTTCAAAAGTGTTTTATTTTTGAGAGTTTGATCCTGGCTCAGAACGAACGCTGGCGGCGCGCTTAACACATGCAAGTCGAACGAGAAGCCGTAGCAATACGGTTGTAAAGTGGCAGACGGGTGAGTAACGCATGGGTAACCTACCCTCAGGTGGGGAATAACTCCTCGAAAGGGGAGCTAATGCCGACGATACCCACCAGCCTCATAAGAGGTTGTTGGAAAGCCGAACCGAGGGTTCGGCGCCTGAGGATGGGCTCATGTCCTATCAGCTTGTTGGCGGGGTAATGGCCCACCAAGGCTGCGACGGGTAGCTGGTCTGAGAGGACGACCAGCCACACTGGCACTGCGACACGGGCCAGACTCCTACGGGAGGCAGCAGTGAGGAATCTTGCGCAATGGGCGAAAGCCTGACGCAGCGACGCCGCGTGGGGGATGAAGGCCTTCGGGTTGTAAACCCCTTTCAGGAGGGAAGATGGGACGGGCAACCGTTCGGACGGTACCTTCAGAAGCAGCCACGGCTAACTCTGTGCCAGCAGCCGCGGTAAGACAGAGGTGGCAAGCGTTGTTCGGATTTACTGGGCGTAAAGGGTGCGTAGGTGGTTAGGTAAGACCTGCGGGAAAGACCTGGGCTTAACCCAGGAAGGTCGTAGGTGACTGCCTGGCTAGAGGGCGGGAGAGGAGAGCGGAATTCCCGGTGTAGCGGTGAAATGCGTAGAGATCG
>JAUSHW010000112.1 GCA_030648395.1 Nitrospirales bacterium | reverse complement strand
CGGCACGTGCTCGGCTCCATCGCAGTGCCCACGCTCATTCTCACCGCCCAGGACGACCCCTTCATTCCCTACTGGATCTTCGACATCCCCGCTGTCCGGATGAATGCCATGATCCGGCTTGAGGCGCCCGCGCACGGCGGCCATTGCGGGTTCATTGCGCGTAGTCGCGCGGACGGGGACCGGTACTGGGCTGAGCACCGGTTCATCGAGTTCATCACCGGCACCTAACCGGATTGTCGGCGAACGCACACCGCACTGCAATTTTTGCGGTTCGCGACTTATAAATCCCCATCTCGCCAGGCCGCTTCCTAAGTTCGCGAGAAAAATACCTCAATTTTTAACGAGTGTAGGCAGATCACCAGGAGCGAATTTGTTTGCCAAGAACCGGCACTACATTTGCTTATTCCGGATAATACAGGATGCCCTGTGAGCCTCACGCGGCACGCGAAGAGTTCGGCCACTGCCAGTGCTCGCTGTACGGTGACATCGCGATATGCTACGATTAACAACCGCATTCAGCACGGTATAAAATATGTTTCGCCCCATTCCCGAGCATACAATTTTCCAAGCGATTCCCTTCCGGTTGATCGTTTCCGTTCTTCTCATTCTGGCTTTGGCCGTCTCGGTCATTTTGCTATTCAGCATCGAGCATGAAAAGGCCGTTGTGCAAGGACTGACCTCGGGCCGCGATGTGCCGACCAATATGTTTCCAGCCTTGTGGCAGTCGCGGCGAGACCTGATCGCCATTGCGGTGCTCTTGTTTGTCGTGAGTAGTGTGGGGATCGCTGCGGTCGTTACGCACCAGCACTACCAGAGTACGCTGAAAACCCTTGAGGCGGTCAAGGGCCTGGCCCGCAATATTCTGCATAGCCTTCCCACCGGCATTGTGACGATCAGTGGAAGCGGCATGATCACGGCCGTGAACCCCAAGGCTGAGGCGATTCTGGGCCGGCATGTGGCAGCCTTGCTGGGCTACTCGTATGAAGAGGTTTTTCCGGAAGGAGATACGATCAGGGCATTGCTCAGCGACGCGCTGAAAAAGGACCGGCACACCCGCGAAAAGGATTTCCCCTATCCCGAGACGACAACAGGTGATACCGGTACGATTCGGGTCAGCACGGTGGAATTGAGAGGGGAAGAGGGGGCGCTTGATGGAGTCATCCTTCAGGTGCAGGACGTGTCGGAATTGCTGATTCTGGAACGCCGCCTTCGCAATGCTGAGAAGCTGGCGGCTCTCCACACGCTCTCGGCAGGGGTCGCCCATGAAATTCGAAACCCTTTGAGCGCGCTGGACCTCAACGCGCATCTCCTGGAGGAAGAGCTTCGCGAGCAAAAGGTGGATGTGCCCAAAGTGTCTTCTTACCTCGATGTCGTGAACGTCGAGATCCGCCGGCTCAAGGGGATTCTGGACAGTTTCCTCAAGTTTGCCAGGCCTGCGTCAGTCGAGATGAGCGAAATACGGATTGAGGATGTGGTCACGCACATCGTCCACTTGCTTCACTATGAAACGGCTGAGCGTCAGGTTCGGCTGGAGACGGCTGTGGGATTGGGATTGCCGCGGGTCCTTGGAGACGAAACCCAATTGAGCCAAGTCCTTCTTAACCTTGTCGTCAATGCCGTGCAGTCCATGCCGGCTGGGGGCGTCTGCCGGATTGCCGTCAACCGGCGGCGGTATGAAGGGCGGGAATGGGTCGAACTCGTCATCCAGGATACCGGTACGGGGATCAAGCACAAGGACTTGCCCCGACTGTTCGAACCGTTCTTTACGACCAAGCCGACCGGGAGCGGGTTGGGCTTGGCCATCGCCTATCGCATCGTGGAGGACCACGGGGGGCAGATCCAGGTTTCCAGCGAGGAGGGGCGTGGCACCACAGTCATCGTGAGGTTGCCCGTGGCCGGCAGGCTTGCCGAAAAGGTGGAGGCATGAACCCGGAAGCCGAGATTCTCATCGTTGACGACGAGGTGAATATCAGGTCGGCACTGGTGACGATCCTGGAAAAGCGGGGGCATCGCGTTGTCGCAGTCGGGAGCGGTGAGGACGCATGGGCATTCATGCAACGCACGCCCGTCGATCTTATCCTGACCGACCTCAAGCTGCCGGGCATGGGAGGAATCGAGCTGCTCCGCAGGATCAAAGCCGGTGTTCCAGAAACCGAGGTCGTCGTGATGACCGCCTACGGGTCTGTGGAAACCGCGGTTGAGGCCATGCGGCTGGGGGCCTATGACTATGTGACCAAACCCATCGAGAAAGAGCGATTCCCGGTGGTGGTGGAGAAAGCGTTGGAGAGACGCCGGCTCGCCGCCGAAAATCGGCGCCTGCGGCAGGATCTCCAGACCAGGAAACATTACGAGCGAATGATCGGGAACAGCGAACCGATGCATCAGGTCTATGAATTGATCGAGCAGGTGGCCGGCAGCGATATTACGGTCCTGATTGTGGGGGAGAGTGGAACCGGGAAGGAACTGGTCGCGCGGGCGATGCACCAGAAAAGTCCCAGATCGGAGGGTCCGTTCGTGACCCTTAACTGCGGGGCGCTGCCCGACAATTTATTCGAGAGCGAGCTGTTTGGCTATGAGCGCGGCGCTTTTACGGGCGCCGGATCCACTAAAGCTGGACGGTTTGAGCTCGCCGATGGAGGCACCTTGTTCCTCGATGAAGTCGGCGAACTGTCTCCCAAAGCGCAGGTTGATTTTCTCCGCGTACTAGAAACGAAGGAATTTCGGCGACTGGGGGGCACACGGGTCATCAAGGTGAACACGCGAGTCCT
Source organism: Nitrospirales bacterium (assembly GCA_030648395.1). GTDB lineage: Bacteria > Nitrospirota > Nitrospiria > Nitrospirales > NS-4 > SCTG01. The sequence continues at coordinate 3,378 of JAUSHW010000112.1, read as the reverse complement.
CGCGGCAACGAACCGTAATCTTGAAGAGGCCGTGAAGTCCGGCGCGTTTCGGGAAGATCTGTATTACCGGCTCACTATCATCCCGATACAGCTCCCTCCTCTTCGGAACCGGAGCGAGGATATTCCCTTGCTGGTCGAGAACTTTCTGGCGGAGTTCGCCCAGACCCACCACAAGGACATGGTGGAGGTTTCCCCCTCGGCCTTTCGGTCTCTGAAGCTCTACTCGTGGCCGGGGAATATCCGGGAATTGCGAAATGTGATTGAGCGACTGGTCGTGACTGTGCGGGAAAAGGTCATCCAGCCCGTGCATCTCCCTCTCGAAGTGCAAGCGAGTCGGGAGGAAGCGCGAACGATGGTGGTCACACTGGGAACCACCCTGGAAGGGATCGAACGTGAGATCATTCAGCGCACGCTGGCCGAGGTCACGAACCACAGGGAAAAAGCGGCGGCCTTACTCGGAATAAGCGCACGGACCCTGCAATACAAAATTAAAGAATACGGGATCAAAGACTAGATCTTCCTTTCCTCCTTTCCTGCAACAATTTCACCGCAATCTTGCCTCATCTTTTTGGCAACCTGCTGATTTTTCTCATTGCCGGAATAGGCCGCGGTTTCTGAACAATCCGGCCGCTGCAAATATTGCGGCTCAAAAATAGCGCTCCCTCTTCTCGCTGGCTGCCTTTCCAAAAGCATGGCGCTAACGCCCTGTTTTCAAAAGATAAAACTGCGCGTGGTGTTTCAGCAGGCAGGTGGCACTAGCATTGCTTTGCTGAAGGGCATGACAAGGCGCGTTTCCCATCTTTGATTTCCAAATCATCCGGAGGAGCATTGTTTATGAACCAACCGCGAGCAAAAGAAAACCAGCGCATCGTTGATGTAGGGCCGGCAGGGTTTCTGGTGCCATCCGCCATGCAGCTCGGGGTCGAGATCCCGGCTTCCGGGTCGGGATTGCTCTATGGCGTCAAAGCCCCGGAAGACGCGGTGATTGAAGAAGCCGCCCGCCAGATGTTCACACGAAAGAATCCGACCATTTTCCCCGGTCCCCTTTACCTCTGGGCCTGGGAAAAGGACTGGATCGCCAAAGGTCAGGCGCTGCAGAGACTGGCCGCGGAAATCCCCAACGTCATGATCATCCCGATGCCGGATTACCGGCCCAAATACCCGAAGGTCGATCCGGAAGAGGTCATCAACCCGAACCACCCGAACCTGACCATCTGGCACAACCACATCGAGGTCTGCCTGTTCATCGGGATTCACTGTCACTATGCCAACCTCGCCCTGAAAATGGTTCGCGGCGGGACCAACTGCCTGACGATCGCTTTCTGTCATGACATCCACGAGGACGCGATGTTGACCGTGCAAGACGTGGAGTTGGAGAAATTTGATCACATTATTTCGATCTTCCGGAGGGTCCGGAACGAATTAAAGATCCCGGTGCCGGCCGACGGGAACACCGTCATATTGACCGGCACGCAGAGCCAGGCGAACGGGGGTCTGTCTCACTGCAATCCTGTCGCGCACCAGCGCTGATGGAGCGGGAGCGTACGCAAAAGCGTGGAGGCGAAATGGAATTTGTCGTTGTGCAGTTGCCAAGAGGGAGAACGGCGGTCGTTCAATTTAATCCGGCCACCGGGTCTGTCACCACAAGTCATGCCGGCTTGATAGGCACGCTCTTCCGAAAAGGCGTCACGGACTTTGACGGATACCACCGCCTTCCAGTAGACGGACGCAAGTTTCTTTCGGCCGTGTACGACCATTTATTCCTGCGAAACTATGCCGTGCACTGGATGCGCGCCGGCATGCAGCCCGGTTCAATATCCAGGAGAGTGGAGTAGGGGGCTGGTCCATGGCCCCGTTTACACGTTGGTTGCCGGCAAGCCCTGAGCGGTCTTCCGATATCGTCATCGAAATTGCCGGAGGCGGCAATGGCGAACTGGCCAAGGGAACGACTGCGCTTGAGCAGGGGCTGGCCGATCAAGGATTGGAGGTGCTGGCGCAGACCGAACGGTTGGACGGCATCGGCCCCGCCACGTCAGTTCGCCTGCGCGTGTCGGTGGATACACTCTCTTCGACGGGAAGCGGCTGTGACGTGCTGGTCTATCTCGGACGGAAGCTGCCCCCGCGCAATTCCTTTCATCTCCAACGCGGCAGCCTTTTACTGTGCGACGCTCGGAGCATGCCGGATGCATTGCCGCCGGCAATCCCTGAGGGCGTGATCGTCTATCCGGTTCCCTTTGCTGATCTTCACCAGCGGCATGGCCGGCGTTCCGAGAAGGAGGTCATCGCGATTGGAGTGCTGGCGCATCTGCTGGGCATGCCCGAGGAAGTCATTCGGCGGCGACTGCGGCCTGATTTCAGGACGAAGTATTTCGATATCGGCGTGAACTGGGCCTCCAAGCATGTGCAAAAACGTGACATCTGTGCGTTTCCGTCTCCTCCGCTCCATCCTCACCGACAGGTGATTTTAAATTCGCACCAGGTGGTCGGGCTGGGGCTTGAAATGGGGAACTGCAACTGCGGGCCGGTATGCGTGCAGCACTTGGAGCAGTCACCGGAAGAGTGGATAGGTGAGCATGTCAGCATTTCTTGGAACAACATCGCGTCGCCGATGACCCGGAATTTCATGGCGCAAGAGGTCTACCGCAATTCTCACGCAGATATCTTAGCGCTCATGGGAGTCCATGACCCCACGATGGTGAGTGGGGGCGACGCACAGAAGAAGCCTCGCATACTGGTGCCGGCAGATTTTCCCGACGCCCTCCGCTGCATGGTTGAGGCGCGTCGGCTGGCCCAAGCCAATACGCCGGTTTGGGTCATCATGGATGATCGCTTAACCTGTCGGTCTCAAAGTGTCCCTGTTTCTGTCCTGGAGGAAGTGGCCGGTACGGCAGCGCAGCTGGAAGGCACGAGAGACCCTTCCAAGGCGTGCGCACCCGACTGGCTGTGCAGATCCGAGCGGGAAGGGGACGCTGCCGCCGATGTTGGCTTTGTGACGTGGGGAGCCTCCCAGGGGGTCGTTCGGGAAGCAGTCGCCTTCTGCCGGAGCTTCGGCTTGAAGGTCGCCGCGCTCTATCCGAAAGTCCTCAGGCCTCTGCCAACGGAAGACCTTCGTGCGTTTTCAGAGACAGTCAATCGGCTCATCGTTGTTGAGCCGGATCGGGCCCTGCCATATACACGGCTGATCGCGGCAGCGACCTCACTGCGGCTCGCTTCCATCGTGCCGGAGCCTGGGCAACCGCTCACGCCGATGGATATTTTCCTTCGGGAAGACCTTGGCGGGCGTCCAGCCCGCTAAGACTCAATGAAAGGAGTTGAGTGCATGGATACACGTATGCCGTACAAAATGGTGGTCGGGCCGGAAGCCTTTCTGCCTCCCGC
>JAUSHW010000108.1 GCA_030648395.1 Nitrospirales bacterium | reverse complement strand
CGGGAATAGGACGACTCATCGGGGCCATTGTAACACAAAACCACGGAACAGAAAGAAGAAGAATGGGGGACGGAGGTGTGTAGGGGCGGTTCGCGAACCGCCCCTACAGGATCAGGCTTTGCCGGTGTATTTGGCGATGATCGCCTCCTGCACGGCTTTGGGGCAGGGCAGGTACTCCTTGAAGTCCATCGTGAAAGTGGCGCGCCCCTGGGTCTTTGAGCGGACGACCGTCGCGTAGCCGAACATGGTCGCCAGCGGCACCGACGCCTCCACGACCGAGGCAGTTGCGCGGGTGTTCATCCCAACGATCTGCCCGCGTCTGGAATTGAGATCGCCGATGACGTCGCCCGTGTATTCGTTCGGGGTCACCACTTCCACCCGCATGATCGGCTCGAGCAGCACGGGCTTGGCTCCCAGAATGGCATCCTTGAAGGCCATGTTGCCGGCAATCTTAAAGGCCATTTCGTTGGAGTCCACATCGTGATAGGACCCGTCCACGAGGTGCACCTCCACATCCAGCAGGGGGAATCCGGCCAGGGGCCCCACGGCCATGCCCTCTTCCACGCCTTTTTTGATCGGGGTAATGAATTCCTTTGGAATGGCGCCGCCGCGAATATCGTTCTCAAAGACCAGCCCGGTTCCCGGCTCGCCCGGCTTGACGGTCATCTCGGCATGCCCGTATTGTCCGCGGCCGCCTGACTGCTTAATGTGCTTGCCCACCCCTTCCGCCTCAGCGGTGATGGCTTCACGGTAGGACACCTCCGGCGCGCCGGTATTGGCCTCCACCTTGAATTCCCGCTTCATGCGGTCGACGAGGATTTCGAGATGCAGCTCTCCCATCCCCGAAATAACGATCTGGCCGGTCTCCTCGTCCGATTTGACCTTGAACGTCGGGTCTTCCAGGGACAGCCGGTTCAACGCGTAGCCCATTTTCTCCTGGTCCGCCTTGGTCTTGGGCTCGATCGCCATCGAAATGACGGGCTCGGGGAACTTCATCATTTCGAGCTTGATCGGCCTTTTTTCCTCACAGAGGGTGTCGCCGGTGGTGGCCAACTTCAGCCCCACGACGGCCGCGATCTCACCGGCATAGATGGCGTCGATCTCTTCCCGTTTGTCGGCGTGCATCTTGACGAGCCGGCTGGCGCGCTCGGACTTGTCCTTGTTCGCGTTGTAGAGGTTCGTGCCTTGTGTCATCACGCCCGAATAGACCCTGACGAACGTCAGCTGGCCGACATGCGGATCGTTCAGCATCTTGAAGGCGATCGCGCAGAGCGGCTCGCTATCGGAGGCCTTGCATTCGATCCGCCTCTCGCCGTCCAGGCTGTAGCCCAGCAACGGCGGGATGTCCAGCGGAGACGGCAGATAATCCACCACCGCGTCCAGGAGATGCTGCACGCCCTTGTTCTTGAACGCGGAGCCGGTCAGAACCGGATTGATTTTGATCGCGATGGTTCCGGCCCGGATGCACTGCTGGATCTCATCTTCCGTCAATTCCTTGCCGGTCAGGTACTTGTCCATCACCGCATCGTCGAACTCGGCGACCGACTCGATCAGCTTCTCGCGGTATTCCTTCGCCTGCTTGAGCATGTCCGCCGGAATCTCGCCGACGTCGTACTGGGCGCCCTTGGTCTCATCCTTGAAGGTAATCGCCTTCATGGTGACCAGATCAATGTGCCCCTTGAACTCGCCCTCCCGTCCGATCGGCAATTGGGTCGCGACCGGGCGCGCGCCGAGCCGGTCCACGATGGTCTGGACGCTCATGTAGAAATCCGCCCCCATCCGGTCCATCTTGTTGATGAACACGATGCGCGGCACCTTGTAACGGTCGGCCTGGCGCCAGACCGTTTCGGACTGCGGCTCGACCCCCTGCACCGCGTCGAACACCGCCACGGCACCGTCCAGGACCCGCAAGGAGCGCTCGACCTCGATGGTGAAATCCACGTGGCCGGGGGTATCGATGATATTGATGCGATGTTTCCGCCACTCGCAGGTCGTGGCCGCGGACGTGATCGTGATGCCCCGTTCCCGCTCCTGTTCCATGTAATCCATGACGGTCGCCCCGTCGTGGACTTCGCCCATCTTATGGGCGACGCCCGTGTAGAACAAAATGCGCTCGGTGGTGGTCGTTTTGCCGGCATCAATGTGAGCCATGATGCCGATATTCCTGATTTTCTTCAGTTCATGTGATCGAGACATACCCTCTCCGCTGATTCTGAGTTCGGACTACCAAAATGCCGCACGCTTTCTGCGTTACCCTAAACACACGGTGTACACATGGGCCGGGAATATAGGAAGAACGGCAGGGCAGTCTCGGCCGATAATGAAGAGCGCATTGTAACGGATTATGCCGTGGGCGTCAAGGGTTGGACACCCACACGGTTCCGACATCCCCCACGCTCTCGACGAGGTCCGGCACGGACATGGTGAAGGGTCCCACGCCCGGATCGAGGATCACGGCCTCGTCGCCGTGGATTTCAGCCAGCACCACATAGCGCGCGCCGGCCTTCCTCGGGCGGCCCTCCAGAAGCTCACGGGTCACGACAACATCAGGGGCCTCCTTGAGCAGCAGGAGCATTGGGTGCCGCGCGCCCAGGATGGCCGACAGCGTCACGCGAACCGGCTGCGCCTGCAACCCGAGCATGCGGGCGGCCGCCGAAAAGTCGGCGTGGTCGGCCAGCGCCGACTCGAAGGCGTCCCTGTCCAGGGGAGTCCGTTGCCATAATGCCGCGAGCGCGTATGCAGCCGCAACAGACCCCAACTGGTTCTTTTTCTGGAGCGACTCCTGGGAGTATCTCGGCGAGAAGATAATGAACAACGACGCCGCGACGACGACAAGGACGACCCCCAGCCATCCGGCCGGGCCGACGCTACGGCCCGTCTCTTCCGGGGCTTGATTCATAGACCTGATCTTTCATGTCCCGGTAGCGGACCATGGTGGACTTCCGGACGGGCGTGCCGGCCGCAATGCCCTTCTTGACCCGCACACCCACCGTGAGAATTTCCTGCTGTCCCGATCCGAGGTCCGCGATCTCCCATGCCAGCCGCTGCCCTTCGACCTGGCCCGGCTTCGGCTGGGCGTCGACGAACTCCAGCTCGGGCGGGAGGCTCTCGGACACCAGCACGCGCCGCGCCGGGCTGGTGCCGGTATTGGTGGCGACGAGCTGATAGGAAAAAACCTTGCCCGGAATACCTTCCTTGGCCGCCATCTGCGTAGCCACCGCCACCACGGGCCGCGCGATCACGACGAGGCGCCCGGTTTCTGCGGCCACCGACCGGGAGCGCTCCGAGGTCGCGGCCAGCCTGATGGAATGCCGCTTCGCATCAGGCGCATCGGACGGCACGGCCAGCTCGGCCAGTAGCGCAATCTCTTCCTGTGGGTTGAGCAGCCGGGTCATCTCCACCACCGGCTCGTCCTGCTGACGGACCCCGTCGCGGTTCCGGTCTTCGATCACGGTCACCCCGCCGCCGAGGTCGCTCTGGCTCTTGAGCACAAAGCGGTCAGCGCCGTTGCCCGTGTTCCGCAGCGTAAACGGCAGCAGCACCGTCTCCCGCGGGAAGACCGTGCGGAACGCTTCGGCTCCCGTCACCCGCACACCCGCCACCGCTTCAACTTTGGCGACCGACGAAACGACGGACACGGTCTGCTCGCCCACGGCGGACTGCAGGATGGCCCGGAGGCCGAGGTCCTGGTCGGCCAGGGCGTCCTCCGAGACGCGAAAATCGAGCCGTACGGCCGGCCGGTCGCTCGGCGCCAGCCGCGCAAGATCCCATGTGACCGTATGCACCTGCGGATCAACCGATGACGCCGACGGCGTGGCCTGCGTCAGCCTGAGCGTGCCCGGATAGGACACGACGACACGAGCCGAGCGGGCATCGGCAGACCCGACGTTTGAAAGCGACAAGGTATACGACACAGCATCGCCGGGTTTGACTTTCACCCGATCCAGCGCGAACGTCCCGCGCAGTGCGGGGGCGGAGGCAACAAGCGTTGTCGGCACGGTGTGCGACACGGCCGGGTCGGATTTGGAGGAGACCTTGATCTCAAATGGCTGCGCTGCGCCGTCGCTCATCTCGACCGGCAGGCGGGCCCTGAGCATAAACCGGGCGCGGTCGCCGGTGCCGAGCCGCGGCGTTTCGGTCACGGACGGCTCCCCGGCTCTGACCTTGCCGGACCCGTCCGGGTCCTGGAAAAAGACGGCCTGATAAGAGGGGGGCAACGTCGAGATGAGCAGGAACGCATCTTCGGCGTTTCCACGATTTGTCACGCCGAACGGGACCGTGATGGAATCGCCTGCGATGGCCACGTACCGGCCCGCCCCATCGGCAACATCCAGGCCCGCCACCCGCTCCACAACAAGAAACACCGACTCGCCGGCGGGAGGCGCGGACAGGGGCGGCCGCGCCGGCGCCTTCGATGACGGCACGCGACCAGGCTTCGCCGGAGCCGGCTTCAGGGCTTCCTTTCTGGTCGCGACCTTGGGCGCGGTCTCAGGCTTGGCGGTCGGCTTGAGTTCAGCCGGCGCCTTGGGTTCGGGCTTGGCCGCGACTTTCGGCGACGCCTCCGGCTTTTCTGACTTCACCGCGGGGGGCTGCTCGGCCGGCGCCTTGATCGCCTCTCTGGGCGGCGCTTCAGGCTTGACCGGTGGAACTGGCTCAGGCTTGGCCGCAACTTTCGGCGGAGCTTCGGGCTTCAACTCGGCCGGCGGTTCCACCGGCGGCCTGGCGACTTTCGGTTCCGGCGTAGGAGCCGCTTGCTCCGCAGGGCCTTTCTTCTCCAGGGCCGCAATCTGCCGTGAGGCGTGGCCGACCATGGAGCTTTGCGGAAATTTCGTTTTGAGTTCACGGAATGCCGCGAGGGCTTCCGGGGTTCGGCCGGCCTTCTGGTAGGATTTTCCCAGCCAGTACAGGGACAGATCATTCACCCTGCCATTCGGGTATTGTTTCAGGACGTCATTCAATGTCTCGACGGCTTTATCCGTGTCCCCCTTGAGGTACGCCTGGTAACCCTCGGTGAAGAGAGTTGCTTCGTCGGTTTGGGCGTCTGCGAGGGAGAGCGCTCCGAAGAGCAGGAAAGCACAAGCAAAAGCGGCAACGACCGGGAGGACGGCCCGATTGGAAGACCCGTAAAACACCCGGCGATTTCCTCCCTCCCGCATCCATATCGCAGAAGCGAGTGAGACACGGCATTGCGAGTTTCAAGTGCGGGAAAAGGTAGCAGAATAGCCCGAGGGTGTCAATTCAGAAGGCGGGAGAACACAAAGGGAAATCGGCGCAGGCCAAGCGGCGATCTTGACCTGCGCCGGCTCGCGTGGAGCGAATGCTACGCGGCTTTGGACTCGGACAGCAACGCCCGGCCCTTTTCCACCGCGGCCTCAATCCCCGCCTTCGTGCGCTGCGCGGCGTCCACGACTTCGCTCTTGACCTTGGACGCGTAACCCGTGATGTCCTTGCGGGTCGCCTCGCCTGACTTCGGCGCGAGCAGAATACCCGCGACGGCGCCGAGCACCGCGCCTCCCACGAACATGAATGCCATGGTCTTCACCTGTGATGCGCGATTTTCTGTCATGATCCCACCTCCTTGTAAGTCAGCATACGTTCGCAGTCTGTTGTCACCTGCCGCCGTTTCATAACAAAGTACAGTGCATCATGCGTACCACTTTCAGGATTCATTATGAATCAACACGTTTGGTGTCGCTTCATGGAAACGAAAAGGCCTCGTGCGCCGTGTCTTCTTCGCAACAGTGTGTCTGAAAAGGATAGGGGGCCGGCGGCAGCCTGGATGTTGCGGCTTTTATCGGCCCAGCGCGTGCGCGCCCTGGAGGATGAACGGCGCCCAGAGCCCCGGCGGAGCGTTGCCGTGCGTGGCCTTCAGCTCGCGGATGGACTCGAGCTGGGCCTGCCGCAAGGCTTCGGCGGGAGCCAGCGTTGGGACCTTCCGGTAAAAATCCTTCACCTGCCGCGCGGCGACCTCATCGCCGGACAGCCAGAGACTCATCAGCAGATTTTTCGCCCCCGCAAGCGCAAACGCGCGCCGCAACCCGAAGACTCCATCGCCGTTCTGCACCTTCCCGGCTCCGGTCTCGCAGACCGGAAGCACCACCAGTTCCGTCCCGGCAAGGTCCAGGCCGGAAATTTCCTGTGCCGTCAGCAGCCCGTCATTTCCTTCCGCCACCTCCGCCGCCTGATTCGCGCCGGCCAGGGCCAGCCCCGAGCGTCCCAGCGGATTCTCATACGGCGTGGCCGCCGCCCTCTTTTTCACGGAACGGCCTCTCTTCGGAGAAACCACGGGAGCAGTCGAATCCCAATCGATGATCTCATCGGAGAGGAAAAATCCGCGGGTCGCCAGATGCAGGATTCGCGGGCTGCCGGCGGCCTTCACCGCACTCTCCGTCGCCAGCTTGCCGACCAGCACCTGCGCCACCGATCCATTGGCGCCGATGAGGGCGGCCACCTCCTGCCCCTCCCGCTCCGTTCCGGAAAGCGGCGCAAAGCCCGCACTGCTTTTGCCGAAAGCCGGGTTCGCGACCAGGAGCAGCTCGCTGCCGGACTGCGGCGCCGCGCCGTCGCCACCAGTCAGTTCCCCACCGCCGGCAAAGTATGCAAGCTGGTAGCGTTCCACCAGGAAACGTCCCTGGCTATCCTGCAAAGCCGCGAAGGGCACCAGGTTCAACAGGCCGTCAGGGCTGAGTAGAATTTTGTCCGCGCTGCCGAGCGCCTGCTCCAGCGGCGCCCAGAGATGGGCGTACAGGTCTTCAAGGGGCCGTAGTCCGCGCGGCAGCGTCGACCGGTCTTTGAGTTTCTTCGCGGGCTTGGCGACGACGGGTTTCACTCTCGTCAAACTGCGGACGTCCTCCAAAACGCGCCGCGCCCGCTCCTCCAGCTTGGCCGCGTCGCCCAGGTCCACCATTGCCACTTCCCCGGACTTGCGCAGCACGAAGGCCAGGTAGCGCCCGGAGGCCTTCCATTTTCCCGCGCCAAAATCGAACTCCCGGATTTTCACGAACTCCACCAGTGCGGAATTTTCCGGAAGGGCTTTCGCCGCGCCTGCAGCGGTGACCGTCTTGCGCTGAAGCGCCCTGGCCGCCAGTGCGCTTTCGCCGGCCAGGCGCTGCTCCACCGTGTCGATCCGCTGATTCAGCGCCGCGAGCGCCTCCCGGTATGTATCCGCGCTCATCCGCGCCGGCTTCTGGCGGACCAGGCGGGCCAGCTCGCCGCGCGCCGCGTGAAGTTCCTGCCACTCGCGCCGGGCCTGTGCAGGCAGGCGGTCCCGCATCTCATTGCCGGCCAGGAACTCCGCATCAATGGCGGCCCCCTTGCGACGCAGCACCAGTTCCAGCCCCTCGCGCGCCGCGTCCCGGTCCCCCTTCACGTGCTGATGGATCAGCGAGAGGAACATGAACATGTCCCCTGACAGGGAGCGGGTGAGCGCCGGCTTGTGCGCGTCCTCCGCAACGGGAAAGCTGTTTCCGATCTGTTTCTCCTGGAGCGCGAGCCCCCGCGTGAACAGGGCGGCCGCCTCCTGATGGCGCTGCTGTGACGCGGCGAGTCCCGCGAACGTGATGAGCGATTGCGCCACCGCGGGATGGTCGGGGCCTGCGACCTGCTCCCTGATCAGCACCACCCGCCGCGCCAGCCGCTCCGCCTTTGCGAACTCCCCCTCGGCTGTATAGGCCGCGACAAGACTGCCCAGCGCGCCGACCGTCTCCGGATGGTCGACACCCAGCATCTGCTCCTGGATCGCAAGCGCTCGGCGGAACAGCGGCACCGCGCTCGCGTTCTCCCCCATGGCCTGGTACAGCCGGGCCAGGTTGGAGAGCGAGGACGCCGTGGTGAGATGGGCCGGCCCGAGCGCGCCCTCATCGATCGCCAGCGCCCGCCGCAATAACGGCTTCGCCTTCGCGTCGTTTCCCGCATCATGATAGAGCGCGGCCAGGTTGCTCAGGTCGGTCGCCACGTTGGGGTGGTTCGGCCCAAGCGCCAGTTCATCGATTTCCAGCGCCTGCCGCAACAAAGCCTCCGCCTGCACGCGATCCCCCGTCTCGCGATAAAGCGCGGCCAGATTATTCAGCTCGGTCGCCACGCTGGGGTGGCCGGTGCCAAGCACCTTCTCGCGGATGTCCAGCGCCCGGCGGTAAAAGGCCTCGGCCTTCCCCGCATTCCCCATGGCGGCGTACAGCACGCCGAGATTGCTCAGGTCGGCCGCCACGGTGGGATGCTCCGGGCCCAACACCTTTTCATGGATGTCCAGCACGCGCTGGTACAGGGGCTCCGCCTTCGTGTAGTTTCCGGCGGCTTCATGCACCGCCGCCAGGTTGCTGAGATGCGCCGCCAGGTTGCGGTGGGCCGGGCCGAGCGCCTTCTCCTGAATCCTGATCACCCGGCGATACAGGGATTCGGCCTGCTCGTAGTCCCCGATTTTTTTATAGATCAACGCGAGCGCGCCGAGCGTGGCGGCAACATCCGGGCTATCGACGCCCTTGCCTTTTCCCCGGATGACCAGCGCCCGCCGGTACAGCAGCTCGGCTTTCGCATAGTCGCCCCCGGCATCATGCAGTGCGCCCATGCCGGTGAGCGTGAGCGCGGTCTTCAGGTGATCCGGGCCGAGCGCCTTCTCACGAATCGCCAGCGCCCGCTGGTAGAGGGGCCCGGCCTGGGCGCCGTTCCCGCTCACGCGATACAACTCCGCCAGGTTGTTCAGCGTCGTCGCAACATCGGGGTGCCCGGCGCCGAGCGCCTTTTCGCGGATGGCCAGCGCCCGCCGGTACAAAGGCTCGGCTTTCGCCAAGCTGCCGCCGGCGCGATACAGATCGGCCAGGTTGTTCAGGGACGCGGCCACATCCGGATGGCCGGGGCCGAATGCCTTCTCGCGAATGGCCAGGGCCTGCTGGTGCATGGATTCGGCCTTGGCGGGACTGCCGGTCGCGCCCAACAGCACGGCCAGGTTGTTCAGGACGGCCGCGACAAGCGGATGCTCGCGGCCGAGCGCCTGCTCGCGAATCGACAGCGCCCGCTGATAGAGCGGTTCGGCCTTGGCGGCATTGCCGGTCGCGTCATACAGCAGCGCCAGATTGTTCAGGGCCGTCGCCACGTCCGGATGGCCGCCCCCCTGGGCCTTGTCCCTGATCGCCAGGGCCCGCTGGTACAACGGTTGGGACTTGGCGTAGTCGCCCATGGCGTCATACAGCAGCGCCAGGTCGTTCAGGGCGGTCGCCACATCGGGGTGGCCGGGCCCCAGCATTGCCTCGCGGATGGCCAGCACGCGCGTGAACGGCGGTTCCGCCCGGGCGTGCTCCCCGTTCGCGCGATAGAGTTCCGCCAGGGTCGTGAGCGCCGTGGCCACGAAGGGATGATCGGGCCCCAGGTCCTTCTCGTACAGCTCGGCGGCTCGCTGAGCCGGCGGAATCGCCTCGGCATATTTCCCGCCCTGCTGAAGCTCCTGCACCCGCCGGTTGAGCTCGACCAGTTCATTGACCTTTTCCGAGCTGGCGGGAGGAGGAAGATCAAGCGTCGGCCGCTTCGGCGTGAGCTTGAAGTCGCAGCCCGCCATCAGAACAAACGCCAGCACATACGCGACAAACGAGATCTTCACTAGTTGTGTGTTTCGAGCTGGTGGGGCATCCACGCCTGGAACCACTGGTAGTCGCTCTGGTAGGCGAACTCGCCGGGCTGGACGGAGGCGTCCTTGGCGGTGAGCAGGGCGTAGGACCGCGGCCACTGCTTCGTCCACCAGGACTTGAGCTCGTCGGGCTGGTACGGCTTCCCCTCCGCGCTGCGTACGCCGGCCGCCGTCACCACTTCGCACACGACCGGCCAGGCCCGGTCCTTGCCCAGCCCCAGCGATCGCAGATGCTCCTTGAGCAGGAACACCACCCAGACTTCGGTGCTGTGCTTCTTGTTGTGCCGGAAGTGGACGACCTGGCGGAAGGGCGTGGAGTTGAGACTCTTGACGACGGAGGTGTAATCCGGCCCCCCCAACCTGCCCGCGGCCTCGGCGATCCCCTCCAGCAGCGCCGGCAGGTCCAGCTCGGGCGGCGAGGCGCTGTCCGACTGCGGCGCCGGCACGGGCGATTGCGGGTCGGGGCCGGGATGCGACTCCGTGAGCATCTGCAGAAAGGGACGGAGCTCGCGCATGCGGCGCACCGCCTGCTTGAGTATCCGCTCTGATTCGATCCAGTAGTCGGCATCATCCTTCACCATTCGCTCCTTGCCCGCCGGAGGCAGGATGGGCGGCACCCAATACCGGAGCAGCACGAAGAGCACGTAATCGAGGTCTCCCTGCGCGCCGGCGACTTTCATCATGGCTTCCATCCCTCCTGACTCCGGAGACAGAAAGGCCTCGCACTGGGATTCCACGCCCAGGCGATTGGCGGCATCGCGCCACCAGGAGGTGAACTGGGCCCATCGGGTCGGAGTCAGCATCGATTTCCCCTGCGCATGGAATCGTACTCTCCCCTCCTGCCGATTTCAAATCGGCGCCTGCCTGAAATTTTCCCCCGGATGCAACTTTTTGCCGTCCGTATCCGTAAGTGGTATGATGCCCCCCTTAGATTCCCCTAGAGGGCCGCGACGAGGCGCATGGACGCTCCCATCCCGCAGAGTTCTTCAGCCGTGGCTCCCGACCTCGTGGCTCGCGTCGCCGGCGGGGACCAGGCGGCGTTCGAACAACTCTATGAACAGTCAAGTCCGCTGCTGTGTACCCTCGTCTCGCGGATTGTGGGACACGAGGGGGAGGCGGCGGATCTCCTGCAGGAGGTCTATCTGGAGGTCTGGCGCAAGGCCTCGAATTACGACCACGCGCGCGGGACGCCAATGGCCTGGCTGGTCACGCTGGCGCGGAGCCGCGCCATTGACCGGGTACGCGCGCTCGGTTCCCGGGGGAAGGGCGTGACCGCCTCGCTCGACGACACGCCGGCCTCCGACCTGATCGCCTCGGGTGCGGACGCCCTGGAGCTGCGCGCCGCAAATGAACGCCAGGCTCTCATCTGGAAGGCTCTCGAGACCCTGCCACTGGTGCAGCGCCAGGCGATCGAGCTCGCGTACTACGAGGGGCTGACCCACGTGGAGATTTCGGGACGGCTGAACGTGCCCCTGGGCACGATCAAAACCAGAATCCGGCTGGCCATGGAGAAACTCCGGGACGGGCTCCAACCCTTATGGGAGGAGGAACTCGGATTGACCGAGTAGACACACGGATGGACCACGAACAACTGGAAGAAAGCCTGAGCCTGTACGCCCTCGGCACGCTGGAGCCGGACCCGGCCCGCGAGGTGGAGTCGCACCTGGCGTCCGGGTGCCCGCCCTGCAGCGCCCTGCTCAGGCAGTACCAGGGGACGGCGGCGATGCTGCCGTACGCCCTGACGTTGAACACGCCTCCGGCCGGGCTCAAGGCAAAGATCATGCGGGCCCTCACCAGCCCGAACGCGCAGATAGCCGCTCCGGTGGAGGCTCCGGCGCCCACCGCAACGCTGATCCTGCCGCCGACCAAACCGGCAGTGCCTCCGAAACGGGAAATACCTCCGGCAAAGATGAGCATCCCGCCCCCGCCGGATAAGGCTCAGCCGAGCGCCGCCGCAAAGATCGAGTGGGAGCCGTCAAAGATTCCCCCTCAGACTGCATCCCTGCGGGACCGGCCGGCCGGCAGGTCCCTGGCACTCGCCGCCTCGCTCGCCGGCCTGCTCCTGGGGGTCAGCGGGTATGCATATTACCTGTACGCAACGCTCGAAGCCGAGCGGGTGGGCTATGTCGAGGACCGGATGGCGCTCGCCAAGGCCACCCTCAAGGCGTCCGACCTCGAACGCCAACTCGACGAGCGCCAGCGCAATCTGAGCAAGGCGACGTCGGAATTGAATCGCGCCGTCAAGATCCTGGGCACCACGCACGCGCTGCTTGCCAAGCATCAGGACCAGATCGAAACCCTTCAGGCCACCCGGCTGGGAAAACCCGCCGAAGAAATCGCCCGCATCTTTTCATCCCCCTATTCCAAAATGGCGACCCTGAGCGGAACCGACATGGCGAAGAACGCGTATGCCATGGTGTTCGTGGAACCTGACACCCGCCGGGGATTCTTCTACGCGAGCAACCTCCCGGCCCTGCCGGCCGGCAAGACGTACCAGCTCTGGGCCATCACCGACAAACCAGTCAGCGCCGGCATCTTCTCGCTCGACCGCGGGCAAAAGGGCCGCGTGATGATCCAGAACGTTCCCGACGTCACCAAGATCCAGAAGTTCGCCGTGAGCATGGAACCGGCCGGCGGGAAGCCGCAGCCGACGGGCAACATCTACCTGGTGGGCGACCTGTAAAAATCAGTTCGCGCCGGGCGTAGGAAGAAATGGGGACAGATTTTTTCCATGATCACGTGGGCGGACTGGCGGGCCGCAAATGCAATCAAAAAATAAATCTGTCTCCATTTCTGCGCAATCTTGCCATCAGCAGCCTACTGGCCAGTTGTAGTGCTTTCCTCATCCTAATGGCAGGTTGTAAGGCATCTCCAGAAGATACATTAGTACGGGATAGCCAGGGGAACATTGATCTGAAGGAGTCCATGAAAGGCAAGCGGGAGATCGTGGTGCCACTCGATCAACTAAACAAGATTGATCCTGAGCAATTAAAAGGGAAAAAGCAGGAAATCGTTTTCCCCAAAAAGCCTAAGATGCAAGGTCAAAGACAAGGTGTCCTTGAGAAAGGTGGAAGGAAAATCGAGGACTACACAACTCCGGTTGAGGAGAACCTACAAGGCATCACGATCACGCCCGATGAAACTGAGGCTATACCTCGGAGTGAAGAAAACACGCAGAAGCCCACACATTGATTTTGACCTGCCCCCAGTTGTTGTACCACCCCGGACAAGTTGGGCAGGACTATAACAAAAACGAAGACGTGGGGGCAAAGTCAACTTATTCCTTATCCGCTTCGGTTTAGATTCCGTTAGCCTCGCGCCGGCAGAACGGAAATTTCCTCCATCGGATAATCCTTCACATTGCCCGTGGCCAGCAAGGCCCCTTCGACGTACGCAGTCGCTGCGATCAGGCAATCCGCCAGTTCCAAGCGACGGCTCTTTGATCTCCGCTTAAAACGCCCCGCCACTTCAGCGATTTCCCTTGTCACCGGCAGGATCACCAGTCCATTGAGCAGATCGGTCGTACGTGCCGTTTCTTCCTGGCGCATGCCGGCGTGGATTTCGGCGACCGAAATGGTCGAGCAGCATGGCACCGCATGGGCGGCGAGATCGTGTAGAAAGGCCCGCGTCGCCTCCCGCCCTCTGAGCAGGTCGATGAGGACATCCGTATCCAGCACCGCTTTGCTCATTGCGCGGCGAGCCGCCCCGGGCGAGCGGACTTGCGGAGCGAACGGATAAACCGCTGCGTCCCCTTCGCCAACTCAGGATGCCTCTCCGCCTTCCAAGCGCCGAAGCTGGTCTGCAGCACCTTCTTGAACCTGATCCGCGCGAGCTCGTTCCGCAACGCTTCGCCCACGACTTTGCTCTGCTCCCCTTTGGGAACGGCTTTTCGCAATTCTTCCAACAACGCTTCCGGCAAAGTGAAGTTCGCTTGTCTCGTCCCGCTCGCCATAACAGGCCTCTCCCCATTGATCTATAGGATGGCCTATATGATCACATAGGCGCCAGAGCCTGTCAAACTCCCGCCTGCATTAATTCGCGCCCCGGGCGCAGCGGAAGCCGCTGTCGCTGTTGCGCATGTCGGGGTCCTCTTCCCGGCGGTGCGTCGCGCGGACGGTCTCCGCGGAGTTTGTCCATGACCCGCCCCTGAGGATTTTTGACGATCCGGATGACGGCCCCTGCGGATTGCGCGCCGGTCCCGCCGCATACGCGCCCGCGTCGTACCAATCACCGACCCACTCCCACACGTTGCCGGCCATGTCCTGCGCCCCATAGGGCGAATTGCCCGCCTCGTAATTGCCGACCGGCTGAAGCGTGTGGACGCCCTGCCAGCGGCGCGAAAAATTCAACCGCGCAAGACTCGGCGCCTCGTTCCCCCACGGATAAATCCGGCTGTCCGTTCCACGCGCCGCCTTCTCCCATTCCGCCTCCGTCGGCAGGCGCTTGCCGGCCCACCGGCAGTATGCGTCCGCGTCGGACCAATCCACGTTGACGACCGGCAAGTCCGCGACTCCCTGCGAGAGCGCCGTCCCCGCCCAGAGATCGTATTGCGGATCGACGACGTGCTGAGGCGCGCGATGGCGGGTGGCCTCCACAAACTTCAGATACCGGCCGTTGGTGACCTCATGCCGGTCGATGTAAAACGCGTCCAGATAGACGCGGTGGGGTGGCGCGTCCTCCTCGGCCTGGTTGCCCATTAAAAATTCTCCCGAAGGCACCAGCACCATCAGCGCCCCGTCCCGGCCCGTCACCACGCGCTCGTGCATCGGCGTCGGAGACGGCGGCACCACGCGAGCCTCCGGCACCGGCTTCGGCTCGGGCTTAGGTTGAACTGGAAGCTGAACGGGTGCGGGAGGGGCGACTTTGGC
>JAUSHW010000107.1 GCA_030648395.1 Nitrospirales bacterium | reverse complement strand
CGATGACAATGCCTCCTTCCGAGACGAGCGGAACAAGCGACTCGAGGCAGGCCAGCGTGGAGTCGTACCAGTCGCCGTCCAGACGAAGCAACGCGATGCCCGGGACCGTCAGCTGCTCGGCAAGACGAGGAAGCGTGTCCTTGAACCAACCGGGACAAATCCGGTAGTCCTCGGCGCCGAAACCCAAGGCTCCCAGATTGTTCTTCAACTCCTCGATCGAGGCCGTGCAGTTGTCGAAATAATTCGCGGGGTCGTCCCCCTGTTTCCACTGCAGCGCGAGAGGTCCGTCACGAGGGGTCACCGGCGGCAGCCCTTCAAAACTGTCCAGCATGTACACGGGCCGTTCGACTCGGCCCCGTTTCAAGCGCTGGGCCAGGAGCATGGCGAGGCTGCACCCACCGCGCCAGACCCCGCATTCAACGAATGCCCCCGGGATGCCCTGCTGTATGAGGCGGAGCGCTTGCTCAACCGTAAACCGGACGCCGGACTCATGCACCATCGTGAACGGCTTCACGGTTGCCAGTATCTGCGCGAGCTGCGCGTCAGTCACCATGCCGGCGTCGTTGGCCGTACCCATGTCGCGGGACGAGGCCGCGGATCCCGCGCCGACCAGAAAATCAACGAGTTTCCGCAAGTGCTTCACCGGCCTCCTTTCGCAGAGCGCCACTCCGATCAAGACAGTTTGACGTTGACACTTTCCACAGGCATCTCGGTCACGCTCGCGGCACCCTTCAGGTACGCATTCCCATAGACACTGCTCACATGAACCGCGTGACGCCAGAACCGCCCGCCGCTGATATCCGGGGCGTCAGGGTCGCAGGCCGGTCCGATATACGCATCGATGAAGTAGCTACCCTCCCCACCGGTCCAGAATGGAATCGTCCATGTGATGGTGGTTTCGCCAGCCCCGATAGGCACAGAATCTTTGTCGTGAGAAACCACGCGAAGAGTATCCCGGCGCTTCATCGTGAGATAGGCGTAGAGCTGGTTGCTCTCCACGGTGATGATCCGGAGAAAGACAAACGACTCCCCGAGATCCTTCTGCGCGTCAATCCGCATCTCAATCGCGACGCGCTGGCCCAGCTCGACGAGCTTTAGGGGTTGCCCCTGTTCGTCCCGCACGGTCACCGAGACCGCGGCACCGTTCAGCTCGGAGCGGAGAGCGTGGGCGGGCTGGTTGGCCTCAGCGAGGGCTTCCTCGTAGGCTTTCAGCCCTTCGAAGACGTCGCCGTCGAACGCCACCCGGCTGCGGTCCAGAAGAATCACCCGCGAGGTGACGCGCGCCACTTCGCCCAGATTGTGCGAGACGAACAGGATGGTCTTGCCGGAGGCCCGGATTTCCTTGAGACGCCGGTAGCACTTCGAGATGAATCGGGCATCGCCGGTTGCCAGCGTCTCGTCGAGAATCACGATGTCGGCCGGCACGCTGGTCGCCAGCGAGAAGGCCAGGCGCGCGCGCATGCCCGACGAGTAGGTGAAGTACGGCTGGTCCAGCGCCTCTCCGAGTTCGGAAAAATCGGCGATCCCCTGCGTGCGCTCCGTGATACCGCGCGCGTCCAACCCGAGCAACAACCCCCCGATCAACAGATTCTGGCGGCCGGTGAGCGCGGGCCTGAACCCGACGCCCATGGTGAGCAGGGCCATGACCCGCCCGCCCACACGCACGGTTCCCGCCGTGGGACTCATCAGCCCGGCGATCGTCTTCAACAGGGAGGTTTTCCCCACCCCGTTCATCCCCACGATGCCGACCACTTCGCCCGGATTGATGGAGAGCGTAATCCGGTCCAGTACCCGCCTGGAAGGCGGCTTCACCCACGGCAGCAAAGCGCCGAGCAGGGCGCGGAAGCGATCCAGCACCAGGTGGCGATACACGGGGTACTCCAGGACCAGGTCCTCGACTCGGATCGCCCCCGGGGGCAGGGGCACGGGTTTGCCGTTCGCGCCCATCAGATCACCTTGGTGATTTCGCGATAACACATCGTGATGAGATACCGGGCCAGCACCACCGACGCAAGCGCCGCCGCAAGAAAGACGAACGGCGCGGCCGGACCGGCCTGGGCAATGCCGATCGTGGCATAGAACGCGTCCACCCACAGGGACAGGGGATTGATCTCATTCAAGATCCGGACGGCCCACGACACGCCCTCGGCGGTGCGCTGAAACACGGGAGATAACGCCAGCAGCAAGAGCAGCACGGGCGGCAGCAGGAACGACAAGTCTGGCAGCGCGGCCCCGATGATCGACGCCATCCAGGCCATGGCCAGGAGCGCCAGATAGAATGCCAGCAGGTAGATCGGCAGATAGGCGAGCACCAGGAGCCAGTGCTCGTTGGGCACCACGACCAGCCAGACAGCCACTCCGACAAGAACCTGGGCCACGAAAAATAAATACTTCACCGACACGTCGACGACGGAGAGGATGGCGTGCGGGAACGCGATATGCGTGATCAGCTCGCGGTTCGCAGGCAGTATCCTCAGGTTGCTGATGAGCACGGTCGAGGCGGTCGTCCAGACCAGCACGCCGAGGTACGTCGACAGGATGATCTCGAGGCCGCCGGCATCTCCGCGGAACAGGTTGAAGGCCAGCAGCAACCCTCCGGCCTGCAGCAGCGGCCAGACCAGGCCGAGAAAACTCTCCTTGCGCTGCGTGAGCAGCTCGTACCCCGCCAGGCTCATGGTCAAGCGCACCGCGCGGTTGAAATCGGCGACCGTCACGCGCGCACCCCATCCACGTATTCGCGATGCCACAGCTCCAGCATGAGCAACGCGTACAGGCGGTACCCGTAATCGGTGTCCGTCCGCTGGTGCGCGTCCACCAACTGCCGGACACGCTCAGGCCTGAAATACCCCCGGCTCAGGCAGCGATCCGACAGGAGAATGTCGCGCAGGAACTCGCGGCAGTCCTGCCGGAACCAGCGGGCGATGGGCACCCCGAAGCCCATTTTATCCCGATCGAGAATGTTATCCGGCAGGATGCCGCGCATGGCCGTCTTGAGCAGGTACTTGGTCTGGCCATTGCGGACCTTCAGGTCAACCGGCAGCGACGCCGCGAACTCGACGAGCCGGTGGTCCAGAAACGGAGACCGGGCCTCGAGGCCATGCGCCATCGTGGCGCGGTCCACCTTGACGAGCAGGTCGTCCGGCAGGTAGCTCCGCGTGTCGACACCCAGCAGCCGGTCCAGGAGATCGGACGCCGGGACCTCCTCGAACCAGCGCGCCAGCAGGTCGTAGGAATCGTGCCCCCTGACCGTCTCGCCGAACTCGGGCGTATAGAGCCGCTCTTTCTCTTCGGGATAAAAATAGCAGATGCGGCCGAGGTAGGTGCGACTGAACGGCGCGATCGCACGCGCCAGACGATGACGGAGCAGGCCCGAGCCTGGCAGTCCCTCGGGCACGCGCGCGAGCAGGCCGCCGAGGCGCTCCCGGGCGCCATCCGGAAGGTAGCGCGACGCCAGCCGGTCGAACGTCGTCACATCGTACCGCGGATAGCCGGCCAGCAGCTCATCGCCGCCGTCGCCGTTCAAGACCACCGTCACGTGTTGCCGACTGAGCTGCGAGACAAAATAGGTCGGGATCGCGGAGGAGTCCGCGTAGGGCTCGTCATACACACGGACCAACGTCGGCAGAATGTCCACCGCGGACGGCTCCACCACGAATTCATGGTGGTCGGTGTTGAACAGCCGCGCCACCGTTCCGGCATGCGGCAGCTCGTTGAACGCCTCCTCCTTGAACCCGATCGAAAACGTTTTGACCGGCTGCGCCATCAGCCCGCTCATCAGCGCGACCACGCTGCTCGAATCGACGCCTCCGCTCAGGAACGCGCCGAGCGGCACATCGCTCTCAAGCCGCTGCCTGACCGCGTCCGTGAGCAACGACCGGAACTCCTCCAGGCACTCCGCCTCGGTCCGGCCTGACCGCTTGTCGGTGTACTGCAACGACCAGTACGCGCTTTCGGAAACCTTCCCGTTCTCGTAGACCAAGACATGGCCGGGACGAAGCTTCCGAATGCCCTGAAAGATCGTCAGCGGCGCGGGCACGTATTGAAAGGTCAGGTAGTGGTGCAGCGCCAGCGGGTCGGTGGCGGGCGTGGGGACGCCGACCAGCAACGCCTTCAGCTCCGACGCGAAGACCAGGCCGCGGTCCGTCACCGCATAGTAGAGCGGTTTCTTGCCCAGCCTGTCGCGGGCCAGCACCAGCCGTTGGGCCCGCTCGTCCCAGATCGCGAAAGCAAACATGCCCCCGAGCATTGGGACGCACCGCAGCCCATACTCCTCATACAGGCCGAGGATCACCTCGGTATCCGTGCGAGACCGGAAGGTGCGCCGGGGCGTGAGCCCGTCGCGCAGCTCCCGGTAATTGTAGATCTCGCCGTTAAAGACGATCCATACCGTGCCGTTCTCGTTCGACATCGGCTGGTGGCCGGCCGGACTGAGATCCAGGACACTCAGACGCTGGTGCGCGAGCCCCACGTGCCCCTTGACGTACACGCCGTGGTCGTCCGGTCCCCGGTGCCGCAGACTGTCGCCCATGGCGGCGATCAGTCTCGGCTCAACCGGCCGTCTGTCCGCCGTTACTTGTCCGGCAATCCCGCACATCGCTATCCTTTTCCAACAGCCGGAGCGCCCACCCCGACCAGTCTTCCTGCTCTCGGGCGGCTCACGCTGCCTTCACTCGATCAGCAGCCGACCCGCTCCGCAAGCTCCAAAACAGCTCGGCATATTCACGGGCGATGGTGCCCGGGTCGTGAACCTGCTGCACATAGCGGCGGCCGTTTTCGCCCAACCGCCTCCGCAACGCCTCATCCCGACAGAGGAGCTGAAGGTATCCCAGAAACCTGGTCCAATCCTGGTCGGCGCAATACCCCATCTCATAGCGCTCCAAGACGCCTTCCGGATTGACCGCCCAGGAAACAACCGGCGTCCCGCTGGCGGCGGCTTGGAGAAACGTGTTCGGGAAGCCTTCCGCCGACGAGGTGTTGACAAAGACCATCGCGTCCTCAAAAAGAGCCGGAGTGTCGTCAAAAGGCACGCCGGCCAGGACGCGCAAATTGGGAATGCCCTTTGCGCGCGCCAGCAGCTGCGGAAGGTTGTCCGGCTCGATTTGGCTCGGAGGGCCGACCAAAACAAAGGATTGATCGGGGAAGTGGGTGGCAAGATCGAGGAACAGCTCCGGCCGCTTCCAGGAATCCACACGGGCCATCCACAGAATCGTATGGCGCTCGGCACCCACGTGGGGATTCACCGGATAGGGGCACAAGGATCGAATTAAGCGGGCGTCCCGTTGATAGCGCGAGCGGACCACAGCCACCTGATCGGCATGCTGGCACACAATGGCATCGGCGCGCCGCAAGCCGCCTTCGTAAAGAGTTCCCTCGGCGCCAACGGACCTCGCATATTCTCCTGAGATGTCCATATCATGAGCGACCATGTAGACGAACTTCCGGCGCAGGAGCGCGCAGGCGAGCTGGGCATAGCCGACCTGGACCCAGGCGCACCGCATGACATAGATATCCGCCCCCACTGCCACGAGTATCCGGCACCAGGCCAGGAGCGCTCGGCCGTCTCGATAACGCTGGCCAAGCCCACGGAAAAGAGGAAGCGCGAGTACCCGTTGTCGGTATGCGTAGGCCCCGCGAACGAGCGTGCGCACGCCGGCGGCCACCCGCGCGGGACAGCCATCCAGCAATCGCGTCTTTGTCTCCATTTTTTGTGGGAACCTGCCGAGGAACGGATCAAGCACAATGGTGAGCTGGCCTTTTTGTTCTCTTCCTCTCCGGGTACCATCGCCGGTCAGGATGGAAACCGCAAAGCGGGAATCGCACGATAATTCCCTTACAAGGCTGCAAATCTGGACTTCAGCGCCTCCGAACGGAAGCTTAGAGGAAGGCCGCAGCAACCCATAGGCGTTGGTGGAGATGACACACACGCGCAAAGGCTGCTGCACGTTCCGCTCAACGACAGGGCCCGCCCCGCCTCTGGCGTAACAGTCCTGGATCGCGCGGGCCGCCTGTGGAGCTGAAAATACTTTCCTCGTCCGCTCCCGGGCGGCTTGAATGAACCGTTTCCGCAAGGCGGGATCGTCGAGCAGCGTCAGAATCTTCTGCGCCATCGCCCCGGCATCTCCGCACGGCACGACAAAGCCGGTGTCCCCATCAACGACCACCTCGG
>JAUSHW010000079.1 GCA_030648395.1 Nitrospirales bacterium | reverse complement strand
GCGCGCCCATCCCGAAGGGCGCCGACACCGTGCTGAAGGTGGAGGACACCGAGAATACGCCGACATCGGTGAAGGTCTTCAAGGAGGAGAGGCAGGGCGCGAACATCCGGCCCCAGGGCGAGGACGTCCGCAAGGGTGACTGCATCATCCCCAGAGGCAAGACCATCCGCCCCGCCGAAGCGGGCATGCTGGCCATTCTGGCCAAGCCCTTCGTATTCGTCTCGCAGCGGCCGCGGGTGGCGATTCTCTCGACCGGCGATGAGCTGGCCGACCTCGATGAGCGGTTCAGCGAGGAAAAGATCGTCAACTCGAACAGCTACGGCATCGCCGCGGCGGTGCAGGAGGCGGGCGGCCTGCCGATGCTGCTGGGCATCGCCAAGGACAGCCCCGACGCCCTGAAGGCGAAGATCAGGCAGGGGCTGAACGCCGACTTCCTCGTGCTCTCCGGCGGCGTCTCGATGGGCGATTACGATTTCACCAAGCCGGTCTTCCAGGAGCTCGGCGGCGAGATGAACTTTTGGAAGCTGGCGATCCGGCCCGGCCAGCCCGTGGCCTTCGGCAAGATCGGCAAGACCCTGGCCTTCGGTCTGCCGGGCAACCCCGTGTCCTCGATGGTGACCTTCGAGCAGCTCGTGCGCCCGGCCATTCTGAAGATGTGCGGCAGCCAGGTGCTGACGCGCCCGGTCGTGCAGGCGCTGTTTCAGGAGAAGCTCTCCAAGCGGCCCGACCGGCGGCATTTCCTCCGCGGCATCCTCTGGATGGAGAACGGCATGCTGATGGTGCGGACGACCGGCAGTCAGGGCTCCGGCATCCTGACCTCGATGGTCAAGGCCAACGGCCTGATCGATATCCCGGTCGAAGTGGAGAAGCTCAATCCCGGCGACGTCGTGAACGTCCAGGTCCTGGGCGGGGGTTTTTGAGCCATGACACAGAGTCTGCCCCCCATCCTTTGTTTCGTCGGCCGCTCCAACAGCGGCAAGACCACCCTGATCGAGCGGCTCATCGCGGCGCTGGTCCAGGACGGCTATCGCATCGCCACGATCAAGCACGCGGGCCACGGTTTCAATCTCGACACCGAGGGTAAGGATTCCTGGCGCCACAAGCAGGCCGGTGCCAGCACCGTCATCGTCACCACCAAGGGCAGCCTCGCGATGTTCACGGACGTGGCCGAGGAGATTGGGGTCGAGGAACTGCGCGATCGCTACGCGCGAGAGGGGATCGATCTGATCATCGCCGAGGGGTGGAAGAACGAAGGGTATCCCAAGATCGTCGTGGTGCGCGACCACGTGGGCGAAGTGGACGTTTCGCCCGAAGGCCTGCTGGCGATGGTGTCCAACAAGCCGCTCGAGCGTGTGCCCGCCGGCATACCCGTGCTCGATCCCGACGACGTCGCCGGCGTGGCGGCCGTTGTTACTAAACGCTTCCCGCGTGCGAGCGGCCGGCCCGGCTGATGCAATTTCACATTCCCAAGATCGTCCTGATCGCGATCGCGCTGGCGGTCCTCGGGGTGGTCGCGGGCGCCGTCGCGATTCCCCTCACCAATGCGCCGACCTTTTGCGCCACCTGTCACACGATCAAGCCCTCGTATGATTCCTGGGCCAAGTCCTCGCACAAGGACGTGACCTGCGTGGCCTGCCACGTCCGGCCGACGCTCGAGGGGTTCATCCAGGATAAGGCCATCAAAGGCACTTACGACGTCATGGTGACGTTTTTCGGGACTCCCAAGAAGCCGGAGGACCTGAAGGCGACCGTCCATACGGAAGTCTGTCTCTCCTGCCACCAGAACATGCTGCGCATCTCCGAGATCACCACGCGGGACCTGCCGGGGCCGCTCAAGAAGGCCGGCCTGATCATGGAGCACCGCAAGCACATGGAGGCCTTCAAAAAGCGCGGGCAGGGCGAGGGCTGCACGACCTGCCATGCCACCGTCGTCCATGCGAAGCCCTACAAGGACTACAAGATCGTGGTCCCGCGCGGGCACATCAAGATGGACGACATTCCCAAGGCGGAGAAGGCGGCCATCGAGGCGACGATGGTCAAGGCGCACCGCGAGCAGGACTGCTTCCGCTGCCACGACGGGAAGACCGAGTACGAGGGCAAGGTCCTGAGCCGCAAATGCCTCACGTGCCACGTGAGCGAGAATCTGTCTGAGTTGTTGTTCTAGCGGGTCTTTCACGGCCCATGTCGGAACCCATCGTCCAAGTCCTGAATCTGACCAAGCGCTTCGGCTCGTTCACGGCCGTGGACGGGGTGTCCTTCGAAATCCGCAAGGGCGAGATCCTCGGCCTGCTGGGTCCGAACGGGGCCGGCAAGACCACCACGATTCAGATGCTGCTGGGGCTGGTCACGCCCACGAGCGGGGAGGTCAAGATGTTTGGCCTGCCCCTGGACCGCCACCGGGAGGAGATCCTGGGCAAGGTGAACTTCTCCTCGACCTACGTGTCGATGCCGCAGGCCCTGACCGTCGAGGAGAATCTCTGGGTTGTCGCCCGGCTCTACGGGATGGACCGGATCGCGTCCCGCATCGACGACGTCGTCAAGCAGATGGAGATGGAGGAGTTCCGGACGAAGGTCACCCGCAAGCTCTCCTCGGGCCAGATGACCCGGCTCGGGCTCGCCAAGGCCTTCCTGACCGAGCCGCAGGTGCTGTTCCTTGACGAGCCGACCGCGAGTCTCGATCCTGACATTGCGGACAAAACGCGCTCGCTCATCAAGGAAATCCGCCGCACTGCCGGGCTGACCGTGCTCTATACGTCACACAACATGCGGGAGATGGAGGCGATGTCGGACCGGATCATCTTTCTCCAGCGGGGACGGATCGTGGCGGAGGGGACGGCCGAGGCCATCAAGGCGGTGCATGGGGAGACCGACCTGGAGGAGGTCTTCCTGAAACTCGCACGCGATCAATCGGCGGGCGTGAGCAGGCCATGAAGCTCCATCGGATCACCGCGCTGCTGTACCGCCATATGTGCCTCTACAAGCGCAGCTTTCCCCGCGTGCTGGAGATCATCTACTGGCCCTTCGTGGACCTGGTCATCTGGGGCTTCATCACGCTGTATCTCCAGCAGTTCAAGGAGGCGCTGCCGAACTTCGTCGTGTTTTTTCTGGGGGCGCTGATCCTGTGGGACGTGCTGTTCCGCGCCCAGCAGGGAGTCACGATCTCCTTTCTGGAGGAAATCTGGTCTCGCAATCTCATGAACCTGTTTGCCAGCCCGCTGACGCCGGGCGAGTTCCTGGCCGCGACCATGACGCTGAGCGTGGGAAAGGTGCTGGTCGTGTCCTGCGTGACGGTGCTGGCCGCGTTCGCGTTCTACTCCTTCAACGTGTTCGTGCTCGGCCTGTCGCTGATTCCCTTCGTGCTCAATCTCATCATCATGGGCTGGTGCATCGGCGTGCTGACGACCGGCCTCATCATGCGGTACGGGCAGGAGGTGGAAGTGCTGGCCTGGGGCCTGGTGTTCCTCTTCCAGCCGATCTCCTGCGTCTTCTATCCGATGTCCGTCCTGCCGGTCTGGCTCCAGGCGATCGCGCAGATGAACCCCGCGGCGCACGTCTTCGAGGGGATGCGCGCGGTGATCGCCACCGGCGTCTTTCCAACAGCTGAGCTGGTCTGGGCCGTCGGCCTGAACGCGGTCTACCTCGCCGCGCTGATCGCTTGGTTCCACCTGATGTTCGCAGCCTGCAAGGAAAAGGGCTTGCTCGTGCGCGTCGGGGAGTAACAGGGGTCTGGCTCCCTTCCTCGTGGAGCCTGACCCCCTTCTTCGGATTCATCGGCGGGGGTCCTGTCGCCGAACAGCCCGGACGTGCTCAGAGCGTTTCGGCGTCGCAGCCCCGCAGACTCGCGCTGTACGCTCTTCCGCTCCGCCCGGGCGCCCGTTCGGCGCCACCCCATCATCTCTTGCAACGGGTCGGGCCGCCGTCGCAGCCCCGCAGACCCGGCTGTACGCCCCGCGCTGCGTCTGGGCGCCCATGCGGTGTCACCCGCATGAGCTATCCGCGTAATGAGGAAACTTGACAGCGGCCAACGCTGGGAATAGGCTCAACCAGTGGTGGGACAGCTGCCAACGTCAGCCCACTCGTCGAAGTGCACTTAATAGTTAACCAGCCAGACACACGAGGCATTGTAGTCGATGCCAGCAGCGGAACCGTGGTATCTGCCTATCCTCAACCCGCTCCTTAGTGCTCTTGTCGGCGCGGCCGTCGTCTACTACTTCGGCATAAGACAACTTATAATTCAACGTCGTTCGGCATTTCGGGAGCGTCAACTGGCGGAGTTCTACGCGCCTCTTGCCGGGATTCGGAAGCAGATACTGGCCAAGAGCGAGCTCAGATTGAAGATATCCGAAGCTGCCAACGCCACGTGGCATGACATCTGTGAATCCTACGGGGATCGACCGATGCTCGATAATGAGCAACGGTTTGCCCCGTTCAAGAAGATCATCGAGTACAATAATGAGCATTTAAAGGCAGAACTTGTTCCGAAGTACCGCGAAATGCTCACGCTTTTTACTGATAGATACCATTTGGCCGCGCCCGACACGCGTGCGTTTTACCAAGAGTTTCTGGAATTCATAGAGATATGGAACCGCTGGCTTGCCGATTCATTGCCGGCGGAAGTTTTGGAGAAGCTGGGGCACACAGAAGAGAAGGTCAAGCCGTTCTACGAGCATCTCGAATCCAAAATGCAGCAGCTGCAGGATGAGATCGCTCGCGGTTGAATGAGTCGGTGATAATTTGTGTCAGAGTCGAATTAGCCGCGGGCCGACAGGTGTGCAGCAGTTCTCTAAATGGACTCTGACCCTCGCCGGAGTGGTTCATGGCTGAGTTTGATTCGTGGAATAGCTACTGGAATTTTGCGCAGAGCGTTAGGCGAAAGGCGAGGTACGTTTTCGAGGACCATGTTGATAAGTTTTTAGAGACTGTAGTGGCTACGAGTCAAGTCCGCAAGAGGACCCTTCCGAGTGGCCAATTTCTCTGGAGAGCACAGCAGGGCGATCATTGGGAGACCGTTTGCGTTGACGGAGTGGAGTCTGATGATCAAGGGCCGTTACCCCCGGCACGGATGAAACCACTGCCTCACTCCGCGCGTGAAGGTCGGGTCAATCCTAAAGGTATACCATGCTTGTATCTTGCAACGGACAAAGACACAGCCATGGCTGAAGTGCGGCCGTGGATTGGGTCGTACATATCGGTCGGTCAGTTCAAGTCCCTCAGAGATCTTGTGCTGGTCGACTGCTCAGTGGAGCATGCGACCAATATCATGTTTCATTGGTATAGCAAGGAACCTGACCCCGCCGAACGAGAGAAGGCTGTCTGGGCTCATATCGATCGCGCTTTTTCTGAGCCAGTGAGTCCAGACGAATCGACCGCTGATTACGCTCCAACACAGATCCTAGCCGAAGCATTTCAGAGTCACGGTTACGACGGGGTCTTATACAAGAGTCTCTTAGGGAAGGGGCTCAATGTTACTCTGTTCGATATCGATACTGCAGCTCTTGTGAACTGTTTCCTTTACCAAGTGAAATCAGTCACTTTTCAATTCGATGAAGCAGCTAACCCTTATTTCGTAAGTAAGCACTCTGGGGGCAAAAAGAAGGACGATAACCCAACCTGACACTCCAAGGACATGCGGCAAGCAGCATGTCCCTGAGCTTCAACGTTAGGTGGACCACAGGCAAATATCGGCAGATGAGTGACGGCACCTACAGCATTGCTGTATTTCCATTTCTGAAGACGCGCGATGCTGTCGCGATCGGCGAATTGAACTTTCGGCCGACTGCGGACACCAGCGGTTTGCCACCCGAACAGGCCAAGTCAGTGGCCGAAATCGCAAGCATGCTATTCCTGAAGGACGATCTTAGGATTCGTTCTGCGTCTTACGCGGTGGTGCCATTCGTGAATCTGAACAGTTCATCTCCAGAGGTAACGTACCTCCTTAACATACAGGCTGTCGTCGCCTACTTGTACGCCTCTCCTCATAAGATATTCGGCAACCTGTTCCTCTCATCTGAGCATGCCAGCATGGCTCTTTTCAGTCCCGGACGAGTCTCAATACATCTCGTTCGGCCAGATTTCAACGTGAATCCGACCCAAGACAGATCTGATTTGTCGCCAGACAAGGCCGGCAACGTTCCAGGCTATGCTGGATTGTACAATTTCAGGCACCACTTCTGGGTTGCCCCTGAGTCGCGTCTCTATGGCCCTGAGCCGCACCTAACTTTGAACCACGCCCAGAACTTGAGTAGCGATCTTATGCTAGCCGTAGACCAACGGCATGATTACCGAGCTCTTCTACAGCTGCTCCGAAAACCGGAGACCGCAATGTCGTTGCGTATCTTCACGGCGATTCGTTGGTTCAACACTGCTAATCGCGAGGCAAATGACGACGCAGCGGCTATCGTCAACTTAGCCATCGCTTTTGAATCTCTTCTGGGCTTGCCCAGAACTGAAAAAACAGATCGACTCATAGATGCGATAGCTTTGCTGCTCGGCAGAATACCTCGGCTGGATGTGTGGGCACGGCAGTTTTACGACGCGCGCTCGCGCGTGGTTCACGAAGGATACGCGCAACAGATGCACTTCATAGCGACAGATTCGCATAAGGACACGGAAGGCCAGACTTATCAGCCGCTGCTGTCCTACGGCAGGCAAATCTTCCAACTATGCGTAGGAACGCTTCTAGTTGGGTCAGAATTGGCAGAGGAAGCCGGGCTAGAGGAGAAGCTCGTAACCAACCAAGAGCGCTTCGAGAAAATCTGCAAGACGCTCGCAGATGAGAAGATTCAGCCGTGCGACCGTCTTGTACACATCGACTCTTTGGTCGATGCTGTGGAACGGTATCGCTTTATCTATGAAAGCAGTCTGAAATTGGAGAGTATGATAAGCGCCGGTTGCCTCGCGGCGAAAGCGCTCGTTGCCTGCGACGTTTCTCTCACGCATGAAGTCAGGCAGAGGCTAGAAGCGCTGGTTACTGCGAAGCGCTCTAACGATCATTTCGACGAACTCAAGGCGTTAGAAGCACTCGACCAAATGTTTCGTGACGATGCTACACCGACTGAAACTCAATACAGGATAATCACTCGAAGGGTTCTGCAAGTTGTCTGGGGATATGTGTTCCCGCACTACTTTTGGCTGAAGCGAAGCCGCTCGACGTAGGTGCCGCGCAATCGCCGAAGAAAGGAGGCGTGAGATGACTCTCTGTCCCATCGCCTTGGCAGTCGGCTGCAAGAAATGTCCGGCGTTCTCGGTCTGTCCCCTGAAAGGCGTCATCGGCGATTACAAGAAGCCGGAAGACACGCAAACGAAGCCGCCAGCCGACAAGCGATAATTGGACTGAAAGAAAGGGGACAGGCTCCGGCGGAAGGGAGCCTGTCCCCGCAAAAGCACCTTGCCTGTGCGCGTTCTCTCTGTTAAGATGCACATGTACGTAAACATGTACGCTTGGAGGCATATCATGGAAACGGTGACGGCAACGGCGGCTCGGAGCAACCTGTTTAACATGATCAAGAAGACGGTGAAGGAGCATCGGCAGTATCGCGTGGTGTCTCGGGGAGGCGGGGCGGTTCTTCTCTCTGAAAAGGACTTTGAGAGCCTGCTCGAAACCCTGCAACTTCTTTCTACGCCTGGGCTGCTGAAGAGCGTCCGCAAGGCCAAACAGGAAATCCGGAAGGGCCAGACCTATTCTATGAAAGACGTGTTTGGTGACTAAGGGTTCGCCTTACACCGTCCTGATCACCCGGCAAGCAAAAAAGGATATTGAGTTGCTTCCTCCCAAGCTCAAGGAGAAGCTCAGGACGATCCTGACTGAGATCATCGCCAAGAACCCTTACGAAGGCAAGAAGCTGCTTGGCGACCTGGCGGGAAGCTACTCGTATCGCCTGACGTATCAGGATCGGATCGTGTACTCCGTTGACGAGGCAACCAAGACGGTCTACCTCGAACGAGCGCGCACGCATTATGGAGAGTGAGCCGTTTCTTTGAGTCGCTTCAATCGTTTCTGGTCCAGCTTGACGTAGAGGCGCTTGTCCTGGGTGACGGTGACGAGGCCGGGCTTGGCGCCGCGCGGTTTGCGGACGTGCTTGCGGTAGGTGTAGAGGACTTCGCCCTGGCCGCTCTTGCGGAGATCGCTGTATTGCAAGGCCAGCGTGGCGGCGTCCAGCAGGGACTCCCTTCGTGTTTCAGCTCCTTTCTCCAGCCTGAGGACCACGTGCGAGCCGGGGACGCCGTTTGCGTGCAGCCAGAGGTCGTGGCCGCGGGCCAGGCCGAACGTGAGTTCCTCGTTCTCGCGGCTGTTGCGCCCCACCAGGATATGGTCGCCCGCCTCCGTCGCGAACCGCCTGAAAGGCTTGGCCGGTTCTTGGGCCTTGCGTGATGCGGGACCCTGCCGGTTTTGACGCGGAGTGTCTTCGATCGGCAATGCAACCGGCGCGTCGTCGCGGTCGAGGGCGGCCAGACTCTCTCTGAGGGCAGCCGCCTCCGCCTGCGCGGTCAAGAGGCGCGGGCGGATTTCCTTCTCGGCGCCCAGAAACTTCCGGTACATTTTGAAGTAGTCCTCCATGTTGCCCTTGGGGCTTTTGGCTTGGTCCAGCGGCAGGACGAGTTCTGGTAGGGCGGGATCGAAATAGTCGGTCACGGTAATGGACGCGGCGCCCTTTGGAATGTCGCCAAGCCTGGACTTGAGCAGCTCTCCATAGCGGTCGTAGGTCCGGTAGCGCTCCGCCTTGGCCAGGTCCGACTCCAGCGCTTCGATACGCTTGCCCGCCCGCTTGAGCTTCTTGCGAAGGGCGCTCTTGATGGCCTCCCGTTGTCGGGCTCTGGCGCGCGCCTCGTCCCGCTCCTGAAACCGACACTCCAGTTCAGCGCTGAGCGGAAGCGATGCTGGTGTAGTGGCGTGATTCATCACGCCCGTTTTGGGCGCAATGAATTGCGCCCCTACAGGGCGGGCCTTCGCCACAGGCGGGATGTAGGTCTCGCCGGTCTTGAAGCGCCCCTTGCGCAACTGCCCCCGGACGGCGCCGTCGTGATCGAGCAGCATGATGTTGGCCGTCCGTCCGGTCAGCTCTGCCACCACGGTGACGGGTTGCCCGTCATGCGTCATGTCGATCCAGACGATGCGGTCGTCGTCGATCTGGCGCATATGCTCGATCCGCGCGCCCTCCAGGCGCGCCCGCAGAAGCTGGCAGAACGGGGGCGGCGTCTGCGGGTTGGGGTGCTTTCTGGAAAGGAAGTGCAGCCGCGCGGTCTCCGGGTCGGCTGAAATGTAGAGCGTGAGGGTCTTGCCCTGCGATCTGATCTCGAGGGTGATCTCCTCGTCGTGCGGCTGATAGACCTTCTGCACCCACCCGCCTTCCAGCGCCGGGGCGATTTCCGCAACGACTTGGGCAATCTCGTGAGCAGTCAGCGACACGAATGGATTCTAGCAGCCGATTGGTTTTCTTGCCAGCGCAACCCTGATATGCTTTACTTGATGCTGAGGGGCGGCGGGAAATATGAATGGCGATAAGTTGGCGTCCGCTATATTGCCGTGGTACTTGTGCTGGATATGAGAGTATAATCTTCAAGGATTCCAGTGATGATTGAGAATATTCATCAAGCAGAGCGGTGCCTCTTTTCCATAGGTCATTCTAATCATCCCCTGGAAGCATTTTTGGGATTACTCAAAATGCACAGCATAGAAATCCTGATTGATGCACGGTCCTATCCCTATTCAAAGTATGCCCCTCATTTTGCCTCCCCATCACTTAGTGAAGCTGTGGCTGAAGTCGGGGCTAAGTATCTATTCATGGGAGATGAATTGGGAGGTCGCCCACAAGAAGACGAGTTTTATGATGACGAAGGGCATGTGCTCTATTGCCGCCTTTCGCAATCCCAAAATTTTCTGGAAGGTATCCGGCGTCTTGAGGAAGAGATGAAGGGTCACTGTGTGGCGATTCTCTGTAGCGAGGAGGATCCGTCTTGCTGCCACCGGAGACTCCTGGTGGGCCGTGTGCTGGCAGAGCGAGGGATTGTGCTCAAGCATATTCGTGGGAATGGGCGTGTCCAGATGGATTCAGAGATTGTCGGCAAGGGGCTACTGGATCGCGACAAAGGACAGACTTCGCTTTTTCATGAACCAGAGGAACTTGTATGGAGGTCTATACAATCGGTTTCACTAAAAGGAAAGCGGATGAGTTCTTCGGAGCATTGAAACAGGCAGTGATTAAGCGCCTCCTAGACGTTCGTCTCAACAATTCTTCGCAGCTCGCGGGTTTTACTAAGAGCGACAACCTTCCTTTTTTCCTCATGGAAATTTGTGCGGCCGATTACCTTCACGAACCTCTTCTTGCTCCAACAAAGGACATCCTTTATGCGTATAAAAAGCGAAAGGGTCGTTGGGAAGATTATGAGAAGAGTTTTATGAAGCTCATGGC
This sequence comes from Nitrospirales bacterium, assembly GCA_030648395.1. Classification (GTDB taxonomy): domain Bacteria; phylum Nitrospirota; class Nitrospiria; order Nitrospirales; family NS-4; genus SCTG01. The sequence continues at coordinate 8,680 of JAUSHW010000079.1, read as the reverse complement.
CGAACGGAGGATTGAAGATAAGATTGATCGTAGACTCTTCGCTACTCCTACCGTACTCCTTTGCAGTGAAGCAAAAGCAGATTGCTGCCACCGCCGGCTTGTCTTGGAATATCTTCAAACCAAATGGAATGACCTGCAGGTCGTTCACCTCTGACAAAATTCGGAATGCCAGAGGTAGAGTTCATCTGTCTTGCCAACTCCCGCAGAAAGGGTGGCCGGTGCGTAGCTGGCTTGCGAACCGATGGGAATGGTTGGGTGCGCCCTGTGAACTCTATAGGGGGGACTATATGGAGTCAGCAGTACACTCTCGACGATGGAAGGGAAGCGGCGATTTTTGATGTCATCAGAGTTTCTTTAAAAGAGCAGTGCCCACAGCCATACCAACCTGAAAATTGGATCGTAGAAAATGAACCTTGGCGCCTAGTTCGGCGGCTTACTTTGTCTGAAGCCAGTGCCTTCTTGTCTTCCAATATTTCGACAAGCCTAAATTTTCCAGGGGACCAATTCGATCGCGTTTACGCAGCGGCTTTGGCTCAGAATCCCGTTGCGGCTTCGCTAGCACTTATCGAGCCTGATAGTATCCAATGGCATATCACAACGAACATCAAGAGTAGACGGCAAACACGTGCCCGATTTGAGCTTGATGGCCTTGCCTATGATTTCGGAATAACAGACCCTCAATGGGAACACCGGTTGGAGGCGCTTCCATTGGGAGTTCATAATCGCATTGATGCTGGTGTGAGCCAAGAGGATCGTCTCCTCTTTGCAATTAGCCTTGGCGAGCCATTTGGTGGGTACTGCTACAAACTTGTTGCCGCTGTTATCATGCTACCAAGCACATAAGTTCCTGCTTTTACAAAGTAGAACAAACCATGCCTGATCGTGACCAGCTTTTAGCCAAGGCCCGGCAGGCGCTGCAGTGGGATGCGCTGCTGGAGGCGCTCGCGGGGCGTACGGTGTCGTCGCTGGGAGCCGAGCGCTGCCGGTCTCTGCCGCTGGCCGGGACCATTGAGGAAGCCCGATCCCTGCTGCGGGAGACCGCCGAGATGGCGGCAATGGAATCGAGCGGGGAGGGCTTCCCGCTGTCCAATTTCCCGGATCTGCGCCCTGTCGTGGAGCGCGCCGCCAAGGGCGCGCCGCTTCAGACGGTGGACTGCCGGGACCTGTCGGTGGTACTCGGGCTTGTGGGCGACGTCGTGCGTTACCTGCACCGCCGTAAGGACGAGGCCCCTGCTCTGTCGGCCATTGCTGCCGACATGGACGACCTGCCGCAGCTCAAGCGGGCGATCGATCGGTGCGTGGACCAGGAGGGCAACATCCGCGAGTCTGCCACGCCGGAGCTCCGCGACCTGCTCCACCAGGCCAACGCGTACAAGCAGAAGATCCGCGCGAAGCTCGACGCGATTCTCGGCTCGTCCCGGTTCGCCGATCTTCTGCAAGAGCAGTACTTCGCGCAGCGCGAGAACCGGTACGTTGTGCCGGTCAAGGCCGAGCGGAAGAGCGAGGTGCCCGGCATCGTGCACGACGTGTCGGCCAGCGGCGCCACGGTGTTCATCGAGCCGCGCGAGCTGGTGGACCTCAATAACCAGATCAAGGAAGCCGACCTCGCGGTCGAGCGCGAGGTCCGGCGCATCCTGCAGGATTTGACCGGGCAGGCGGCGGGTCACGCCGATGCGCTCAGGGAGGATTTGGGCCTGCTGGGGACGTTCGATTGCCTGCGCGCCAAGGCCTCGTTGGCGCATCTGCTGGGCGCCTCCGATCCCGCCGTGAACGCGAACGGGCACATCCGGCTCATGCAGGCCCGGCACCCGCTCCTCGTGCTGAGCCGGCTCCAGACCCAGGAGCACATCGTCGCCAACGACATCGAGCTGAGCGAGTCGGTCCGTGTGCTGATCATCTCCGGCCCCAACACCGGCGGCAAGACCGTCACGCTGAAGATCGTCGGCCTGTTCGCCCTGATGGCGCGGGCCGGGCTCCAGCTGCCCTGCGCGCCGGGGTCGGACATGGCCTTCTTCCCGGAGGTCTATGCCGACATCGGTGACGCGCAGGACCTCACCAAAGACCTCTCCAGCTTTTCGGCGCACATGACCGACATGATCGCGCTGCTCCGTGAGGCGAAGCCCGGCTCGCTGGTGCTGCTGGACGAACCGGTCACCTCCACCGATCCGGCGGAGGGCGCGGCGCTGGCGGAGGCGCTTCTGGTCCGCCTGGCCGAGCGCCGGTTCACCGTCGTCGCGACAACCCACTACAATTCGCTCAAGGCACTGACACAGGTCCGGTCCGGCTTCGCCAATGCCAGCGTCGAGTTCAACATTGCCACGCTGTCGCCGACCTACCGGCTGATCCTCGGGATGCCGGGCGGCAGCTCGGCCATCGACATTGCCGGCCGCCTGGGCATGGACGGGGACATTCTCGATGAGGCCGTCCGTCTGGTGGACCGCAAGGAGCGTGCGGTGGAGCAGCTGATGGAGAGCCTGCAGGAGATGCGGCGAACGCTGGACGAGGACGCGCGTCGGATTGCCGCGCTGCTGGCCGAGGCCGAGTCGTCCGCCCGCATGCAGAAGGCGCTGGCCGATCAGCAGGCGGAGACCGAAAAGGAGACCCGCAAGACCGCCCGCAAGAAGATCACCGAGGAACTGCTCAAGGCGCGCGTCGAGGTCCAGGCGGTGCTCGATGAGCTCAAGACCGACAGGAAGCTCGTCAAGGCGCGCGAAGCCAGGGAACGGCTGGCGGCGATCGAGGGCGCCATGCAGTCGCAACTGGCGCAGGCGGGCGATTATCGTCCGGTATCCGAACTGAAAACCGGGGACCGTGTCGAAGTGACCAACCTCGGCGCCGCGGGCGTGCTGCTGGAGAATCCGGCCGGCAAGAAGCGGGTGAAGGTGCGCATGGGCGAAAAGGAAGTCTCGGTCTCGGTGTCGGTGCTGGTCGGATTGGCCGAAGGTGGTGATGCCGAGACGCCGAAACAGAAGAAGGTAGGGGCGGTTCGCGAACCGTCCCTACGAATCCAGGAAGCCTCCACGGTGGTGGACGTCCGCGGCAGGACGGTTGAGGAGGCGCGGGAGGCTCTGGTGGCCTGTCTTGATCAGGCGCTGATGGACGGCATTCCGGTGGTCCGGATCATTCACGGCCACGGCACCGGCCGGCTCAGGCAGGTCCTGCGGGATTACCTCAAGGAGTCGCCCTATGTCGCCGCCTTCCGTCCCGGCGAACGGTTTGAGGGCGGGGACGGAATCACCGTGGTGAATCTGAAGTAGGGGCGGTTCGCGAACCGCCCCTACTTGAACGCTATCAGATGCCGAGCACTTTGGCGGCTTTCTTCACGTCTCGCGGTTTCACGAACAGGATCGCCGCATAGCGGCCGCTGCCGGTTCCGATGGCCTGCAGGGCGGTCACGTTGACCTTCACGGACGCGAGCTTGCCCGTGAGCGCCGCGCCGGCCCCCCGCCGATCGTCTCCTTCGATGAGAAAGCAGTCCTTGGGCCCCTCGATCTTCAGCTTGGCATTCTTGGCCACGGCCTTGAACGAGGCGGTGTCGGCGACCACGAAATCAAACTGGGCCTGGCGGCCGCGGGGAAAACCCGAGAAGGCCAGCAGGTTCACGCCGGCGTCCCGGAGCGAGTCGAGCACGCGCGCGGCCTGTCCGGGCTTGTCCGCGGTCTTCATTTTGAAGTACTGCGCAAGGCGAATGGTGTCTCCCATGGTCCCCCCCTTTGTTGAGTGTACGCGGATGCATTGTAGCGCGGCCTGAATGGATCCCTCAACCAGCGTTCTTTCGTGCGATCGCCGCGTTGCGCCGGAGTCCTTCGTGCGTGGCGCGGCGGACGGGGCTGCCCTGGAAGGCAGCCTGGAATTCTTCCAGGGACTGCCGGCCCAGGGCGTCCAGGTCGGGGTTCAGCGTCCACGGTGTGGCGCGGAAGGCCGGCTCCGGCGTCGGCGTCGCCTGGTGGTTGTAGGGACAGACGTCCAGACAATCATCGCACCCGAAGATGTAGTTCCCCAAGGCAGGCTGGAACTCCGCCGGGATCTCCCCCTTCTGCTCGATCGTGAGGTACGACAGGCATCGGCGCGCGTCCACGACGTAGGGCTCGGTGATGGCTTCGGTCGGGCAGGTCTTGATGCACAAGGTGCAGGTCCCGCAGAGATCGGCGCCGGGTTCGTCCGGAGACAGGTCGGCCGTCGTCAGGACCTCGCCCAGCAGGAGCCAGGAGCCGTGTTGCCCGGAGACGAGGTTCGAGTGCTTGCCGATCCACCCGAGGCCGGCCCGCTGCGCCCAGGCCTTCTCCATGACGGCGCCCGTGTCCACGTAGGCGAGGCTGCGTGAATCCGGCGCCTCCGCCTTCAGGAAGGCCGCGAGCGAATCCAGGCGCTCCCCGAGCACGCGATGGTAATCCTTCCCGCGCGCGTAGCGCGCGATGCGGCCCTGCCCGGGCACGTCGTCCGGGCGGTCGTCGGTGTAGTAGTTCATGCCGAGCGAGACGATGGCGCGGATGCCGGGGAGGAGCAGGGCCGGGTTTTTCCGCTTCGCGGCGGTCTGGGCCATCCAGCTCATTTCGCCGTGATAGTTTCTGGCGAGCCACTCGGCCAGCCGGGCGGACTCGGGGCGATCAGACGTGACGCGGCCGACCCCCGCCGCCTGGAATCCCAGGTCGAGGGCCTTGCGCTTCACTCGTTCTGTCAGGGTCATGGGGCGTTGGATGCGCCGTCGGGCTGGGGGCAGTCAAAGTAGACGGTGAACTTGGCGTTGCATTGCCGCCCCTGGCAGGCGCCGCAGGTGCCGGTGATGCGGGTCTTCCAGTCGGTCAGTTTGTTGTCGAAGCGGCAGGAAATGCCGGGAGATTTCTCGATGTCGGCCCAGTGCATCTTCGAGGCTGTATTGATGGCCACTTTGCAGGTCTTCGGGATCGGAACATCGCACTGCTTGCCGCTGACGCCTTTCTTGATGTTGGAGACCTGGCAGGCGCTGGAAGTCTGCGTCTGGCGTCCCAGAGGCTGCGCGTCGGCCTGGATGGCGGCGCTGATGAGGAACAGAACGAGGCCGGTCAGGATAAAGCGCGCATTCCGCATGGCGCAATGCTAGCAGGTTCACAACCGGCGGGCAACGACGCAGCGCCGTTGCGGAGATCGTCCGTTCGGATTACACTCACGCGCATGAACAAGCGCGACATCGCGGCCGTCCTGGAGGAGATTGCGTTCTTCCTGGAACTGAAAGGAGAGAATCCCTTCAAGATCAAGGCCTACTCCACCGGGGCGCGGGTGATCGACAGCCTGCCGGAAGAGCCGTCCGTGCTCGTGCAGAAGGGCATCCTGCGCAACGTCAAGGGTATCGGCGAGGGGTTGGCCGGCGCGGTGACGGAGCTCGTCACGACGGGGGCTTCGACTCTGCACAAGGAACTGAAGGCGTCGTTTCCGGCCGGCGTGATGGAGATGGCCGAGGTGCCCGGGCTGGGCCCCAAGAAAATCAAGGCGATCTACGAGCAACTGAGCGTCGGGTCGGTGGGCGAACTGGAGTATGCCTGCATCGAAAATCGCCTGGTCGGCCTTCCGGGGTTCGGCCAGAAAACGCAGGAGAAAATTTTAGCCGGCATCCGTCAGTTCAAGCGGCACCAGGGGTTTCACCTCTTTGCGAACGTGATCGAAGAGGCTGACTGCATCCTGGAAGCGGTTCGCGGGGCGGCGGGCGTTATTCGTGCCGATCATGCCGGAGAGATCCGCCGCCGGCTGGAAGTGATTCAGAACATCACGCTGGTCGTCGCCGGTTCGCAACCGCAGGCGTTGACAGAAGCTCTTCAATCCATCCCCGATGTCACGCAAGTCGAACATCACCCGGAAACGAAAGCAATCACGGCGCGCTCGCCGCAAGGCTTGCCGGTGTTCATCCGGATGGCCGACGCCGTCGGCTACGGCTGGGAATTGCTCTCCACGACGGGCAGCGCGGAACATGTGCAGGATTTGGAGCGTAGGCTGGCCGCACGCGGGGCACCGTCTACAGGCGAGTCTGAAGCAACCATCTACGCCGCGGCCGGCCTGCCGGTCATCCCGCCGGAGTTGCGCGAGGGCCATGGCGAGATTGCGCTGGCGGAGAGCGGGCGCTTGCCGATCCTGATCGAGGCGGGGCAGATACAGGGCATCTTTCACAACCACACGGTCTGGAGCGACGGCGCGGCGACGCTGGAGCAAATGGTCGAGGCCGCGCGCGTGCTCGGCTATCGCTACATCGGCATCTCCGACCACAGCCAGTCGGCTTTCTACGCGAACGGCCTCAAGGAGGACCGCATCCGGGCGCAGCATGCCGAGATCGACGCGGTGCAGAAGACATTCCCCGACATCCGGATCTTCAAGGGGATCGAGGCGGACATTCTGGCGGATGGCGCAATGGACTATCCCGATGAGATTCTGGCGACCTTCGATTTCGTGATCGCGTCGGTGCACAGCCGCTTCAATCTGTCGGAGGAGGACCAGACCAACCGCATCTGCCGCGCGCTGGCCAACCCCTACGTCACGATGCTGGGCCATGCCACGGGACGGCTGCTGCTGTCGCGCGATGCCTACCGGGTGGACATGAAGAAGGTGCTCGATGCGGCGGCGGCGCACAAGAAGATCGTGGAGATCAACGCCAACCCGCACCGTCTCGATCTGGACTGGCGGCTCTGCGGCTATGCAAAAGAAAGGGGCATCGCGTTCAGCATCAACCCCGACGCCCACAGCACCGACGGCCTGGAGGATGTGCCTTTCGGCGTCAACGTCGCTCGCAAAGGCGGCGTCACGGCTGGCGATGTCGTCAACACGCTGCCTGTTGAAGAAATGGCATCCCGTCTGCAAGCCATGAGAAGATAGTCCCTATCCACCAAAGCGGAGAACAATATGATCATCAAAGACACCGAGTCGGCTGATGTCAAAACCCCCACGGGGTCCATGCGCACGTACATTTTTCGCCCGGCGGCTGAGGGGCGCTATCCGGGGCTTCTCCTGTATTCGGAGATATTCCAAGTCACGGGGCCGATCCGGCGCACCGCCGCGATGCTGGCGAGCCACGGGTTTGTGGTAGCGGTCCCGGAGATTTACCATGAGCTGGAGCCGGCCGGCACTGTGCTGGCCTACGACGAGGCCGGGGCCGAGCGCGGCAACAGCCACAAGACCACCAAGGAACTATCGAGCTATGACAGCGACGCCCGCGCGGCGCTGGACTATCTCACGTCGTCGCCGCACTGCACCGGCAAGCTGGGCGTGATGGGGATTTGCATCGGGGGGCACCTGGCGTTTCGCGCGGCGATGAATCCGGATGTGCTGGCCGCCACCTGTTTCTACGCAACCGATATCCACAAGCGCGGCCTGGGCAAGGGCATGCACGACAACAGCCTGGACCGGATCGGCGAGATCACGGGCGAAATGCTGATGATCTGGGGGCGGCAGGACCCCCACGTGCCCCGCGAGGGGCGGGTGCTCATTTACAACGCCATGAGCGACGCCGGCCTGCACTTCCAGTGGCACGAGTTCAACGCCGCGCACGCCTTCATCCGCGACGAAGGCCCCCGCTACGATCCGGCTGCGGCCCAGATCTGCTACGGCATGGCGCTGGAGCTGTTCAAGCGCAGGCTGGGGGAAGGTGACAAGCGCGTGGCTGCGGCTTCGACTGAAACCAAGCATTAACCCGGAAAATTGAACTCCTTGAGTTCAACCTTCTCCAACGCCTGCTTGACCAGTCCGTGGATGTCCAGCATGGACTCGGCTCTGCGGACGTCTTCCAGCCTGGCCCGGGTGGAGGGGTGGGGGGGGACGAAGAGGCTGCAGCAGTCCTGGTCCGGCTCGATCGAGGTCTCGTAGGTTCCGATCTTCTGCGCCTGCTCCGTGATCTCCACTTTGTCCATGCCGATCAGCGGTCGCAGGAAGGGCAGGGTGGCGACTTCGTCCACCACGGTGATATTGCCCGCCGTCTGGGAGGCCACCTGGCCCAGGCTGTCGCCCGTCACCAGCGCCCAGCATTTGTTCTCCTGCGCAATTTCTTCCGCAATCCGGACCATCAGCCGCCGGTAGAGTACGACCCGGAGCGGCGCCGGCGCCGACAGGACGATCTGCCGCTGGATGTCCCCGAACGGCACCAGGTGGAGGCTGGAATGATACTGGTAGCGCGTGAGATGCCTGGCCAGCTCCTCGGCCTTCTCGGCGGAGGCGCGGGTGACGAACGGATGCCCGTGGAAATGGATGAAGACGGCCCGGCAGCCGCGCTTCATCATGCGCCAGGCAGCGACCGGCGAGTCGATGCCGCCCGACAGCAGCGCGGCGACCGTGCCCGACGCCCCGACCGGCAGCCCGCCGGGCCCCGGCACCACGTCCGTGTAGATGAACGTCTCCGCGGGCAGCACCTCGACGTGGATGGTGAACGCCGGATCGTGGAGATCGACGCGCGTCGTCGCGCGCTCGAGGACGAACGCGCCGAGCTCGCGGTTCAGCTCCACCGACGTCATCGGGTAGCTCTTGAACGCCCGCCGCGCCGAGATCCGGAACGACGGGAACTGGCGGCCCTCGATCAGCTGCGCGATCACGGTCTTCATCGCCTCGACGGTGGACGGGACGCGGTAGGCCAGCGCGAGGCTCGCGATGCCGCACACGCGCGCGACGCGATCCCGCACGGCGTCGGGCGCGGGATTGCCCTCCAGGTCGATCATGATGCGTCCGGTGA
>JAUSHW010000078.1 GCA_030648395.1 Nitrospirales bacterium | reverse complement strand
GGGAGAGTAGATAAAACTGGACCTCCGTGCCACCGAAAGAATAGCCGCTTTCAGGCCTATACACGCCATACCCGAGCGGCGAAATGAAGCACACCTTCACCGGCTTCGCGGGGGATGGCCGACCGCTCTCAATCGTCATGGCAACGCCGGCCCCGGTTGTACCACGTACAAAATGGCGGCGGCGCCCAGCACCCTCGCGGCTCGCTCGCGCGCCGGAAGCCTCCAGCGGTTTCCGCAGACCATATGGCCGGTATAGAACAGCCCGATCGGTTCCGCCCGGATCACCGTAAAATGATGCCGGAGAAAATGCCGCACCCATCGGCGACGGCTGAACGTCCACAACTCCGTGACCGCGTTGCCGGTCGCACCGTGTCGAGGCACGGCGGCATACTCCCGGCCCAGGTACACCATCTTTCGAACGGCCCGCCATGCGCGATGCAGCTCCTTGAAACTCCATCGTCTCGGCAGGAGCAACCGGCTTTGCGCCGACCAGCGCTGCACCAATTCGACATAGTGGGCGACCGACTCCCACAACCGCCAGACAGAGCTCGGCATCACGTGCAGGCAGTAGCCGCCCGGCTTCAGCACGCGACGGCTTTCCCGATGCAGCTGCCCGAGATCGGCGACGTGCTCGAGCACGCGTGAAGAAAACACCACATTGAAAGTCGCGTCACGAAAGGGGAACCCCACGCCGTCATACTCGATGACGGGGAAGACACGGCGCCGTTTATACTGGGTCACGCCGACATCGATCGATGTCACGCAGAAACCGCCCTCCGCCAACCGTCCGGCCTGGTAACCGGTGCCCCCGCCGATTTCGAGCACACGGGCGCCCGGCCGCAAATGTCTCATGACGGCCCGGAGCTCATGATCGCGGACGCGATGAAGAAACTCGATGGAACGCTTACCCATACGCTACGTCCGATGTTCGTCACGACCGACGTCGGAGAGAAGCCGTCGGCTCAACGGCCCTGCGAGCGCCCCGGCGCGCGCCTTGAGGGTCATGCAGAGCAACCCGCTCCACTTCACACACTGCCACAGGCCGAGCGCGAGAACGAAGGCCACAAAAGGAGCGGTGTGGATACCGACCCGTGGTTCGTGTGCGAGCGTCATGAGCAAGGGAATACCATTGATCAGCAATACGACCACCGCCAACATCGCGCGATGCGGCCCACGAAGGGCCAGCACCAAGCCCAAGCAATAGACCAAATACACGAGCAGATGGTCCGTTCCGGCTTGAACTTTGAAGTGGTCCGTTGGGATCAGATACATTTCCGTATATCCAGTGAACAATCTCTCCCGGACTTCCCGCAGACTGTGCAGCTTGAAAAAATAGTCATACGTGGTCAGGCGAGGACCAGCATAGCTATCCTGTTCCATCTCCTCGACGGTAGGACAGCCTGTACACCCTCCCCCTTTGACTATGAGGAATTCAAAATTCCTTCCCCATGCGGCGTGATGGTTCACACTAAAGAACGGGTCGCCGTACATCTGGTCGTTATGAACCAGATGCGGGGCGATCGCCATACCTATAAACGCCGTGATGCACGCAAGCCGCAGCCCCCACCGCCGATCCTGCCCCCGCGCCTGTCTCCACGCCCAGAGCAGCAGAAGGGGCGCCACAAACACCCAGCTATTTAAGCGCACAAGGAGCAGGCCGGCTCCGGACAGCGCCAGGCCGACCGACCGCCAGGCCACCGACCCCTGCTCCTTGCGGACGAAGGCGAGATGCACGAACCAGAGGACCAGGACCATGTATGTCTCTTCCTTCATGCCCCTGACGCTCATCCTGATCAGATAGGGATTCAGGCTGAGCAACAGCGCCACCACCAACCCCACAAACGGCTGGCGCGTGTAGTCGGAGAACAGTTTGTAGGCGGAATAGATCACGAGCAGGGACAGCGCAACCGTCAACAGGCGAAGACTCACTATCGACCCGCCCCCCACCCACATCAGCCCCTTCACCATCCAAATCCAAAGAGGCTCCCGCCAGGCCGTGTCGTAGGGAGAACGCATGGCATCCGCGAGAAGCCAATAAAAGTTGACATCGGACTCCAGCGACAACCCGGAGACTTGGACCAACTGTTCAATCCGAAGACTTCCCCCCCACGCAATGACGCCTAGGAGGGCGAATCCAGCCCATTGCCTGCGCACCTCGCTTGAACCGTGCCAAATCCGCACGTGCCACGCCAGGAGTCCGAGCAACATGCCGTAGGGGATCGTGAAGTACATCTCGCATCGAGGGTTCTGAATCAGCGGATCCAGCCACCACAGATACCGTGTCGTCCCGCACAGATAGACCGGGTCCGTCCACGTGAGAGTGCCGGACAGGAGAGTTTGTCCGGCGAGAAACCCCAGGCTATAGAGAAGCGCGAGCGCCGGCCGGGTCTTGGACCAGACGACGTAGGCGAGCAGCGGGGTCAACACAAACAGGCAGGCAAGAGCGACGTTGGGAAACGCGAACGGCCCTTTCGAGAAGATACGGATCTCCGTCAGAGTCCCGGACTCACCGGGTGCGGCGGCGGCATCCACCGAAGCCGCGAGTTTGATCCAGAGCCGTTCACTCTCACCCGCCGCAGGCGCAAACTCGACGCGCATGCCATCTGAAAAATTGCCCTGCGCAATGGTGCGAAAGGCGCCTCCCTCTCCGGAAACAAGCACAGCCGCATGGAGCCCCAGACCGCCACGGCCACGGATCTTGACGACCACGCGGGCCTCTCCAGCAGGCCTCCAGAGAGGAATCAAGATTTGTCCGGATCGACCCGGTTGCAGCTGTAAACCCTTGAGCGTTCGCGTCCACTCGCCTGAAAGCACCTCGCCCTTGCCGCCTCCATAAATGGGGGCTCCCACATGATAGTTTTTTTCGAAGAGAATGGACACGCTGGTGTCCACGCCGACATCAAATCGTCCGGACGCCAGCAAGGCTCCGGCAACGACTGCGGCCGCCGCCACGACCAGACCCACTTCCCATCGGCGAGAGATACCCGGGTTCATCAGTCGCCCCTACAAACCCTTCGTTCCGGCAAGGATCCTTCTGCGATCGGCCGTACCACGTACAGCATCGTGGCGGAGCCCAACACCCTCGCAACCCGCTCGCGCGAGCGAAGCCCCCAGTGTTTTCCGAGCACCATGTGGCCGGTGTAAAACAGCCCGATCGCTTCCGTCCGGATGACCACAAAATTGTGCCGGAGGAAATGCTTCACCCAGCAGCGACGGCTGAACGTCCACAGTTCTGTCAACGCGTTTCCGGTTTCCCCGTGCCTGGGGATACGGAGATACTGTTTTCTCAGTCGCCCCAATTCTTCGAATACAATCGCCGGACGTTTCCACTCGGACAAGCGGAAGCGTCGGGGCACCAGCTCGGGAATGAGCGGCGCCACCCGCTGAAGCAACTCCACATAATTCGCGACTCCCTGCCAAAACCGCCAGACGGCGGTCGGCATCACGTGGACGCAATAGCCGTCTTTCTTCAACACACGCCGGCTCTCACGATACAGCTGCCCGAGATCGGCGACGTGCTCGAGCACGCTCGAGGAAAATACCACATCGAAGACGGCCTCGCGAAATGGAAACACCTTGCCGTCATACTCGATGACGGGGAAGACCTGCTCCCCGCTATACCGTGAACTGCCGACATCAATTGACGCCACATTGAAACCGCGCTCTGCCAACCGTTTGGCCTGATACCCGGTCCCGCCGCCGATTTCGAGAACGCGGGCTCCGGGCGCAATGTGTTTGACGATCTTCTCGATTTCATGCTCACGGACCGCGTGAAGAAATTCAATTGAAAACATCGGAGAATGTTGTTGCCCTGTTCAAAATTTCCCGGAGGAGATCGGGATGTGTGGGATCCGGAGCATCTCAGAATCGCGCGTCTACGCCGGGCGCTTTGTCCCGATATACAGAAGACGATCTTTGCATCCTCGCAGCTCTCTCGGAAGATTCGTTCTCGATTCAACTTTTTGGCGAGTCACGAGCCGCCACAGCCTCGCCCGCAGGGCCTGATCCCGCTTTCGCCTCAACTCTTCGATTTCGCGATTTAAATTACTTAAGTCCTCGAAGTACACGCGCATGAATGAAAAATCGACCTCGCGCTGGAGCACGCACTCGAACCCGTAGTCGGCGAATAACGCCGCCAGACTGGGAGCAGTAAACGAACGCAGATGCTGCCAGCGATGGAACAGCGTCTCGCACGTCGGGCACAGCGCCGACGACAGCTCCAGGTCCTCAGTGTCGGGAGTGGTCACGATCAGCGTTCCACCATCGACCAGGGAGGACTTCACTTTCTGCAGGACACCGGGCAGATCCTCTTCCAGCACATGCTCAATGACTTCGATCATCAGCACCACGTCAAATCGCTCCGAGCCCACGCTATGGGAGGCCCCGAGGTATTTCGGGTGAGCCGTAATATCAGCCGGAAACAGGGCGGATCGCGCGTTGACAGGCTCGTATGCGGCCGCCGCATATCCCTTTTCGAGCAAGGCCCGGACAAGATCCCC
>JAUSHW010000068.1 GCA_030648395.1 Nitrospirales bacterium | reverse complement strand
GCATGGACGTGGCAGATAAGATCGTGAGTGCGCCGAAAGGCCAGAATGACCTGCCCAACGAGCGGATCGAAATGACGGTCACGATCGTCGAGAAGTAGAGCGACAGGGAAGGGAAGCGGGCCATGATTCGTATGCGAAACGCGTGGCTCGCTTCCCTCCTGTGCCTCGTCGGTTTCGTCTCGCCCCTTTTCGCTCAGGCCCCCAAATCCGAGAAGCCGGCAACTCCGCCTGTGGCGTCGCCCGGGCGGGCGCCGGGCGCGCATGTCCTGATCGAGACGGATCGCGGCAAGCTTGTCATTGAGCTGTTGCCGGATGTCGCACCTAAGACCGTCGCCAGATTCACGGAGCTTGTCAGGAAAGGCTTCTACAACGGGCTGACCGTCCACCGCATCATGCCGAAATTTCTCATTCAGGGAGGCGATCCCACCGGCGATGGGACGGGCGGGTCCGGGCAGACCATTCCGGCGGAATTCAGCGAAAAGAAGCACAAGGCCGGCACAGTGGGCATGGCCCGCACCAAAGACCCGGACAGCGCAGACAGCCAGTTCTACATTTGCCTCGAATCCCAGCCGTTCCTGGACGGCAAGTACACGGTCTTCGGCCAGGTCACAGAGGGGCTGGACCTCCTGCCCAAGTTCCAGGAAGGCGATGTGATGCGGAAGGTGAGTCTGAAGTAGGGGCGGTTCGCGAACCGCCCCTACGTGTGCTTGCAACCGGGGCCGTGCTGGTGCGGCGCGGATTCTGGTGCGGGCTTGGGCGCGGACATGCCGGGGATCACGAGGCGGCTCTTTTCCCCCTGGGCCTGCGCTTTGGCCGCTGCGGCGATGTCCTTTTCCTCCGCAATGACGATGCGTGGCTGGTCCGTATCCTGCTTTTTGATGTGCCTGGCCACCTCGGGGTGATCCATCGTCAGGCAGCCGATGACGCCGGTGATGAACCGGTTGGAGCGGAGGCCCGCTCCTGAAAACTCGTTGACCAGCCTGAGCGCCACATCCACGATCTCCTGGGCCTTCGTCTGGTCCATCTTTTCCTTTTCCAGAAACGCCTTGAACTCCTTGTGCAGGTATTGGGAGAACGCCGGCACGGTCGGCGCCGGGAAGTGCAGGGGGCTCAGGAGCCGGCGGATGAACTCCAGCGCTGAGACGATCTCGCCGTCCAGGCCGGACGGCTTGTTGTGGAAATAGCTGAACGAGACGATCTCAATCAGGTTGAAGAGGGCCGCGCCTTTTTCCCCGCCGATCTCGAAGACCTCCCGATAGGCGCGTTGCCGGTCCTGGCGGAAGAGTTCGCCGACGCGCTGCCGCTGATAGTCCGTGCCCGCTTCCAGGTACTGGCAATCAGCCGGGCAGGTGATTTTGGTGAGGCGGTTCTCCCCGCAGCAGGCCGAGCAGATCAGTCCGTTGAGCGCCGGGCACTGGCGTTTGCCCTTTCTCGCGTGGCAGTAGGCGCAGGTAGTCGTCATCGCGCCCTCGCTATTTCTTGCGCTCGCGGCCCAGCCCATTCATCTCCGCCGCGTTGCCGGAGAGATAGGGGACCAGGATGAGGTGATTTTTGCGGTCGATCGAGACATTGGCCGGCGTGGTCAGGAACTCGGCGATTGTCTGGATGCGGAGGTCCGGGTCGATCCGGAGCACCTTGCCCTGGGAGAAGTCCGAGACGTAGATGTTGCCGAAGGCATCGAAGTCCACGCCCGTCAGGTTGCCGAAGCGGGCGTTGAAGAAGGAGTTGGCGAAGAGGACTTTGATGGCGCCGTCCCGGGCGATTTCGAGAATCTTGCCCTCGTTCCAGCTGACCGCCACGAGCGTGCCGGTTGCGGGGTTGACGGCCAGCCCGTGCGGCCCGGCCAGCGCGGCGTCTTTCACGAAGACCGTCGGCTTGGCGCCGCCGCGCATGTCCACTTTCAGGATCGTATCGGAGCCGGTGTCTGCGATGTAGAGCAGGCCGGCGCCGTCCGCGGCCAGCCCGGTCAGGAAGTCCACCTTGAAGGCGGACAGGTCGACCTCGCCGAGCGGGCGGCCGGTGGCAAGATCGAAGCGCCGGACCTTGTCGATATCGGAGACGAACAGGGTTTTGTCGAGGATGGCCAGTCCCTTGGGGGCATGCAAGGTCACGCCGGCCGTCCCGCCTTCGATGAACTTCAGTTTGGCGACCTTGCCGTTCTCGTCCAGCCTGGTGATGAACCCGTTGTTGTCGCGCTCGTTGGGGCCGCCGTTCTCGTTCGAGATGAAGTAATGGCCCGTTGCCGGGTCCACGATGAAGCCGGCGGGATTCTTCAAGCCGGTCACCTGGAGCGCCAGGGCAATCGTGCTCGGGAGGATCGCGAGGAGCAGCGCCGGGAGGATGGCCTGCGTGATTCTGGACGGCGACGTCACGCGCGCACTCTACTATGGTTTCTTGACTCCAAACAAGAGGCCTTGTTATTCTGCGCCACGCCTCTAAAGCGTGAAAAGCTTTTATTACTCAGGAGGAACGGCGTGGCGGCACAACTCATCGACGGGAAAGTGCTCTCACAATCGGTGCGGGACCAGATTGCCAAGGATGCGGCGGCGCTCCTGGCCGCGTCAGGGGTCAAGCCCGGGCTGGCAGCCATTCTGGTGGGGGACGACCCGGCCTCGCATCTCTACGTCAAAAACAAGCACAAGGCCTGCGAGGCGGTCGGCATTCATGTGGCGGACCACAAGCTGCCGGCCTCGACCAGCCAGGCCGACCTGCTGGCCTTGATCGACAAGGTCAATCGCGACCCCCAGATCCACGGCATCCTCGTGCAGTTGCCGCTGCCGAAGCACATCGACAGCTCGGCCATCCTGACCGCGGTTCTGCCGGAGAAAGACGCGGACGGGTTTCATCCGTACAACATCGGCCGGCTGGTAGAGGGCAATCCGATCTTCGAGGCCTGTACGCCACGCGGCGTCATCAAAATGATCGAGTCCACGGGCGTCGGGATTGCGGGGAAACGCGCGGTGGTGGTGGGCCGGAGCAACATCGTGGGCAAGCCGGTGGCCCTGATGCTGCTCCACCGGCACGCGACCGTGACCATCTGCCATTCCAGGACCGTGGATCTGCCGGCGGTCTGCCGCGAAGCCGAGATCCTGGTGGTGGCCATCGGCAAGGCCAGGTTCGTGACGGCGGACATGGTGCGCGAGGGCGCGGTGGTCGTGGACGTGGGCGTGAATCGCACAGAGGACGGCAAGTTCGTCGGCGACGTGGACTTCGAGCCCGTGAGCAAGAAGGCAGGGTGGATTTCCCCGGTCCCCGGCGGGGTCGGGCCGATGACGATCGCGATGCTTCTGCAGAACACGCTGGAGTCCGCGCAGCGGATGGTGGCGCGAGCGGGGACGGGAGCGCATTAAGGAATGGGACTGCGACGATTACGAGAGGTTCTGGAGTCGGGCCAGTTTGCGACCACGGTGGAATACAATCCGCCGAAGGGCACGAACGTCTCGTCCATTCTGGACAACGCCAAGGCGTTGCTGGGCAAGGTGCACGGCGTCAACGTCACGGATAACACGGCGGCGATCCTGCGCGCCGGCTCCATGTCGGTCTGCCGGCTGCTCTACGAGATGGGACACGACCCGGTCATGCAGATGACCTGCCGCGACCGCAATCGCCTGGCCATCCAGTCCGATCTCATGTCCGCCCACATCCTGGGGATACGGAACATGCTCTGCCTGACCGGCGACTACCCCACCGTCGGCGATCACAAGGACGCGAAACCGGTCTACGACCTCGATTCCATCGGCATCATGCAGGTGATCCACTCGCTGAACCAGGGCAAGGACCTGACGGGCCACAAGCTGAATGGCCTGACGGACCTGTACATCGGGGCGGCCGTCACGCCGGAGCAGGACCCGCGGGGCCCAATGCTGGCGAAGTTCGAAGCCAAGGTCAACGCCGGCACGAAGTTCTTCCAGACCCAGGCGTTTTATGATGTGGAGAAGTTCAAGTCATTCATGAAGGCCGTCCGGAAATTCCCGGTGAAAGTGCTGGCCGGGATTCTCGTCCTGCGGTCGGCCAAGATGGCGGAGTTCATGAACGCCAACATTCCCGGTGTGGACGTGCCCCAGGACATCATCGACGAGCTGAAAGCAGCCGGAGACGAGAAGGCGCTGGATGTCGGCGTCCAGATCGCGGTGCGGACGATCAACGCCGTGCGCGCGCACTGCGACGGGGTCCACATCATGGCCATTAAGGCGGTGGACCGCCTGCCGGAAATTATTCAGAAGGCCGAACTGGCATGACCATCCCCGATCTCCAGAAGCGCAAGGCGGAGGGCCGCAAGATCGTGATGGTCACGGCCTACGATGCCCTCTTCACGCGCATCGTGGAGGAAGCCGGCCTCGATGTGTTGCTCGTGGGGGACTCGCTGGGCGTCGTCGTCCAGGGCAAGAAAGACACCCTGTCCGTCACGATGGAGGACATGCTCTACCACACGAAGCTGGTGGCCGGGGCGGCGCAACATTCGCTGGTGATCGGCGACATGCCGTTCCTGTCCTATCAAGTCTCGGTGGAAGAGGCGGTCCGGAACGCCGGGCGATTTCTTCAGGCCGGGGCGGCGGCGGTCAAGCTGGAAGGCGGTGCGGCGGTGGTGGATCGGGTGGAGGCCATGACGCGCTTCGGCATCCCGGTCATGGGCCATCTCGGCATGACGCCGCAATCGGTCCATAAGTACGGCGGCTATAAGGTCCAAGGCAAGGGCGCCGAACAGGCCGAGCAACTGCTCGCCGATGCTCGCGCTTTGGAAGCCGCCGGGGCCTTCGCGCTGGTGTTGGAAGCCGTGCCGGCCAAGCTGGCCAAGACGATCACGCAGGCGCTCTCGATCCCGACCATCGGCATCGGCGCCGGCCCGGATTGCGACGGCCAGGTGCTGGTCCTCTACGACCTGCTGGGCCTCTTCGATCAGTTCGTCCCCAAGTTCGTCAAACCCTACGCGCACCTCAAAGCCGACGCCCTCCAGGCCCTCCGCCGCTACCGCGAAGAAGTCGAGCAGGGGAAGTTCCCGACCGACTCCGAGAGCTATCACTGACAGGCTGCTGAAAAAGCCTCCCAACTTTGTTCTCGGTCGCTCTTTCCCCTCAACGTACTTTCTCAGTACGCCTCGGGATCCTCGCCTCCCTGCGGCCGCGTTGGCTAGCCTTTTTGAGCAGCCTGCTCGGTTTATTCCCATTGCGAGCCCTCCGTCACAAGATCCCCTCTCCACCAGAGGGCAAGGGTGAGGGGGTCTTCTCCGATGTAGGGGCGTATGGCGATACGCCCTCCACCTCGATCCAATATCCGACGTAGGGGCGTGATTCATCACGCCCGCATGTGCTCGCAAGACGGGCGCAATGAATTGCGCCCCTACCATTGTTATGATCCCTTGATTTGTTTCAGAACCCGGCCTACCATAATCGCCTTACAGGTCCACCGGCATCGCCCTTGCTCGCCGTTCCTGTTGTGAGGTGCATCTTGCGACGTGTGCTGTTGATACTCTCCGTGCTGACAGTACTGCTCGGTTCGTCCTCTGCACTTGCTGACAAACGCGACCTGACCATTATGCCGAAGGTTGTTGCCGGCTCCGTGCCGATCGCGGGCGAGTACTGGGCGTTGATCATCGGCATCGACAAGTACAAGGAGGCGCCAAAGCTTGAAACGGCGGTCAAGGACGCCACAGGTGTGAGGGATGTGCTGCTGGAACGGTACGGATTCAAACGTGATCACGTCATTGAACTGCTGGACCAGCAGGCGACGCGAAATGGTATC
>JAUSHW010000067.1 GCA_030648395.1 Nitrospirales bacterium | reverse complement strand
CGCTCTCGAAATACCGGTCGATCCCCAGGCCAATCAGGATTTCATAGAGCCGCGAATCAAAATTCGAAATAATTCCCATCTCCATGCCGCGTGCTTCCAGGGCACGAAGGGTAGGCACCACATCGGAATACAGCGCCCACGACTCGGGCTGGGAGAAATAGGCAAACACTTCATCGAAGTACTCGTCGAACCTCTCGAACATGCCGACCCGATAGAACACGTTATGCACCACGTCGAACCACCACATGCGCTCGCACGTCTTGATCCCCTGCGGGTCACTGACGGCAAACACGGGCGGAGGCGCATCGGCAAACGCCCTGGCGAACGCCTGCTGCACGACCGTATCCCCGGCCGTGATGCCGTACTTGCGCGCGTGCCGGACATACACCTCCCCCACCGAGCCTTTCACGTGAAAGAGCGTTTCGGCGGCATCAAAGAACACGGCCTGCGTGTCGCTGGAGAGGCTCACAGGCTTCGCCCCCGTCGTTCCAGAATCGACACGACCACCACGATGATCGTCGCCTGAAGCAGGAGAAACAGCGCGTCGATCGCGCGCGCGGAGCGCAAAACGACACCCGCCAGCCCGAGGGCGATGCTCAACAGGAAAATCATCAGCACCGCATCCGTGCGGCTGCCCAGGGCACGCTCCAGCCGATGGTGCATGTGGTCCTTCCCGACATACTCCAGATACTGCTTCAGCGTCTTCACCTTGCCCGTATAAATCCGTTCCACCGTCATGTGCACCATATCGTAGATCAGAATTCCGAAAATCAAGATCGGGGTCGACACTGAGACAATGGGTTTTCCATCCGCCCAATTCCCTTTGACGGCCAGACAGGCCAATGTAAAACCGAGAAAGGTGCTGCCGGCATCACCAAGAAAAATCGTGGCCGGCGCCCTGGGCTTGAAATTATACGGGAGAAAGCCGAGCCCGGCCCCAACGAGCGCAACCGACACCCATCCCAGCGCAGGCTGGTTGGTCTGAAACGCAACGACTCCCATAAAAAACGCGACGATGATGGCGAGCCCCGTCGCCAAGCCGTCCATGCCGTCAAAGAAATTAAACGCGTTGGTGATCCCGACGATCCAGAGCACTGTCAGAAACACATTGAGCGCGTCTCCCGCCAGCCCATGGGGGAAAAATGTCAACAGCTTTCCGGACCAGATGACGATCCCGGCAGCGGCAATCTGCACCAGCAGTTTTGTTAACGCGGGCACCTCCCTGATATCATCCCAGATGCCAACGAGAAAGAGCAGGGTGCCTCCAATCAGTACCCCCATCATTCCCTCGGCCACGATCAGAGGAGCCACCATCCCCCCCGCATTGGCCAAGAGCGCGATCAGAAATGCAAGATACACCACAACCCCACCCAGCAAGGGCGTGGCGGTCTGATGAATCTTCCGGGGGGACGGCTGATCCA
The DNA here is from genome assembly GCA_030648395.1 of Nitrospirales bacterium. Taxonomy (GTDB): domain Bacteria; phylum Nitrospirota; class Nitrospiria; order Nitrospirales; family NS-4; genus SCTG01. The sequence goes on along the minus strand of JAUSHW010000067.1, from coordinate 3,645 downwards.
CCGCGCCCATCGTACACGCCAATTCACGGACGAGCGGAGTCAGCCCAAGAGCGACCAGGTAGGACACCAGCAGCACGTACAGCCAGCGCATCCCTCCGGCGTAAAACCATGCGTGCACGGAGGGCAGCAGCAACACCACGGCACACAGGCAGGCCCACACCGTGACATGTCTCCCGCGGATTGCGCGTATCATGCCAGCACTTCCCTCATCGCATCCACGACCCTCTCGACTTCGTGCTCGACGAGCGAGGGATAAATCGGGATCGACAGCGAGCGTTCCCAAGCCAAGTCCGTCCCCGAAAACCCGGGGAGACCCAGGTAGCTGTGAATAGGCTTGAACACAGGACGCCTGCAACTCACGCCGCGCGCGGCAAACGCCTTGATCGCGGGCTCGACCGACTGCGGGAGCCGGACGACATAGCGGTAAAACACATGGTCATGCCGAGGAATACCGGCAGGCGGGTCCGCCTTCACGTCGCGCAAGATGGCGGTGTATTGTGTGGCGATAGCTTGCCGGCGTTTGATGAATTGGGGCAGGGCCGTGACCTGGCACAGCCCCAGCGCCGCCTGCATGTCCGTCATTTTATAGTTGAACGCCGACTCAAGGGCGTCCCGCTCATCATACTGGCGCACAGCACGAATACGAGCCATGTGCGGCCCGGAGCGTCCCAGGACCATGCCGCCTTCTCCGGTGGTGATCAGCTTCGTGGCATAAAACGAGCACACGGTCAGCGCCCCGACACTTCCGACCGGGCGCCCGCCCATGGACGCCCCGAGTGTTTGTGCGCAGTCTTCGATAATGGGGATGCCCAACTTCTCCAACTCAGACAGATCGGCCGGGAGGCCGAACAGATGCGGCACGATCACCGCCTTGGTCTTGCGGGTGATTGCGCGGGTTACGGCTTCCGGCGACGGGTGGTACGTCTCGGGATCGATATCAACCAGGACAGGCGTGGCGCCGGCTTGACTCACGGCGTGCCACGGCGCTGTGCAGACATAGGAGGGGAAAATCACTTCATCTCCAGGACCAATCCCCAGCCCCTTGAGCGCGAGAAACAACGCCGCCGTACCAGAACTCACGGCAACGCCTTCATCCTGGCCGGTCAGCTTCGCCAGGGCACGCTCAAACTTAGTGACTTTTTCACCCTGGGCGAGCAATCCGGATCGGATCACGTCGGCCGCGGCCTGCGCCTCAGCCTCGCCAAGAGAGGGACGGGAATGGGGGATCACCGGAGGCCCGTTCACACGTGGTCGGGCCCGACATTGATGAACAGCCGCAGCGGGACGAATGCCTCTGCGGCCCGGACTCGTCCATGCAGCCCGCGGAAGTGCGCAGAGGCCCGGGCGACTTCCAGAATGCTTAATCCCTCGACGTTGGTCTTCCGGACCTGGGAGGCGTGCGCCTCCAGACAGCGAACCTTGTCCTCCAGGAGTCCGTCGATGTCGACATACACCGTGGGTGAAAAATTCTGCGTCGTGGGTGTTTCGTAAAAAAGAACGTTTCGCGTGTAGCGCGTGGCGGTCACCGTGCACGTCGCCAGATGGCGGTGATCCTGGTGGGTGTCGTCAAGATAGTTGACGAAAATGAAGGCGGGATCGATTTTCTTCACGACATCTTCGATCTGCTGGATGGCCTCCCGGACGACCGGAAGCTCGGTGTCGCGATACCCTCCCCAAAAGACCTCCCGTACTCCGAGTATCCGCGACGAAACCAGTTGCTCATCCCGCCGCAAGTCGGCACTTCCTCCCCTCGCCCCGTCCGTCAGAATCATCAGATACACGTGATGACCCGCTCGTGCATACTTGAGCAAGGTTCCCCCGCACCCGATTTCAATGTCGTCAGGATGCGCCCCCACCGCCAGAATGTTCATGTTCTACCTCGTTCGAGCATCACGGACATAGCGGAAGCCCTCTCCGCCGCAATTGAACAGGAGATCGACGGCCGACAACCCCGCAATAAAGGGCCGGTAGACCTGCGCGTACTCCGGGCTCATAAAGTCTTGGACTTCGACGGCGATTCCCTCGGCTTGAAACCCTTCGAGATTCATATAGCCGCGCCCACCGGCACCCGCCAGATAGCAATCGGCGCCGACTGCCTTGCACAAATCCACAAGCCGCCCGGTCTGCTCTTCCCTGGCCTCAAACTGACTGGCCTTGACGATCGGCGTCGTGATGCCGAAAGCCCCCGCCAAGGCCGACAGTACCGCTTCGTTGAGAAGAGACAGCCGTTCCCAGTCGCGGGCCAGGAGTTCCAGGAAGAGCGAGGCGTATCGGCCATAATGCGGCGCTTTCCCGTAGTGCGTCTCCAGAGCCTGCACGTGCTTGCGGCGCCAATCGGTCTGGTTATTGATCCGAACCTGATCCAGCCGCTGTGGAAATTCGTGCAGCACAGGCACGGTCAGGTACTGCCAACCCTGCGCGGTCCTGATCCGGTTCCGGTTCTGCCATTCGTTCTTCTTGAACTGGACGGTGTCCAGCAACACGAAGACGTCCGAGCGATCCAGTTTATCAAGATAGCCCAACCAGGGCAAATATTGGGGCTGATGGATCGCCACGCGCACGGCTACGGCAACGCCCCCGTCAGGCTCGCGCGGCTTCGCACGAAAATGGGATTGCTGACGATGCGGTGATCAGCCGAACCGATCAGCAGTCGGAAATAGCCCCCTGTTCCCTGAGGAACCACGTCGCGCAGATGGACACTGAACGGCGTTGTCTCCGTCGTCGACGACAGGACCAGCCCGGAGCGAATGACCTGCACCGGGACAGGCCGGCGCTGTCCGTCCGTGGCGGACACCTCGACCCGAACACGAAACGGAGTATTGGCAGGCGCCTCCAGCGTCTCACCTGAGATCAGCGATTGGCCGGTCTCTTCGGACGTCAGCGAAAACTCCTTCAGCACCAGCCCATAGTCCTTTCGTCTCTCAAGCGCGTACATCCGGCCCTTCGCAAGCGCGTCCAGCAGCGCAGCCTGGCTGCGCTCTTTGACCCACAGCACGGTTTCCACATTATCCAGCCGTTTGCCGGCGCTATCGGTTTCATGATAGGCGACCTCACCGACCCCCCAGGGGGGATTCCCGCGACGCCCCTCAAGATATGCCATCAACGCGGCATCCCAGACGCCGCCCGGATTGGTCACCATGACCGTATCCTCGTACACAGCCCCGAATCCGGTATAGCCCGACGTTTGCAGAAGCGCCTCGGGATAGGGATCGGTCTTGACTGTGACCACGCCCAGACGGCCGTACTCATGCCGGCTGAAATCTTTTGCTTCAGGGAGGGACCAGATTGAGATCCCTCCTCTTTTCTGAACGTAGTCGATCAGGCCTTGGTGCGGACGCAGTCCGTTTTCGTCGCTATACGTATCATAAAGCGGCGTCCCGAACGGATAGTTGTTGATCAGCAGAAGAACGGCCACTGCGAGCAGGGCGACCCCTGGAAGCGGCCGCCGCTCACGTACAACCATGAACGCCCACCCAGTTCCTAGTCTGCGCTCCACCCGACGATTGATCAGCCAGATCGCCGGCGGAACCAGCAAAATCGGCCAGAGCAACACGACGGTATTCCACCCATACTCGTAGGATGCGTGGTTTCCCGCAGCCGGAATCCGGCCATAGTCATCCGCGCGGGGCAATCCCAGGACCAGCA
>JAUSHW010000063.1 GCA_030648395.1 Nitrospirales bacterium | reverse complement strand
GTAGGATGCAACCATCCATAACGGCTTGTCGAGCAAAGGAATTCCGCCCATGAGCGAAGAATTACGCATCCCCGGTTTCCCCCCGAAACAGGGCCTCTACGATCCCCGGTACGAGAAGGACGGGTGCGGGATCGGCTTCGTCGCCAACATCAAGGGCGTCAAGTCGCACGATATCGTCCGCAAAGGCCTCCAGGTCCTCAACAATCTGGCGCACCGCGGCGCCCAGGGCTGCGACCCCTGCACCGGCGACGGCGCGGGCATCCTGCTCCAGGTTCCGCATGACTTCCTCAAGCGCGCCTGTGCCGACGTGCGCGTGAAATTACCGAACGCCGGCGAGTACGGCGTCGGGATGGTGTTCCTGCCGCGCGACGCCGCCGCGCGCACGCAGTGCGAGACGCTCTTCGCAAAAGTCATCGGGGAGGAGGGCGCGCGGTTGCTGGGCTGGCGCGACGTGCCGGTCAAGAGCGACGCCATCGGCGAACAGGCGCGCCGGACGGAACCGGTCATGCGGCAGGTCTTCATCGCCCGCGACATCCTCAATGAGGCGCAGTTCGAGCGCAAACTCTATATCATCCGCAAGCGCGTGGAGAACGCCATCCGCGAGTCCGCCATCGAGGACCGGGAATACTTCTACGTGTCGAGCCTCTCCGGCAACACCATCGTCTACAAGGGCCTGCTGCTGCCCGATCAGATGCCGCTGTACTACCAGGACCTGACCGATGCCGGCGTGACCAGCGCGATCGCGGTGGTCCACTCGCGGTTCAGCACGAACACGTTCCCCACGTGGCCGCTGGCGCACCCCTACCGGTACGTCTGCCACAACGGCGAGATCAACACGCTCAAGGGCAACGTGAACTGGATGCGGGCGCGCCAGGGCCGTCTCCAGTCCGAGCTGTTCGGCAGCGACATCCCCAAGCTCTTCCCCATTGTGTACGAGCACCAGAGCGACTCGGCCTGCCTCGACAACGCGCTGGAGTTTCTGGTGCTGGGCGGCCGCTCCCTGCCGCACGCCATGATGATGCTGATTCCCGAGCCCTGGGTCGGCAATCCCCAGATGGATCTGGACCGGCGCGGGTTCTACGAATACCACGCCGCCGTGATGGAACCCTGGGACGGGCCGGCGGCCGTGTGCTTTACCGACGGCAAGCTGGTCGGCGCGACGCTCGACCGGAACGGCCTGCGCCCCTGCCGGTACCAGGTGACGACCGACGATCTCGTCGTGCTGGCGTCCGAGGCCGGCGTGCTCCCCTACGATGTAAAAGACATCCGCCAGAAGGGCCGGCTGCAACCCGGCCGCATGTTCCTCGTGGACACCGTGCAGGGCCGCATCATCGACGACGAGGAGATCAAGGCCGACATCGTGGGGCGGAAGCCCTACCGGGCCTGGGTCACCCAGTACCGCATCTCGCTGGACGAGCTGCCCGAGCCCCTGAACGTCCCGCAGCCGGACCACCCGACCATCCGCCTGCGCCAGCAGGCCTTCGGGTACACGGTGGAAGAGCTGAAGATGGTCATCACGCCGATGGTCGTCAACGGCGAGGAGCCGATCTCGTCCATGGGCACCGACACGCCGCTGGCGGTGCTGTCCGAGCGGCCGCAGCTCCTGTTCAAGTACTTCAAGCAGCTGTTCGCGCAGGTGACGAACCCGCCGATCGATCCGATCCGCGAGCAACTGGTCATGTCGCTGGTCACCAACATCGGCCCCAAGCCGAACGTGATGAACGAGACTCCGGAGGCCTGCCGCCGCATCAAGGTGCAGCAGCCCATCCTGACCAACGCAGAGCTGGAGAAGATCCGCCTGATCGCCGACCCACACTTCAAGAGCAAGACCCTGCGGATGCTCTTCCGCACGGCGGAGGGGCCGGAGGGCCTGGGCGCGGCCGTGGACGACCTGTGTCGGCAGGCCTCGCAGGCGATCAAGGATGGGTACAAGTTCCTGATCCTGAGCGACCGGGGCGTGAACGACGAGTGGGCGCCGATCCCGAGCCTGCTGGGCATCTCGGCGCTTCACCACCACCTCGTGCGCGAGTGTACCCGCACCGAGGTGGGCCTGATCCTGGAGACCGGCGAGCCCCGCGACGTGCACCACTTCGCCTGCCTCATCGGCTACGGCGCCGGCACGATCAACCCCTACCTCGTGTTCGAGTCGCTCGTGGACATGGAGCGGGACGGCTACCTGCCGGAAGGCCTCGACGCGGCGACCGCCGAGTCCAAGTTCATCAAGGCCATCAACAAGGGCCTGCTGAAGATCTTCTCCAAGATGGGCATCTCCACCGTCCAGTCGTACTGCGGCGCGCAGATCTTCGAGGCCATCGGCCTCAACCACAAGCTCGTGGACCGCTACTTCACCGGCACCGCCTCCCGCATCGAGGGCATCGGCATGCGCGAGATCGGCGAGGAGACGCTGCGGCGGCATGCGATGGCCTACACCCCGGCGCCGATCCGCCAGCTCGACTTCGGCGGCGAGATCCACTACCGAGTCCAGGGCGAGCACCACAACTGGAATCCCGAAACGATCTACCGCCTCCAGCACGCCACGCGGGCCAACAGCGCCCAGACCTACAAGGAGTTCGCGGCGCTCGTGAACGACGAGAGCAAGCGCCGGTCGAACATCCGGGGCCTGCTGGAGATCAAGACCCTGCCGACGCCCATTCCGCTGGACGAAGTCGAGCCGGCTACGGAGATCGTCAAGCGGTTCACCACCGGCGCCATGTCCTTCGGCGCGATCAGCAAAGAAGCGCACGAAACCCTGGCCGTCGCCATGAACCGCATCGGCGGCAAGAGCAACACCGGCGAGGGCGGCGAGGACCCCGAGCGGTTCCTCCCGCTGCCCAACGGCGACTCCAAGAACAGCGCGATCAAGCAGGTGGCGTCGGCACGGTTCGGCGTGACGACGGACTATCTGGTCCACGCAAAGGAATTGCAGATCAAGATGGCCCAGGGCGCCAAGCCCGGCGAAGGCGGCCAGCTACCCGGCCACAAAGTGGATGAGACCATCGCCCGGCTGCGGTACGCCACGCCGGGCGTGCAGCTCATCTCCCCGCCTCCACACCACGACATCTACTCGATCGAGGACCTGGCGCAGCTCATCTATGACTTGAAGAACTCCAACCCCGCCGCGGCCATCTCGGTGAAGCTGGTGGCGGAAGTGGGCGTCGGGACCGTCGCCGCCGGGGTCGCCAAGGCCAAGGCCGACCAGGTGCTGATCAGCGGGGACTCGGGCGGGACCGGCGCCTCGCCGCTCTCCTCCATCAAGTACGGCGGCATCCCCTGGGAGCTGGGCCTGGCCGAAACACACCAGACGCTCGTGCTGAACGACCTGCGCGGGCGCATCCGGGTGGAAACCGACGGGCAGATGAAGACCGGCCGCGACGTCGTCATCGCCACGCTGCTGGGCGCCGAGGAATTCGGCTTCTCCACGGCCCCGCTGATCGTCGAAGGCTGCATCATGATGCGCAAGTGCCACCTCAACACCTGCCCGGTGGGCATCGCGACCCACGACCCGGCGCTCCGCGCGAAGTTCACGGGCCAGCCGGAGCACGTCGTGAACTACTTCTTCTTCATCGCCGAGGAAGTCCGCGAACTGATGGCGCAGCTCGGGTTCCGCAAGTTCGAGGACATGATCGGCCGCACGGACAAGCTCCGCGCCCAGAAGGCCATCGACCACTGGAAAGCCAAGGGGCTGGATCTGTCGGCGCTCCTGGCCCAGCCGCAGGTCGGCCCGGAAGTCGCCCGGCACTGCGTCACGAAGCAGGACCATGGCCTGGAGCAGGCCCTCGATTGGAAGATCATCGAGCTGTGCAAGCCGGCCATTGAGAAGAAGCAGCCGGTGAAGCTGGACCTGCCCATCCGGAACGTGAACCGGACCGTCGGGACCATCCTCTCCAGCGAGATCGCCAAAAAATACCGCCTCGACGGCCTCCCGCCAGACACGATCCACATCAAATTTACCGGATCGGCAGGCCAGTCGTTCGGCGCCTTCCTGGCCAGGGGCGTGACGCTCGAGCTCGAAGGCGAGTCCAACGATTATCTGGGCAAGGGCCTGTGCGGCGGCCGGATCATCGTCTATCCCCCAAAGAGCGCCACCTTCGTCCCCGAGGAGACCATCCTCATCGGCAACACGTCCCTTTATGGCGCGACGCAGGGTGAGGCGTTCTTCTACGGGACGGCGGGCGAGCGGTTCGCCGTGCGCAACAGCGGCGCGCGGGCCGTCATCGAAGGCACCGGCGATCACGGCTGCGAGTACATGACCGGCGGCGTGGTGGTCGTTCTCGGCCGGACCGGGCGGAACTTTGCGGCCGGCATGTCGGGCGGCATCGCCTTCATTCTCAATGAGGACGGCAAGTTCGAGTCGCGCTGCAACATGGGCATGGTGGAGCTGGAGAAAGTCGTCACGCCCGAGGATAAGAAAATCCTGCGCGAGATGATCGAAGCCCATCACACGCACACCGGCAGCCGCAAGGCGAAAGCGGTCCTCGATGCCTGGGAGACCATGCTGCCGAAGTTCGTGAAGATCATGCCCGTGGACTACAAACGGGTTCTGGCGGAACGCAAGGCGGCCGCCGCGAAGGAGCATGCGCAGAAGGAAAAAGATTTGGTGAGTCATGGCTGATCCGAAGGGGTTTCTGAAATACGCACGAGAGGGCCCGAAGCGCCGGCCGGTGGAAATCCGCGTCCGGGACTGGAAGGAGCTCTACGAGCCGATGCCGGAGGACAAGCTCAAGGCTCAGGGCGCGCGCTGCATGGACTGCGGCGTACCGTTTTGCCAGAGCCACAACGGCTGCCCCGTGGTGAACCTGATCCCCGAATGGAACGACCTCGTGCAACGCGGCCGCTGGAAGGACGCCCTCAAGGCCCTGCACACCACCAACAACTTTCCGGAATTCACGGGACGCCTCTGCCCGGCCCCCTGCGAGTCGGCCTGCGTGCTGGGCATCAACAGCGACCCCGTTTCGATCCGCGTCGTTGAGTGGAACATCATCGACAAGGGCTTCGATGAGGGCTGGGTCGAGCCCGTGCTCCCGGTCTCCCGCACCGGCAAGACCGTGGCCGTCATCGGCTCGGGGCCGGCCGGCCTGGCCGCCGCCCAGCAACTGGCGCGGGCGGGACACAGCGTCACCGTGCTCGAGAAGGCGGACCGCATCGGCGGGCTCCTGCGCTACGGCATCCCCGACTTCAAGATGGAAAAGTGGGTCATCGACCGGAGACTGGACCAGATGAAGGCCGAGGGCGTGGAGTTCAAAGCCGGCGTCCACGTCGGCGTGGATCTCAGCGGCGAGGAATTACGCCGCCGGTACGACGCCGTCTGCCTCGCGATGGGCGCCGAGCAGCCGCGGGACCTGCCCGTGCCCGGCCGTGAACTCACGGGTATCCACCCAGCGATGGAGTACCTCACGCAGCAGAACAAGCGCAACGCCGGGGACACCATCACCGCGGAGCCGATCACGGCCAAGGGCAAGCGCGTCGTCATCATCGGCGGCGGCGACACCGGCTCGGACTGCCTGGGCACCTCGCACCGGCAGGGCTGCAGCGAGGTTCATCAATTCGAACTGCTCCCCGAGCCTCCGCCCACGCGGGCCGACTCCACGCCCTGGCCGCTCTGGCCGATGCAGCTCCGCACCTCGCACGCGCACGAAGAAGGCTGCGACCGCCAGTGGAGCGTCTCGACAACGAAGTTCACCGGCCGCAACGGCCAGGTCACCAAACTGCACGCGCATCGGGTGGCGTTCGAGAACGGCAAATTCGCGCCCGTCCCCGGCACCGAGTTCGAATTGGATGCGGATCTGGTCCTGCTGGCGATGGGCTTCACCGGCCCGGTGAAGAGCGGCTTGCTGGACGGCCTGGGTGTGAAGTACGACACGCGCGGAAACGTCGCCGTGAACGAACAGTATATGTCCAGCGTGGCCGGCGTCTTCGCCGGCGGCGACGTGCGGCGCGGCCAGTCCCTCATCGTGTGGGCCATCGCCGAGGGCCGCAAGATGGCCGCCGCGGTCGATCAGTACCTGCTCGCCGGCAAGTCGGCCAAAGCCGGCGCCTAGTTAGCCTTTCTTTCCCACACTCTCCTCGCCCTGGCTGCGCACCCGGTTGCGTCCTTCGCGTTTGGCTCGATACAGGGCTTGGTCGGCGGCAGCAACCAGGACCGCCGGTTCGCTTTTCTCCGGGGGGACCAAGGCGGCGACACCGATGCTGATGGTCACTCGATTGGACGCCTGGGAACTTGCGTGCTGAATGCGCAGGGCATGGACCGTGGCACGCATTTTCTCCGCCACGATGGCCGCCCCCGTCGCATCAGTCTTGGGCAGCACCACCACGAATTCCTCTCCGCCATAGCGGGCCGGCAAATCTCCGGGGCGGGACACGACCTCACCGATCGCCTTCGCCACCTGCTGGAGGCACGTGTCGCCGGCCTGATGCCCGTAGGTATCGTTGTAGGGCTTGAAGTAGTCGATGTCGACCATGAGGACCCCGAGCGATGTCTCGTCCCGGCGGGCCCTGTTCCATTCCTGCCGGAACATCTCGTCGAACCGCCGGCGGTTGGCCAGCCCCGTCAGCCAGTCCTGTCCGGATTGAGTCTGCAACTCCGCCTCGATCCGCTTGAGCGTATTGATCTGCTCGAGCAGCCCGTCCTTTTTCTGCCGCTCCCGTCGCACCGTCTCCGTCGTCGCGCCGTAGAACACCGCCATGATGAGCAGCACCGTGATGCCCAGGAGGCGCCCTTCGGACAACGAGCCGGTCACCAGGGAATCCAGGTACAGCACCGCGCCATAGGCCGCGCACAGGATGACAGAGAGACCGATCATCTGCTTCAGGCTGGGCGCGAACGCGCCGATCAGCATGACCAGAAAATAGGTGAGGTACAGGGAGGACCCGGCGTTGCCCGATAGATAGATGATGACGGTCGTGATGGCCGTGTCGCCCAGGACCAATCCCACAACCGGCCAGCCGTTCTCCCACAGGCGGGCCGGCAAAAACATCACGCCGGCCATGAACAAGAGCAGCCCCAGGATGATGAACTCCTTCACCTCGGTCGAGACGACCGTTTCCGCGCTGAAAAGGAGCTGGTAGCACAGCACGATGGTGACCAGTGTCTGGAGGAGGATGAATTGCAGGCGGTCCCGGACGTCTGCAAGCGAGGCGGTCAGCCGCGAGTCCGTCGCGGCAGGCTCCATGACCACGGCATTGTCAGGCATCGCGTACCCGCCCCTCTCCATCCACGCCACGCGGCAATTCGGCAGGCCGATTCTAGCCTCGCCTCGTTTCTAAAGCAAATCGCCTATGTGGAGTATTCCTTGACCCCATCAGGCGGCCTTGTTTAGAATGAGGCCGCATACGCGAAAACACTGTAGAAAAACCCATACCGCCGGTCAACCGTCCATGCGCTACTCCAACGTCTGCATCGAGTCCATTGGGTACGAGCTGCCCAAGCAGGTGGTCACCTCGGCCGAGATCGAGACGCGCCTCGCCCCCCTGTACGATCGCTTGCAACTCCCCTACGGCCGCCTGGAGCTGATGAGCGGCATCCGCGAGCGGCGGTTCTGGGATGACGGCACGGCCCCGAGCGACGTCGCCTCCCTGGCGGGACACAAGGCGCTCGAACAGGCCGGGGTGTTCGGGCAGGAGATCGACTGCATCATTAATTGCTCCGTCTCGCGCGATTTTCTGGAGCCGGCGACGGCGTCCGTCGTCCATGAGCGATTGAAGATCTCGCCCCGCGCCATGCTCTTCGACATCTCCAACGCCTGCCTCGGCATGCTGAACGGCATGGTCATGCTCGGCAACATGATCGAGCTGGGACAGATCAAGCGTGGGCTCCTCGTCGCGGGAGAGAACGCCAAGCCGCTGGTCGAGACCACCATCCGGCAGCTCCTCGCCGATCCCACCATGACCCGGAAGAAATTCAAGGACGCCTTCGCGTCCCTCACGATCGGCTCCGGAGCCGCCGCAATCGTCATGGCGCACACGTCCGTCGCGAAGCACGGCCACCTCCTCTCCGGCGGCGCCGCCCGGACCGATTCGGAGCAGAACCACCTCTGCCGCGGCAGCGCCGATACGGGCCTGGACTCCGACAGCCGGGCGGAAATGTCCACGCAGTCGGAGGAGCTCCTGCACCGCGGGTGTGACCTCGCCGGTCGGACCTGGGCGGATTTTAGGCAGGATCTCGGCTGGCGCGACGCCGACGTGTCCAAAACATTCTGCCACCAGGTCGGCGTGGCGCACCGCCGCCTCCTGTTCGAGACGCTGAAGCTCGACCCCGCGATTGACTTCCCGACCGTGGAATTTCTGGGCAACATGGGGTCCGTGTCCCTGCCCATCACCATGGCCCTCAGCATCGAAGCCGGCAACGTCCAGCGCGCCGAGAAGCTGGCCCTGCTGGGAATCGGCAGCGGCCTGAACTGCCTGATGCTGGGCGTGACCTGGTAATCCCGCGTGGATTCCTTCCGGAAGCTGTATCCGTTCGAATCCCACTATCTGACGCTCGACGGCCTCAAGTACCATTATATTGACGAAGGCCCGACGGAGTCGGTCAAAGGGCAACCGGCCGATCCCTTGGTCATGCTCCACGGGAATCCCACCTGGTCCTTTTATTACCGCGCGCTGATCGCCGGGTTCCGCACGACCCATCGCGTCATCGCCCCCGATCACATGGGCTGCGGGCTTTCCGACAAGCCCCAGGACTACCCCTATACGCTCGAACAGCACATTACCAACCTGGAGGCCCTGCTCGATTCGCTCAAACTGGAGCGCATCACGCTCTTCCTGCACGACTGGGGCGGGGCCATCGGGATGGGCTATGCGCTGCGCCACCCGGAGCGGGTCAAACGCTTCGTCATCTTCAACACGGCGGCCTTTCCGGCCTTCCGGATTCCCTTCCGGATCAACCTCTGCAAGCTGCCGATCGTCGGCGCACTGGCTGTGCGCGCCTTCAACGCCTTCGCCGGCCTCGCGCCCTCCATGGCCTGCGCCAAACAGGAGCGCATGACCCCGGACGTGAAGGCCGGCTATCTCGCGCCCTACGACAGCTACGCGCACCGCATCGCCATACTCAAGTTCGTGCAGGACATCCCGATGAGCCCGGCGCATCCGACCTACAAACTGGTGGAGCGGATCGGCGCAGGCCTGCCGGCCTTCAAAGACCGCCCCATGCTCATCATCTGGGGCGAGCAGGACTGGTGCTTCACCACGGATTTTCTCGCCGAATGGCAACAGCGGTTCCCCCAAGCTGACGTCCACCGAATTCCCGACGCCGGCCACTACGTGGTCGAGGACGCGCACGAGCAGATCATTCCCTGGGTGCGCGAGTTCTTCGCCAGGCACCCGATCGCATGACGGTGATCGCCTCGCACACCACGGCATCAGCCGAGTCTGCCCCGCTGAACATCGCGGCCCACTTGCCCCGCATGGCCGGCAGGCATCCCGACCAGCCTGCGGTGATCCATCCGAAAACCGGCGCCCAACTCACGTTCCGGCAACTGAACGAGGACTGCGACCGCTATGCCTGGGGCCTGAGCCGACTCGGCATCGGACGCGGCACCCGCACGGTGCTGATGGTGAGGCCCGGGCTGGAGTTCTTCAGCCTGACCTTCGCGCTCTTCAAGCTGGGCGCGGTCCCCGTCCTGATCGATCCGGGCATGGGCCGGGCGAACCTCCTCGGCTGCATCGAAGAGGCGGCGCCCGAGGCCTTCATCGCGATTCCGCTTGCGCAGGCGGCGCGGGTGCTGCGCCCGCACGCCTTCCGGACCGTCAGGACAGCGATCACGGTCGGGCGTCGCTGGTTCTGGGGCGGGCCGACGCTCGCGCAGGTGCGCGAATCCTCCTGGCGGGAATTCCCCTGCGCGCCGACGCGGGCGGATGACGTCGCCGCGATCCTGTTCACCTCCGGCAGCACAGGCGCGCCCAAGGGCGTGGTGTACGAGCACAGCATGTTCGACGCCCAGGTGCGCGCGCTGCGCGACCACTACGGCATCAAGGAGGGCGAGGTGGATTTGCCGGCGTTCCCGCTGTTCGCGCTGTTCAGCGTGGCCATGGGCGTCACCGTCGTTATCCCCGACATGGACCCGGCCCATCCCGCCCAGGTGGACCCGACCGCGTTCGTCGCCGAAATCCAGGCCCACCGCGTCACGCAATCCTTCGGATCGCCGGCCATCTGGGACCGGGTCGGACGCTACTGCGTGGAGCGGAATCTGTCGCTGCCGTCGCTCACGCGCGTGCTCATGGCGGGCGCGCCTGTCTCGCCCGCCATCCTGGAACGAGTCCAGCGCATCCTTCCGGGCGCCGCCGACGCGCATACGCCCTACGGCGCCACGGAGGCGCTGCCGGTGTCCTCCATCACCGCACGGGAAGTCCTGAACGAAACGGCCTCGCTCGCCCGCGCCGGCAAGGGCACCTGCGTCGGCAAGGCGTTGCCGGGCATCGCCTTGCGGATCATCCGCATCTCGGACGAGGCCGTTCCGGTCTGGGACGACCGGCTGATCCTCCCCTGCGGCGAGATCGGCGAGATTGTGGTGAAGGGGCCTGTCGTCACGCGGGAATATTTTCAGCGCGAGCAAGCGACGGCGCTGGCCAAGATTCCGAACGGCCAGTCCTGGTGGCACCGCATGGGGGACGTCGGCTACCTCGATGAGCACGACCGCCTCTGGTTTTGCGGGCGCAAGACGGACCGGGTGCGGACCGCGCAGGGCACGCTGTTCACAGTGCCCTGCGAGGCGATCTTCAACCAGCACCCCGGCGTGTTCCGCTCGGCCCTCGTGGGTATCGGCCCCGCGGGCCGGCAACAGCCGGTGATCGTCATCGAGCCCCACCCGGACAAGTTTCCCGCAACGCCCGACGCGACCGCGCGATTCACCGACGAGCTGTTGAGACTGGGCTCGGCCAATCCGCTCACCGCCGGGATCGCGTCGGTCCTGTTTCACCAGGCTTTTCCAGTGGACGTGCGCCACAACGTAAAGATCTCCCGCGACAAGCTGGCTCTCTGGACCGCCAAGCAATTGGGTGAAGGACAACACCTGCGATGAAAGCGCTGGTCACCGGCGGCGGGGGCTTTCTCGGCCGGCACATCGTCGCACAGTTGCTGGCGCGTGGAGACCAGGTCAGGGTCCTGGGCCGGCGGGGCTCTCCCGACCTGGAAAAGATGGGCGTGGAGATGGTGTGCGCGGACATTCAGGATGCGGCGGCGGTCGAGCGCGCGTGCCTGGGCATGGAGACGGTCTTCCACGTCGCGGCGCGCGCGGGCTACTGGGGGTCATGGCAGACCTACCACGGGCCCAATGTCGTCGGCACACAGAACGTCCTCAACGGATGCCGGAAGGCGGGCCTGCGGAAATTGATCTACACCAGCACGCCGAGTGTCGTATCGGCGCCCGGTAACCTGGAGCACGCGGACGAGCGGGTTCCTTATCCCGCTCACTACGGCTGCCCCTATCCGGCCACCAAGGCCGAGGCCGAGCGCCTGGTTCTCGCCGCAAACGGCCAGGACGGCCTACTGACGGTCTCGCTCAGACCGCATCTGATTTACGGGCCCGGCGACCCCCATTTGTTCCCCAGGATCATTGACCGGGCCCGAAAGGGGCTCCTGGTCCAGGTGGGAGACGGCACCAACAAAGTGGACGTCACCTACGTGGAGAACGCGGCCGACGCGCATCTTCTGGCGGCGGATCGGCTCGGCGCAGGCTCGCCGGTCAACGGCCAGGCGTACTTCATCTCACAAGGCGCCCCCGTCATACTGTGGCCCTGGATCAATCTGATTCTGGAAAGGCTGGGTCTCCCAGCGGTTCGCCGCAAGATTTCCCATGGAGCAGCCCGGGCAGTTGGAGCGGCCATGGAAATGGCCTATACTGTACTGCCGCTTCGAGGGGAGCCAAGGATGACCCGGTTCCTGGCCGACCAGCTGGCCACCTCGCATTACTTCGATATTGCGAAAGCGCGGAAAGACCTCGGCTACGCACCGCGCATCAGCACCGAGGACGGATTGGAACGGACGATCGAGGCGCTGCAGGCCCTATGAACAACCACCGCCGCATCGTCATCACGGGCATCGGGCTCACGTCGCCCAACGGGAATACGCTGGCCGAGTACCGGGCGAACCTCCTGAAGGGGGTCTCCGGCGTCGTCTGGTTCGAGACCCGCTACATGGGCAAGGTGCTCGCGGGCGTCTGCAACTACGATCCCCTGAAGCATCAATTGAAGAAGGAGGTCCGGCGCGGCACGCGGGCTGGGTCCATTGCGATTTATTGCTCGCAGGACGCGATGGCCGACTCGAAGCTGGACTTCCCCGCGCTCGACAAGAGCCGTATCGGGGTCTATCTCGGCATCACCGAGCACGGCAACGTGGAGACCGAGAACGAGATCTTCAACATCAGCCAGTACAACTACGACACCAAGTTCTGGTCCCACCATCACAACCCGCGGACGGTCGCCAACGCCCCGGCCGGCGAGGTGACGCTGAACATGGGCATCACCGGCCCCCACTATACGATCGGCGCCGCCTGCGCGGCGGGGAATGCGGGCCTGATCCAGGGGGTCCAGATGCTGCTGCTGGACGAAGTGGACGTGGCGGTGGCGGGCGGAGTGTCGGAGAGCATTCATACGTTCGGCATCTTCGCGAGCTTCGCGAGCCAGGGGGCGCTCGCCAGCCATGCCGACCCGGCCAAAGCGTCCCGCCCCTTCGACCGCGACCGCAACGGGATCGTGTGCTCGGAAGGCGGGTGCGTCTTCATCCTGGAGCGCCTGGACCATGCCGAGGCCCGCGGCGCCCGGATCTACGGAGAGGTCGTCGGCTACCACATGAACTCGGACGCGTCTGATTTCGTTCTCCCCAATGCCCAGCGGCATATCGAGTGCATGCAGGCGGCGCTCAAGCGGGCCGGGATCACGCCCCAGGACATCGACATCGTCAGCACCCACGCCACAGCGACTCCCCTCGGCGACATCCAGGAGTGCCTGGCGCTTCGGGCCGTCTTCGCCGACTGCCCA
>JAUSHW010000060.1 GCA_030648395.1 Nitrospirales bacterium | reverse complement strand
GCGGTCCGGATACTCGCCGAGGGGGTTGCCCACCTCGATGACCGGCTGCAGGGCGGTCAGGGCAAACGCCTTGTCCGCGATCGCCAGCGCCGCGATCGTCCCCGCGCTCGTCTTCAAAAATTGCCGTCTTGTTAAAAACATTGATGACCTCCTAGTTTAAAGATCCTGTCTGCATTCACACGCGAGACATGACTACCTACGAGAAACATCCCACCCCCCTTCCTTTCGAAACGGCTGGAATTTGTGACACTTTCACCCGATATGTTGTTGGTTTGCTTCATTACTCTCCTTAGATATATCAATTCGTGTGCCGAGCCACCTAAACAGGCTAGCCTCAACGGTTACAGCCGCTGAACGCCTTGTTTAATAATGATAATTTCGCCAACTGTGGCGATGTTGCGTGACCATCAAGAAGCAGAAAATAATGAGCTGGTGCATGTTAAAACTTGCAATAGCTTTGAACTTTAATGCGTAACATACTGATAACAATACAAATATTGTACGTTAAAAAGGACTTGCATCGACCCGGATAGAGAGCTTTGAAGGGGATAAATCAGTTTCTGGTGGCGTATTCCAAATAGATTGTTACGCGTTCAGGACAATGGGCGGGTGGTCGGGTCCGGCGATGGTGCGGTCAGTGGCGCCGCCTCATCAGCTGAGAACACCCTGTTCCTTCCAAGGAACAGGACAAAATACTTAGGCTGTAGAGATTATTCAGGCGTCGTCTTTTAAATAGCGCTTCATGATCTGCTGAAAATGCTGTCGGGGGACTCCGCTATCCTGGGCAGCGCGGGTCACATTCCCGCTATGAGCTGCCAGCTTCCCCTTGATGTAGCGGAGCGTGAAGGCTTCGAGGACTTTTTCCTTGGCCTCGGAATAGGGCAAGCCCAGGTACTCCTCACCGGCCGGGCTGTCCACCGCGGCTGAGCCTTCAGCGTCGGACGGCAGCAGCAGGGCCAACTCTTTCGATGTGAGGCGGTCACCCGTGCAGAGCATCACGGCCCGCTCGATGACGTTCCGCAGTTCCCGGATGTTCCCCGGCCACGTGTACACGACGAGGTCGGTCACGGCCGACGGGTGGAGCTCTGTGACGGCCTTGCCGAACTCGCGGGCGAACCGGATCAGAAAATGGCGGGCCAGCAGTGGAATGTCTTCGACGCGGTCACGCAACGGCGGCACCCGCAACGTGACGACGTTGAGCCGGTAGAACAGGTCCTTGCGAAACTCGCCTCTACTCACGCGAGCCTCTAGGTCCTGGTTGGTCGCGGCAATGAACCGCACGTCGATCTTCTTGGACCGCGTCCCTCCCACCGGGCGCACCTCGCCTTCCTCAAGCACGCGCAACAGCTTGGCCTGCAAGGAAAGCGGCAGGTCGGCGATCTCGTCCAGAAACACGCTGCCGCCGTCGGCCAGCTCCAGCAGGCCCATTTTATCCGCCACCGCGCCGGTAAAGGCCCCCTTGACGTGGCCAAAGAGTTCGCCCTCGATCATCCCTTCCGGAAAACGGGTGCAGTCCACCACCTGATACGGCTGGTCATGGTCGGGGCTCAGGTTGTGGATGGCCCGCGCGAGCAGCTCCTTCCCTGTTCCCGTCTCTCCCACAAGCAGCGCGGTTGAACGGACAGGAGCCACCTCCTGCACCAGCCGGAGAAGATTTTGAAACGCCGGGCTCACGCCGATGAGAGTCTCGAAGCCCTCAGGGGGAATGGCCATGCGCCGCAGGGTCCAGTTCTGGTGCAGGATCTCCGACATGCGCATCGCCCGATGGATCCGCGCCGACAGCACTGCGGGATTGATGGGCTTCGTGATGTAATCGAAGGCCCCGTGCCGGATCGCCTCCACGGCCGTATCGACCGAGTTCAGGCCGCTGATCATAATGACGGGAATGGACAGATTCATGGCTTGGAGCCGCTTCAGAAACTCGATGCCGCCCATGCCCGGCATACGGACGTCGGCCAGGATGAGATGGATGTCCTGCTGTTCAATGGCCTTGAGCGCGCCCTCGGCTCGGGCCGTCACGGTGAACTCCACATCCCGGCTTGCGTCGGCGGCGAACTCCTGCTCCAGGGAACGGAGCAGGATTTCCGCGTCGGCCGCCTCATCGTCCACCACGAGGATACGGAACACGTGCTGTTTTTCTTTGGTCACGACTGCACCCTTTCTTGAACCGCCTCGACCGCGGCAAGCTCTCCATACAGCGGCAGGGCGAAGAAAACGGTCGTCCCCCTCCCCGGCTCAGACTCAACCCACACGCGTCCCTGGTAGAGCTCAATGATCTTCCTGACGATGGCGAGCCCGATCCCGGTTCCAGGCGCCTCCTTGCGGCCCAGACGCTCGAACGGCTCGAAGATCCGCTCCCTGTCGGCCGGTGCAATGCCGATTCCGTTGTCCCGGACGAAGAGAACGGTTTCATGGGCCGACTGCAGGATGCCGATCTCCAGTTCAGGGGGACGCCCCTCCGCGGAGAATTTGAGCGCGTTGCGGATCAAATTGTCCAGCACCTGAAACAAATGGACGCGATTGCACGCCAGCTTGGGGAATCGATCAGTCATGCGCACCGTGGCACCCAGCCGTTCGATATGGCTCTCGCAGCCCTTGAGAACGTCGCGAACCACCTCGGCCGGATCCACCGGTTCGACGGTTTCTGGAGCGGTGCCGATTCGGGCCAGCCGGAGGACTTCTTCGATCCGGGCCATCAGTTGCTGCCCATTTTCACGTATCCACACCAGGTATCGGTCTGCACGCTCATCGAACCGCCCCTTGTAATCCATCTGCAGCAGCGACGCCAACTCCGCCATCCGGCGCGCCGGCCCCTTGAGATCATGCGCCATATCGGCTGCATACCGTTCCAACTGCTTCAGGCGGCTCTCAAGGCCCTCGCCGCGCTGCTGCGCGGTCTCGTAGAGCCGCGCATTGAGAATGGCGATCGCAGCCAGGTCGGCGAACTGCTGGGCCAGACGGACGTCCCAGGCAGCGAAGACTCGCTTCGCGCGCGTGGGCGCAAAGGCCAGCACGCCGAATGCCTTTTCCTGCCCCACGAGCGGCACCGCCAGCAGGCTTTTGCCTCCGAAGCGGTCACGTATCTGCAGCACGGATTCCGGTCTGGCCTCCAGATCCTCAACGGCCTGGGGGAGTCCCGTGGTCAGCGCCTGGAAGGATATCGGCGTTTCTTCGCGGATCAGCACCGACCGCCGGAGCAGATCATGCCAGTGTCCCGACGCGGCGCCGATCTTCCAGCATCCGATGGTCTTTTCCCAGAGCAGGACCAGGCAGAGATCCACATTGAGCACGCCCCCTGCCCGCTCCGCAATCCGCTTGAGCACTCCTTCCAGACCGTCCGGGCCGATCGTGTTGATGTCTTTCCCGATGGCATGGAAGGCTTCCACATGGGTGATATGCAGGGCAATCCGTTCCTGCATATCTTCCATCGTCCTGGCGAGACGACCCAGTTCGTCGGTCGACGAGATCGGGATGGTTTTCCGGACGCCGCTGATACCGAATTGCTGAGCTGACAACGTCAGTGTGGAGATAGGGCCGGTGATGGCGCGGGCGAGCAGACGGCCTCCGAGCCACCAGAGGAGCAACATCCCCGCGACGACCGCCGCCGCGCCGTATTGCGTCAGCAGCGCCGATCGGGCCACGCGGGCTTGCTGATCGCTCAGGACCTTTTTCAGGATGCCCTCGAACGCATTGAGGTCGGTCCGGATTTGGGATAGCGCCGCCTCGCCTACTCCCAGCTCGATATATTCCCGAACGGGCTTCATCTGGCCGAGTCTGACGGCGTTGATGAATTGTCTCTTTTTCTGAAGGAGCGCGCGCACCTTCGTCTCGATCTCCACGACCCGTTGAAGCTGCCCGGAATCGTCCCGTACCATCTCTTTCAGCCGATGAATGGCGGGGTCCAGCCCCTCTTCGGCCGCATACAGAGAGTCCAGAAACTTCTCATTGCGCGTCAGGACGAAGCCCCTGAAGCCGCGTTGCATGTCCACGACCTGAGTCATGATCTCCTGGGTCTGCACCTGCACAGCAAGCAGGCGATCCACGTCATGCTCGGCCGCCGCGAACTGCCGCATGACGGTCAGATACAGCATCATCAATCCGACGACCGGCAACATCGCCATGCCGAGGATCAGTACCATCTTTCGATGGACCGAAAGGCCGCTGAACAGGGCTGCCGAACGCACGCCGATCATCTCCTTTCCGGTACCCGGTTGATGCGGCACCAGTAGCTGCCTATCGCTCCGGCGATCTCCACCAATTGCTCAAAGTCCCCGGGCTTGGTGATGCAACTGTTTGCCCCGAGGGTATAGCTCTGCATCAGGTCTTGGTCGAATTGCGAGGTCGTCAGCACCACGACGGGGATCAAGGCGAACTCCGGTTTCGTGTGAAGCAGGCTGAGAAACTCGTGCCCGCCCATCAGCGGCATGTCCAGATCCAGCACGATCACCGCGGGCATGTCCTGTTCGCGCCGGTCGCTGAATCGCCCCGCCGCCTCCAGATAATCCAGCGCTTCCCGTCCATCCGAGACGGTCACAACGGGATTTTCGACGGCCGCGCGCTTGAACGCCAGCTCGATCATTTCGCGATCGACCGGATCGTCCTCAACAACCAGAATGGGTCGTAACGGCTGCTTCATGACTTCCTATCTTAATGGGGATTGCATGGCCAATGCAAAAGGCACGGACGCCCGGCCTCTCCCTTGACACCCATAGCCTCATCCCCTACTGTCCCGTCAGGAGCCCCTTGACCATGCCGATCCCTGCGAGCATCCTCTCGGCCGTGACGCGTCCCGGCGCTGTTATCTTTCCGGAAAACCGGGAGGCCGTGCAGGCTCTCACGCGCGGCACGGAGAGCCTGATCGCCTCGCCTCACCCCTCCGGAACGGTCTGGCATCTTCCCGGCACGCCTCCGGCAAGCGGCCCCCGCGTGCTGGTGACCGCGACGGGCCATGCGCTCCTGTACGGCGGGCACGAGCAGCGCATCCTGTCCCTCGATCCAGGCGGGACACTCCTGCACGAATGCGCCTGGCGCGCCGGCAGTCGGGGGCCGGCAGAGCTGCTTTACGCCCGCATACGCCTTGACTGGGGGCAATGGGTGGGGCTCAAGCCGGAAGGGCTGGTCAACGAGGCGCGCTTTGACATCTCCAGAAAACCCGGCTGGCAGAAACTGACCCCCAGAGACCTGCAGGCCATGGCGGCCCAGGCATTGCGCGTCACGCCCGAGGAGATCGCCTTCTTCTATGACGACAAAAGCCTGGCCCTGGATCAGAAGGGTCAAGTGACGATCCGCCACCGGAAGGACGCGTTCTATATATTGGAGGACGGCACGTTTTCAAGGCCCCGCTTCATGGCCTGCATGGGGGCCATGCACTGGGGACAGATTGACTTTCTCCCCGTGGTCGAGCTGTTTCAATCGCTGCTCGCCGGGACCGGCAGCGCCACCTTTGAATTGATCCGCGGCCTCTACGACGACCAGACGGCCGGCGGCCCGCCTCGCCTGCTCCGATACCGTGGAATTCCCACATATCCCTCTCCCCAGGCCTTCCAGTTGTTCTCGACCTACTTTGTGCCTGAAGCTCCCGGCGGCGGCGATCCGCTCGCGCTGTTCATGGACCCGGCTCGATCAGCCGAAGTCGCGTGGCGGCCTCGACCCGACGCGCCGCACCGCTACTTCAACACGGAGCATGGGCTGTGTGTCACCGTCACGGCAGGCGCAGTCAGTAAGGTCACAAGGCAGGACGATGCAGCCGCGCTCCCGTTCGGCCGACCCAGAAAAGGCGGCGTTGCGCCCGGAGGCCGGATGGTGGGGACAACCGCTGCGGCGCTGCAACTCCAGGACGGGGACCGGCGCGAGGAACTCCCGTTGTGGGCGGAATGGGGCGTCACGAAAGAAACCCCTCTTCCCGCACTTTCTGCGTCGCCCCACGTGACGTGGCGGGCGCTCTTCCCTGATGGCGCGCCCGAACTCGACATGAAGCGCGCCTATTTCGCCGTGCCCATCTACCCCGATGATGACCAGCCGGTTGAAGACGCGATGACCCAGCCGCTCGCGCTGGAACACATCCT
>JAUSHW010000054.1 GCA_030648395.1 Nitrospirales bacterium | reverse complement strand
AGTTGCGGCATGGTCTGAAGCACCGTCTTGTCCGACAGCGACGTCAGATTCTGCGAAAAGCGCGTCAACCCATACATCACGTGGTTGTCCCACCGCTGGGACAGGAATGCCTGCGACTCCTGATAGACCGCCACGCGCTGGATGACGTTCTCGCTCAAGGCGCGGAAGGTATCCTTCTGGTTCACGTAATTGAGGTCTACCCGTCCCTGGAGATCGTCCGAGAACTTCGTCGTATGCTTGGCCAGGAGGTCCCATCGTGAAGCGTTGAGTTGGTTATCCTGGAAGTACCGCGTCCAAATGTAGGTATCCGACCGGCGTGAGGGTTTATAGCGGTACTCCAGATCGCCGCCCGTGCCTAATTTTCCGCGGTAGTCCAGCGCCATGGTCGCATCCTGGCTGGGACTGATGTCCAAGAAGAGCGCCTGCCTGATCTTGAAGCCCTGCTTGCTGCTGGCGCCTATGGTAGGAAAGAGCAGGCCGGTCGCCCGCTCGCGCTTGGCGGGGAACATGATCGCCGGCAGATAGAACACCGGCACGTCCAGGACGCAGAACTTCGTGCGGCGGGCGTAGAGGAATCCATCCACGTCCAGTTCGGCCTTCTCGGCCTTGAAGCGCCAGGGCGCCGTCTCTCCCTCCAGCACGCTACACGTCGTAAACGACGCCTCCTCAATCCGGTATTGCTCATCGGACAGACGCTCCATCACGCGGGCGTCCAATGTGAAATTGCCTTCCAACACGAACAGGCGGCCATGGAAGATCACACCCTTCGTGGTGTTGACGTTGAAGTCCATGCGATCGCCGCGAATGTCGCGGAACCCGTCGTTTAGGTGGACCCTGCCGACCGCCTTCACCTGGCCGGTGCCCGCTTCGAGCACCGCCTCATCGGCCTCCAGGCGAAGCGGCCCTTGCACCACCAGCACGGAACCCTTGCCTTCGTAAGTCTGAGTCGTCTTGTGATATGTGAGCTGGTCAGCCTGGATATGGATGGGGCGGGAAGCGGGAGGTTCAGCCGCCGACCACGCGGGTGCGAGCACCAGCGCCAGCAGAGCCGCCGGCAAGAGAACCGTCCTGAACATCACCGTGCCCATCACCCGCGAAGTCCGGACACGGTCGTTCCCTCGAGCACGGCCTTGGCCTCGCCGACCACGAGCAGGGAACCCGTCACGCAGATGGTGCCATCAGGCCCGGCCAGGCTCCTGGCATGCGCGAAGGCTTCGGCCACCGTCGGCCTGACGGCAACGGGCACGCCCAATCCTTCGCAATCGTGCGCCAGTTCGAGCGGATCGGCCGCGCGAGGGTGCGCCGCGCTTGTCACGACGAGATGGCTTACGCCGGGGATGAAGGCCAGGCGGGACAGAACACCCTTGCGGTCCTTGTCCCGCATCATTCCCACAACGAGGATCAGGCAACTTGGCGCAGCGGATCCGCGCCGGACGGACAGGGCCGTCAAATGCGCCGCCAGCGCGTCGGCGGCCTGCGGATTGTGCGCGCCATCCAGCCACACGTCCGGCCTTCGGCTCACGAGTTCCAGTCGGCCAGGCCAGCGCACGGCACGCAGTCCCTCGCGAACGGCCTCCTCACCGACCGCCAGGCCGCGCGCCTCGGCAAGTTCGAGGGCGGCCAGGGCACAGGCGGCATTGTCCATCTGGTGCCGACCTGGCAACGGGCATGACAGGTCGTCATATTGACTCCGCATGCCTCTGTAGGAAAACTGCTCGGGGGACTCCCCGCGCGCGTCGAAGTCCTCGCCGAGGGCGACACAGGACACTTCTCGCTCCACCGCCTCGCGGCGGATCACGGACAAGGGCCCCGGCGCGAGCCGTCCGGCGACCACGGGCACGCCCTGCTTGATGATGCCGGCTTTTTCAAACGCGATGGCTTCCGACGTGGCTCCCAGGTATTCCTGGTGGTCCAGCCCGATCGTCGTGATGACCGAGACGAGGGGCGTCAGCACGTTGGTGGCGTCGAACCGTCCCCCCAGGCCGACCTCGATCACCGCGCAGTCCACCCCCGCTTCGGCGAAACAGGCGAAGGCCATGGCGGTGGTCGCCTCAAAGAACGTCGGCGGCTCGGACAGGCACGCGTCGGACGCCTGCCTGATTTTTTCGGTCATGGCCCAGACGCGATCGGAGGGAATGCCCCGGCCGTTGACCTGAATGCGTTCCGTGAAGTCGATCAGATGGGGAGAGGTATAGAGCCCCACGCGATAGCCCCGGCTCCCCAACACGGAGGCAATCATGGCGGCCGTGGACCCCTTGCCGTTCGTTCCTCCCACGTGGATGGACCGGAACGACCGGTGCGGGTCACCCAGGAAGCCGAGCAGGGCGCGAATACGAATCAACCCGGGCTTGATGCCGTGGCTTTGAAGTCCGTACAGATACGAGACGCTCCGTTCGACCCCTACATCCATGGCAGTGGCATCCGCGTGGCCCCAAGAAGCTCGCTTCTATCACAGTCGCTAAAAAAATCCCACGAGGCTCGAAACCGTTTCTTTGAGCCGTTTCCGGGGCACGATCTGATCGATCATGCCGTGATCGAAAAGAAACTCCGCACGCTGAAATTCCTGCGGGAGCTGCTGTTTGATGGTCTGTTCGATGACACGGGGGCCGGCAAATCCGATGAGGGCTTTGGGCTCGGCCAGGATCACGTCGGCCAGCATCGCGAAACTGGCCGTTACGCCCCCGAAGGTCGGGTCGGCCAGAATGACGATGTACGGAATGCGCGCCTCGGCGAGCCGACTGACTGCGGCGGCGGTCTTGGCCATCTGCATCAGGGAAAGAATCCCTTCCTGCATCCGCGCGCCCCCCGAGGTGGTCACCATCACAAGCGGAATACGCTCGCGCAAGGCGCCGTCGGCGGCCAGCGCCACTTTCTCACCGACGACCGACCCCATGCTCCCGCCCATGAACCCGAAATGAAACACCCCCAGCACGATCCGGTTGCCGTTGATCCGGCCCTCCCCGATCACCATCGCGTCCTTCTTCCCGGTGCTCTGCTGGGCCGCATGGACCCGGTCGGTATAGCGCTTGGTATCCTTGAAATGAAGGGGGTCGGCGGGGACAAGGCCCGGCGACCACTCACGGAACGTGCCGAGATCAAGGAGCAGGTCGATGCGGTCTTCCACCGAAATCGGAAAATGGTACTCGCATTTCGGGCAGACCTTGGCGCTCCGCTCCACTTCCTTCCGGTACACGATCGCCCGGCAGTGATTGCACTTGAGCCAGAGCCCCTCGGGAACCTTGACCTTTTTCCGGTCCTCGTCCTCCTGGGCGGAACGCTCTTTCTTGAACCACGTCATATCGGGGACGGTCAGAGGCGAACGACTTGGCCCTCTGTGAGCACGGAAAGATTCGGCAGGTTCAGCCTCTTGAGCTCGGCGGTGATGACGCTGCGATACGAAGGCTTGAGGTGGTAGATATACACAGGAAGATCCGGGCGGCCGATCTTGACGAACTCGCGGGCCAGCATTTCCGGAGTCAGGTGCCCGCTGACCTTGGCCAGTTCATGAAAATCGTTCGGGAAAGACGTCTCGATGAACGCGGCCTTGAGCCGCGGCTCCTTGGCGGCAACCTCCCAGATACGCCTGGTCTCGGAGGTGTCGCCGCTATAGAGCAGCGCCGTGTCCCCCTCGCGGATGATGAAGCCGGTCGCCGGAACGATGTGGTTGACCCGGACCGCCGTCACCTCCAGGCGGTCGAACGTGAACGTCTTCTCGTCGCCGATCGGGTGATAGGCAAGCGGAGCCGTATCCGGAGTGGGCAGCCGGGTGAAATCCGGGAAAATGACGTCATTGAAAATATGCCGGCGCAGGTCGTCGAGGACCTCCTGGAGCGCGTGCACCTTGACCGGCCCCTCCGGACTTCGTCCCACCAGGTTATCGGCCAGCAGCGGCAGACCCTTGATGTGGTCGAAGTGCGCGTGAGACAGCAGGACGTGACGGATCTTGCCCTGCTCGGCCTCCCGCAGCCCGGCGCTGACGGACCCCGCATCCACCATGCAGGTCTCGTTGACGAGAAACCCGCACGTGCGGCATTCGAGGAGGCGCCCGTTGCCATCATCGATGGTCAGCTCGGAGCCGTGGCACCCGAGGACCTGAATAATCACGGTGTTCTCCTCACTCCCGAGTTCTTACTTGCGGATTTCTTTCATCTTCTGCCGGGTCGCTTTGGAGCGCTTCTCGTAAAACTCTTCCAGCACACTTTCAATGCGCGGATACTTCTTCATGATCTCGAACAGATCAGACGACTTGAGCCGGAGCACCTCGGTATTCGTCGCCGCAAAGACGGATGCGCTGCGTGGGCCGCCGACCAGCAGCGACATCTCTCCGAAGAACTCGCCCTCCGCGAGGTTGTCCAGTGTCAGTTCCTGCCCCTCGACCTCCTTGACCACTCTGCCTCCGCCACTGCTGATCAGGTACATGGCGTCCCCTTCGTCTCCCTCGGCGATGATACGCTCCCCGGCCATGAACTCGACCGGTTCGAGCTTGTCGACGATCGCGCCGAACTCTTCCTTGGAAAACGCGGCGAACAGCGGATTGATGTCTTTCTTTTCCTGGACCGGGGCGGCCTCGATTTCCAATTCGAGCTCGATGACCGGTGCCGGTTCCGGTGGGGGTGCCGGCGCCGCCGGCGGGGGCGGCTGTGGCATCTCGATCGGAGGCGGAGGCGCTGCTGCAGGCGCCGGAGCGGGCGGGGGTGGGGGCGCGAGTTCGACCTGCGGTGCCAGCGCCGGCGCGGGCTCCGGAGCCGGCGGGGGGGGAGGTGCCCCGCCCGTGACGGCCGGATTCGAGTTGATGGCCCTCATGAGCTCCGTCGCCTGCTTTTCATCGGGAGCCACCCGCAAAATCATCTTGTAGGTGGCGATGCCTTTCACCGCAAAACCGGCCTTGACGAACAAATCCGCCGCCTGATAGTAGGTCTTGACCGCCGCGGCCTTGTTCCCGGCCTTGACGTTATAGTCGCCCATGCGAAGGAAATAGTTCGAATTGGTCGGCTCCAGATCGATGAGGGCTTGCTGGGCCTGCACGGCTTTGGCCCACTGGCTTTGCTCAACGAACTTGGCCAGATCGCTGCTGAGTTGTTCTTTCTTGTTGGCCATGGAAGCCTAGCTGCACTCCGCCTTGACGGGCATTATTTGCCCGGCTCTTTCAGGGAGAAATGGAAATGCACGCCCGCCACGATGATGACGTCGCCGTCCTGCAGCTCCCGCTGCCCCTCAATGGCCTCGCCGTTCACCGTGATCTTTTTGGCACCCTCCGGCATGCTGATAAAATAGGCCGGGCCCCGGCGACTGAGCATCCCCGCATTCTTGGGCGCCAGCCAGCCGATGAGCCTCACGGACGCGGTGTCTTCCTTACCGATCACGTTCAGACGGCCGGTGAGCTCATACTCTTTTTTGTCCGTGTCACCCGTCGAGACAGTCAGCCATCCGATTTTCTCTTGTTTGGCTGCCACCGCCGCTGTTTTCACCGTGCCCAGCGCCTTCAGAAGCTCTTTCTGCGCGGCGGTATCCAGAATCATCGTCTTATCGGAATCGCTCTCCTTGGGAGGCGGCGGGGGAGGCGGGGGCGGGGGCGCCACCTCCTCCTGGAAGATCAAGGCATGCTTGCCGACGCTGATACGATCGGTGTTTTTCAACTTCTGCTTCTGGACCTTCGCGTCATTGAGGAACGTGCCGTTGGTGCTGCCCAGATCTTCGATGAAGAATCCCCCTTCTTCCTTGACCACCCTGGCGTGATGTCCCGACACCGCGGGATTATCGATCACGAGATCGTTATCCGGCTTCCGGCCGATCGTCAATTGTGGGTCTTCGAGCGGGATCTCCTTGAGAACCTGCTCATTAAATTTTAGGAAGATTTTTGCCATCGTCACAACTCCCTCATACCTGTCACGGTCACCCTCAACTCAGCAGCCATTTCCAGACACGCCGCCAGGGGCCAGGACTGGACGTGTCTTGCACGGCAACAAGAACCACGGTGGTGTTATCCAGGCCGCCGGCCGCATTCGCCATCTCGATCAACCGGTCGGACGCGGCTTGCGGCTCTTTCTCGCGGCGGATCGCATCGAGGATTTCGGCAGGCTTGACGCCCCGTGTCAACCCGTCCGAGCAGAGCAGAATCTCATCCCCCTGCATCAGGGGAATTTCGTCCAGTTCAACGTCCACCGTCTCATCAACGCCCAATGCCCGGGTGATGATGTTTTTCTGGGGAGACCGCTCAGCCTCCTCCTCCGTTATCATACCCCTGCGCACCTGCTCCGCCACCAGCGAATGGTCCGCGGTCAACGGCTTGATTTCCTCGCCCCGAACCAGGTAGATGCGGCTGTCGCCGACGTGGGCGATCGACAGGACCGGGCCGTTGAACGCCACCGACACAACCGTCGTCCCCATGCCTTCCTGGCCGGTTTGGTCCTTCGCCCCACTGCGGATGACCTGATTGGCCAGGCGGATCGCGCTGGCCAGCCGGTTGGTCTTGGCCGAGAACTGGCGGTCGTAGTCCCCGACCAGCGGCAGATCCGCGTTGTCGAGCGCCTCGCGAAAATGCTTCTGAATGGTTTCCACCGCCAATCGGCTGGCCACTTCCCCCGCGTTGCTCCCGCCCATGCCGTCGCACACAATGTAGAGTCCAAGGTCGGGATCCACGCAGAGATTATCCTCGTTGTGGGACCGCTTTAAGCCGACATCCGTCTTGGCCCCGACAGCGATAACCATTCATTGCCTCCCTGCCTGAACCAACCGGAGGAAGATTTTAAAAAATACAGTTAAAAATACAGGTAGTAGCAACCTGTCCAGGACGATGTCCAGCCCCTCGCGCGAATCCTGGCGCACGACAACGAGTGCTGAGGTACAAAACGTGCCTAGGGTAGACAAAACAAGGGGATAAGTCAATGTCAAACCTGCGCCGGGAGCCAAGCCAAAGGACGCAATTGGCCTGGGTTTTCACATCGAAAGAAACTCGTACAGCATGCGTCCTCCAAGACTCACACTGGCAAGGCCGGCCAGTGCCCGTAACACCAGATGGGTCCGGACGAGCCGCGCCGGAGTCACGGCAAACGGAACGCTCAACACGGCGCCCAGCAGGACCATGCCGGAGATCGAGCCCGTCCCGAACACCAGAATGTACAGCATCCCATCCGTGAGTGAACGGACGGTCGAGAGCACGAGCAGGAGCAGCGCCGCGCTGCCGGCCAGTCCGTGCATCATCCCGACGGCGAGGGATTTGTACTCCAGCCGATACCGGTGCAGGTGGGCATGGCCATGCCCCTCGAGATGGGAATGCACATGCAGGTGGCCGGTGCCGTCGTCGTGGGTGTGGGCATGCACGTGCAGGCGTTCACGAAGGAGCGTCCATCCAACGGACAGGCCGAGTCCGACCAGCATGACCCCCACGCCGGCTTCGAACAGCCTGGCCGTGTCATGCGGAATGGCGATGTGAAACCCGAGCACCGCCAGGCCGGCGACCAGCAGCACCGCCGTATGGCCCACGCCCCAGCAAAAACCGATGGCGCATGACTGTTTCAGACTGCGATTTCCGGTGGCGAGGGTCGAAACCGCAACGATGTGGTCGGCGTCGAGGGCGTGTTTGACACCCAGCAGAAAACCCAGAAGGAGAAAGGAGAGACCGGGGGAATCAGGCAACCCGCTTACCCCCCCCTGGTGTGCATCTCAAGGCGGGGATCCTCGCGAAGCCGTTCGATTTCGACCAGCCTCGCCCGAATGCCGGACCGCTCGAGCTCTTTGCGCCGCTCGGCGCCACGGTCTGCGCGCCCCTGCCAGCCGGCAAGAATACGCGCCTTGATCTCGTCCCGGGAGGCTCCGGCGCGCAGCGCCTGCCGCAAATCCATTCCCTGCGTGGCGTAGAGACACAGGAACCACATCCCATCAGCCGTGAGACGGCTCCGGTCGCAGGTCGAGCAGAACGGCACCGTCGTGGAGGAGATGATGCCGAACGTCGCCCCGTCCGGCAGACGAAACCGCTGGGCCGGCGCCGAGCTGTCTTCAATGACCGGCTCAATGCGCCCGTACCGCTGCTCCAGCAAAGCAAGAATCGCCTGGCGGGAGAACACCTTGTCCATGGACCAGTCCGTCGCGCCCCCGACGTCCATGTATTCGATGAACCGGACTTCGGCCCCCACCCTCTTGCCGTACTCGATCAAATCACCGAGTTCATCATCGTTATATCCCCGGATGGCAACGGTGTCGAGTTTCAGGCCTGTAAAGCCGGCCTGCCCCACCGCCTCGATGCCCTTGAGCACGCTCTCGAACATGTCGCGTCTCGTCAAGGCCTTGAACCGCTCGGGCTTGAGCGTGTCCAGGCTCACAGTCACGCGATGCAGCCCGGCGTCGTAAAACGCCTGCGCCTGCTCGGCCAGCAGAACCCCGTTGGTCGTCAAGGCAAGGTCCACAATGCGGGAGTTCTTCCGCAGCATCCTCATCAGAGTGGGAAGGTCTTTGCGCAGGAGGGGTTCGCCGCCGGTCAGCCGGACCTTGTCCACCCCCAGGTCGGTGAAGAGCTCTGTCAGCGTCGTCATTTCTTCAAACGTGAGCAGGGTTTCGCGGGGCAGCCAGGTGTATTCCTCTTCCGGCTTGCTGTAGTTGCAGCGCAGGTTGCACCGGTCCGTGACGGACTGGCGCAGACTGCGCAGCGGCCGGCCGAACGTATCCTGCACGGCAGGCAGGTCGCCCTTCAGCGGCGCCGCGCTCACGGATGCTCCTCCACCCAGACCTCGCCTTCCGGCGTGCTCTCGAGCTTCCAGATCGGGGTGATCTGCTTCAGCTCGTCGATGCTCCACTTGCACGCGCGAAATGCCTCGGCCCG
>JAUSHW010000047.1 GCA_030648395.1 Nitrospirales bacterium | reverse complement strand
ACGGGCGGGATAAATCCCGCCCCTACATTAAATCCGTTCTTTGAGGCGTGCGCCGATCAGCCGCAGCGCGCCTTCGGTGCGTTTGGTGATATTGCGGTCCTTGCCGCAGAGCGCGATGAAGGCTTTCAGATCGTCGAGCGTATCGAGGTCGCGACACTCCGGGAGGAGCCCCAGCGACAAGCCGGCCGCCTCGATCTTCTTTTTTGTCTCCGCGAAAACAGTTGAGGTGCTCCAGGCGATGCCCTGGAACACATCGGGGAGCATCTTCCGCAGGCCGATCAGATAGTACCCGCCGTCGGTCGTCGGACCCAGCACGACATCGTGAGTCTTGATGAGTTTCAGCGCTTCGACCAGATGCGTGTGGGGCAGCGTCGGCAGGTCCGTGCCGGTCAGGAGCACGTTCTGGGCGCCCTGATTGAAGGCCTCCTGCATCGCCTGCTGCATCCGTGTACCCAGGTCGGGCCCCCGCTGCAGCAGCAGACGCGCCCCGTAGCGCCCTTCCATCACCTTGAAGAACGGATGGTCGAGATCCGGCGCGCCCGCGACGTACAGCGTGATGCCCTGCAGACCCTTCGTCCGCTCGAGCGCGTCCATCACCATCGAGCCGTGGAGCGAGGCCGCTTCCTCCTCGTCCAGCGGCGGGCAGAGGCGCGTCTTGACCTCCCCGGGGATCGGGGCTTTGGCAAAGATGATCAGTGCCGTGCTCATCGTGCGTTGTCGTACATGCGTTGTAAGCGATCCGGGCTCACGCCCAGATAAAAAAGCAGGCGGAGCCACCACATCAGCAGGATGGTTTTGATTGCGCCGTGCCGCTCCCACCGGCGCCCGGAGGTCAGCACGAAGCTGGGCAGCGCGGCGATAGGGCCGGCCTGCTTCAGGCGCCGGCAGAAGGCGATGTCTTCCATGATCGGGATGTCCGGGAAGCCGCCGAGATCCTCGAAGACCTTCCTTCGCACGAAAATCGCCTGGTCGCCTGTCGCGATGCCGGTCAGGCGGGAGCGCCAGCTCATCATGCGGCCCACGACCCAGAGCAGGCCGCGGTCGGGGACGAGCCGCGCGTCGAACCGCCCACCCGCGATCCGGGCGTCGGCCATGGCCTGGGTGATGTCCTGCGCGGCCGTTGCGGGCAGGAGCGTGTCGGCGTGGAGAAACAGCAGGAGCTCGCCTTTGGCGGCGGCGGCGCCCGCGTTCATCTGTCGGGCCCGGCCCATCGGCGCATTGAGCACGCGGGCCAGGGGATTGGCGAGCGCGACATCCGCCAGCGTCCGGTCACGGCTGCCGCCGTCCACCACCAGCACTTCAGAAAAAGCGGGGTGCCGGAGTTTGGCCAGCGTGCCGGGGAGCGTTTTTTCCTCGTGCAGTGTGGGGATGATGACCGAGATGGTCATTCCCGGGACGGAGGGAGATTGATGCGCCTGACCGGCTGCTTCTTGGCGAAGATGATGAAGTAGGCGACCACGGCGATGGTGCCGTACACCACCGAGGCTTTTTCCCAGCGCGCAGCCGAGCCGATGGAGCTGATGTGGTAGTGCAGGGCGAGGCCGGTGAAGGTCGCGGCGGCCATCAGGGCGTACTTGTACCAGGCCGTGACGGTGCCGAACACGAACATCACGACGCCGATAAAGAAGATCACGAAGGGGAAGGAGGTGGCTTCCGATCCGCTGCTCACGGCCAGCAGGAGCTGGAGCCAGCCCAGCACGATCATCACGAAGCCGACGAACTTCAGGAGCGCCGTGGTGTGGCGCTCGCCGTCGCCTTCCTCTTCGTGCTGAGGAGACTGCTCGTCCGGCTGCTTGGGCTGCTCGTCCATCAGGCTTAGCCTCGGTATGGTTTGAAGTGCTTGCTCAGCGTCAGGCCCTGGAACTGGTAGGACGACCCGATGCCCTGACCATACACCTTTTCAGGGCGCTCGTGCATTCTTTCAAAGAGCACCTTGAAGAATGTCTGGCCGTCTCGGATCAGAAACGGCACGTCGTGCGCCCGGACCTCCAGGACGATGGGCGTTCCGTGCAGGTCGCCGGCTCCGTACCCAAAGCCGGGATCGAAGAACCCCGCGTAGTGGGTGCGCAACTCGCCGCAGGCCGCCTCGTAGGCCACCATCTCGGCCGCGTATTCAGCGGGGATGCGGATGCGCTCCTTCGACATGAGAATGTAAAAATCCTCCGGCTCCAGCAGCAGGGTCTCATGCCGGTTCTGCGGGATGGGCTCCCAGAAGTCGGTCGGGTCGTAGTGGCCGATGCGGGACAGGTCCAGCACCTGGCTGCTCTTCTTGGCGCGGAAGCCGATGATTCCGCCCTCGGCCTTCAGATTGATGCGGAGGAAGAGCCCCTCGTCGAGCGTGAGGTTTTTCCCGGGAAGCGGCGCGTGGTCACCGTAGAGAAGCGGGTCGGTCTTGTGTCGCGTCCGCAGCTCGCTGTCGCCGACCGTCGGATGCCCGCTGACCACGCGGAGCTGGTTGAGGCACATCCCGGACGAGATCCGGATCGAGAACGACCGCGGGACGACCTCCAGATAGAGCCGGCCCCGGTAGCCGGGGGGGATCTCGTCGAAGCGCGCGTGCGAATCCGTGATGGTGCGTGCGAAGACGTCGAGGCGTCCGGTGGTGCTCTTCGGGTTGGTCTTGGCGGCGAGCGTCCTCGGGAGCGCGAGCTCCTCCATCAACGGGATCAGGTACACGTGCCCTTTCTCCAGCACGGCGCTCTTGCGGAGATCAAGCTCGTACATCACGAGGTCTGAACTGAACAGGTCCTGGACCACGAGCTTCTGCTCGACGGGCGCGTGCTCGGGGAGGAAGCTGCTGAGCATGCGATAGGCGGTGTCGCCGAGCCGCAGGTCGAGGCTGGCGGGTTGGAACTGGCCGTCCTCGATCGGAGCCTTGGCGGAGATGACGCCCTCGTCCACCAACGTGTGAAGCTGCTGGTAGGCCAGAACCCCGCGATTGCGGTTGCGCGCCTTTCGTTTGGGAGCCGGTTTGCTCATCGTTCCTGGCCGCGCGCTACCCGAGCATGGAGTCGGCCATGCTGCACCCTGTGCTCGTGGAGGGCACCGTGGCCATCGGCAGCTCGCGGCGCCTGCCGTTGCCGTCCGGCTGTTCGGGTTGCGGATAGGTGTAGGTCTTCCCCTCGTAGTTGGTGAGGGTGGCCTGCTCCGGCGTGAGGTTGACGAGGTAGTCCGCCGGCAGCAGCGGGATCTTGCCGCCGCCGCCCGGCGCGTCAATCACATAATGCGGCACGCCCATGCCGCTCGTGTGGCCCTGCAGGGTCTTGATGATCTCCAGACCGGTCTCGACCGTGGTGCGCAGGTGGTTCGTGCCGCGGGTCAGGTCGGCCTGGTAGAGATAGTAGGGCTTCACCCGCGCCAGCAGCAATTGATGGACGAGGCGCATCATCACCGTCGGGTCGTCGTTGACGCCCTTGAGCAGCACGGTCTGCGCGCCCAGCGGCACGCCCGCATCCGCGAGCCGCTCGCAGGCGGTCTTGACCTCCGGCGTCAGCTCGTCCGGATGGTTGAAGTGGAGGTTCATGTAGATCGGGTGGTACTGTTTGATCATCGCGCAGAGTTCCGGCGTGATGCGCTCGGGCAGGCTGCCGGGCACGCGGGAGCCGATCCGGATCAGTTCCAGGTGGGGCACGGTCCGCAGGGCCTTGAGGATGCGTTCCAGCAGGTGGTCCGGCAGCAGGAGCGGGTCGCCGCCGGAGAGGATGATATCCCGCACTTCGGTATGGGCCTGCAGGTAGTGCACCACGCGCTCCAGTTCGCCCTGCTTGAGGAAGCCGGGCTTGCCCACGAGGCGCTTGCGGGTGCAGAAGCGGCAGTAGATCGGGCACTGGTTGGTCACCATGAAGAGGACGCGGTCCGGGTACCGGTGCACGAGGTGGGGAACGGGGCTGTCCAGATCCTCATGGAGGGGATCGTCCGCGGGGCTGTCATCGGTCAGTTCCTCCGGCTCGGGGACCACCTGGCGCCAGAACGCGTCGCCTTTCTCCTTGATGAGCTTCATCCACATCGGCGTGATGCGCATCGGGTACTCCGCCACCACGTCGGCGATGGCGGACGGGTCCACGTCCAGATGCTTGGCCAGCTCCGCGGGCTTCGTGATGCTTTTCGCCAGGGCCTGCTGCCAGGTCTCCATTGTCGGGGTCCCTCTCAGGTTGATATTTATGATGTACGCGCGGCCGTCGAGCCGTGCGTGGTTTCCAAATAGGACAGGATGTCGCGCGTCTCGCTCAGCACGGTGTCGCCGTCCTTGAGCACAGGGACGTAGTACTGGCCTGAGACTTCATGGACCTGCGCCCGCTCCGGGCGCGCGTCGGGCACGATGACGCTCTCATACGCGAGGCCCAGGTCATCCAGCCTCTGTGTTACGAGCTGACATTCCGGGCACCAGTGCACATGGTACAGGATCATGGTTGGACCGCGCAGGGCGCCATCACCGCGTCGGTCATGCCGTGGATCAGCTTTTTGTCCAGCGGGCACACGGTCGCCAGTATGCCGGCCAGTTCCACCGTTTCGCCGGCGACGAAATAATACGGGGAGAGGCGGACCCGTCCCTGCATGGGAACGATCTCGTCTGTGACCGGGTCATGGTAGTGTGCGGCCACGCGCCGGCCCTTGCGGAACTCCTGGAGGATGTACGGCACCTTGGGAAAGGACGCGAGCCCCGCGTCGATGGCTGCGGCCCATTCCTTCTGCGGCAGGTCGTGGCCCACGGACACGCCGCGCGATCCCCACGCGAGTTCCGAGAAGCCTGACGGCTTGAGGGCGAACCGGCGGCCTTTCTGGCCGAGCCCCGCGATGGTCTTCCAGTCGGAGACGCTGCGTCCGTCTGCGGTGAGGCCGGGGATGACGGCGTGCGGCGGAACCGGGTGCGGATCGAGAATCCAGGTTCGCGGCATCCACTGCCTGAGCAGGGCGAACGTGTCTGCGCCCAGTTCGCTGCTCCAGAAGGGTTCGAGCGCGGGGTGGTGCAGGAGTGCAAACGCCAGCTTCTCTTCCAGCCACGGCTTGGCGGGCGGGGTCATGGCTGCGCGTCCCTTCTTGACTGCGTAGAGCAGCAGGTCGGCCTTGGGAATGTTCTTCAGGTCGAAGAGTTCGAAAAACCGGTAGAGCGTGGTGATCCTCTCGCCGCTGCCCAGCGCGAGACCTTCTTCCGTGAACAGGACATCGTCCGGCGAGACGGTTTCCGCCGGCAGGCCGCCCTCGCGTAGGCGCGCCGCGAGCCAGCGCATCTCAGGGCGGTAGTCCCTGGCTTCGTCGGAGACGACAATCGCCAGGCTGGCCTTCGTCTCCGGCCCCAGACTCCGGATCATCCGGGCGAAGCCCTCAACCATGCCGTTCCGGCCTCCGGTGACCGCCCAGCCAAGATCGGCGTAGGCCTGGGCCATGCAGTCGGTCAGCCCCATGCCGCCCGGCACGGAGTCCAGTTCGCTGATCATGAAGCCGTCTTCGGTGAGGATCAGGTCCGGGCGAATCACGCCGGGCAGCGCGGCTTTAAACCGGCTCGCGCGCGCATCGTCGATGAGATCGGACGGTTTGCCCTGGTCCAGATAGTCGGCGGCCCACCGGGGCTGCGCGCCGCGGATGCTGTCGTAGTAGAGGCGGTTCAGTGCCTGCGTGAAGCGGAGCAGGTGGCGGCCCAATGATTCAATCGCGGCGAGGTCGGCGGGCGCCAGCAAGAAGGGAGTCGGAGAGACGCGCCAGGTGGCGCCGTCGTGCAGGCCCGCTTCGACGAGGCGGGACCGGACCAGGCGGCTGTGCTCGCGGTGGGTGTCGGGGAGTGCTTCAGTCGGCGGGTGGCCGGCCAGCGCGGTTGTGCGATCCATTACACCCACAATGAAGGGTTATACCGAGACGACCCGCGTGATTTCGGGAACGCTCGCCTTGAGCCGGCGCTCAATACCCATCGTGACGGTCATGCTGGAGGCCGGGCATCCCATGCAGGCGCCCTTGAGGAGGATTTTCGCGGTGCCGTCGTCGGCCACCTCGACCAGTTCGCAATCGCCGCCGTCCATCTGCAAAGCCGGCCTGATGCCGTTGAGCGCATCCTGGACCCGGCGTGTGAGAGAACTTGCGGGACTCTGTGATGAGGCCACTCTATCTTCCTCAGGGATGCACGTATCCTACCATGGGGGACTGGCCTGGACAAGTGGACGTTGGATGCCGATCGGCCGTGATGTACAATGATTCCATTATATGGAGATGCCGAAGTCCCGCGATATGTCGGTCATCGTCGAGCAGATCGTGCCCAGCAAGGTCTGCTTCACCTGCGACGTCTGTTGCCGCTTTCCCGAACAGGACAGCGCCCTGCGTCCCTACTTCACGAAGGAGGAAATCCTGGCGGCTGTCGCGAGCGGGATGTCCCCGGACGCCTTTCCGGATCATGCCGGCTCGAAGGTCGCCGTGGTGCCCAATGGAGAAGACGGCTATCGCTGCCCGGCGTTCGATCCGCAGACCGGCCACTGCGGGATCTACGAGGCGCGCCCGCTGGATTGCCGTCTCTACCCGGTTGCCGTCATGTGGGACCACGCTCATTCCGCCGTGGTCATGGGATGGGACAGCAAATGCCCCTTCATCCGGGGCAACCTGGACAGCCCCGAGTCGCGGGCGTACGTCGAGCGGACCGCGGCTTTCCTTGAATCTAAAGAATCAGTTAAAGTATTTGCTTCTAATAGTCAGTTAATAGGATCATTCCAAGATGATGTAGTTGTTCTTGGAAGGCTCGAGAATCTGACCAGCGCGTTGCGCTCCTCCATCCTTCCCCCTGCGCGGTAGAAGCCGTGCCGACGCCGCCCCTCCGTCCCCTCACACTGGAAGACCGCTCGTGGTTTGAGGCCCG
>JAUSHW010000027.1 GCA_030648395.1 Nitrospirales bacterium | reverse complement strand
ATCAGGCGCTGATCGGTCGTCGCCAGCGAGATCGGGGTCTCCGCCAGAAGAAACAGCCGCTCGAACGGCGGCGCCTTGAGCAGTTGCGCGGTTCGCGCGGACACCGGCTCCGGCTTGCCGCGGTGGTAGGTCTGCCCCAGTTCGTCCACCACCCGGCTGAAGGGACCCACCAGCGTCGCGAACTGAGCTTCCGTGGCCTCCGTCGCCCCCACCGCTTCCGGCAGCTTATAGCCGGTCAGTGTCAGCGAGAAGAAATGGATGCCGTCGATGGCGCTCCACGGGGAGAACTTCATCTGGTGCACGCCGAGGAACCCGGCCTGCACCAGGCCTCCGAGGTACTCCCACGCGGGCAGCGCGCCGGACAGACAGTCCCCCCATTTTTGCGTATCGTGGATCAGGTATTGGGGCACCGGCTGATCCGCCACGATGTCCGAGATCGTGAACCGCCCGCCGGGCCGGATCGCCCGGAACATCTCGCGAAACACCCGGGCCTTGTCCGGAGCCAGATTGATCACGCAGTTCGAAATGATCAGGTCGATCGTGCCGTCCTCGACGGGGAGATTCTCCGCATGCCCCTTGCGGAACTCGATGTTCGGCACGGCGTACCCGAGGTTCTTTGCCACGATGGGCGCGTTGCGGCGGGCCATCGCCAGCATCTCGTCGGTCATGTCGATCCCGATGACCCGGCCGGACGGACCGACGCGCCGGGCGGCCTCGAAACAATCGATGCCCCCGCCCGATCCAATATCCAGCACGGTCTCCCCGGGCCGCACCGTCGCCAGCCCGGC
Organism: Nitrospirales bacterium; assembly: GCA_030648395.1. Taxonomy (GTDB): domain Bacteria; phylum Nitrospirota; class Nitrospiria; order Nitrospirales; family NS-4; genus SCTG01. The sequence continues at coordinate 2,048 of JAUSHW010000027.1, read as the reverse complement.
GGGCGTGCCGCAGCCGTAGGACACGCGCAGGACCTCCTCCGGAACAAATGCGCGCAGGTCGTCGAAGTTATAGCCGGTCGGGCAGCACATCTGCTCGCCGGTGGTCACTGCCCTGGCGTACCGCTCGCTGACTTGCTGCGTGATCGTCTCGTCTGACATGGGCACCTCGCATTGAATCAAGTTAGAAGGATGCGTCCATATAACAGGCAGAGCGTTTCGCGTCAATCCCGTTGGGGCGCGGCATGCTGTGCCCCTGCAACCACAGGCAACCGTCAGGAATAGAGCCCGGCCACATGGTCCCCGTAGCCGTTGTACAGCACCGTATCCCGCCGCTCGCCCGTCCCGATCATTTTTTCTGTCCGCTGCGACCAGCGTGGGTGCGGCACGGTGGGGTTGACGTTGGCCGTGAAGTCGTACTCGTCGGGCAGGAGCGTGTTCCAGAAGGTGAACGGCTGCCCCGCCGTGAAGTCGATGCGCACGATGGACTTGACGCTCTTGTAGCCGTACTTCCAGGGCGTCACCAGCCGGAGGGGAGCCCCGTGCTGCTTGGGCAGCGGGTGCCCGTAGATGCCGGTCGCCAGCAGCGTCAGGGGATTCAGCGCCTCGGCCATCGTCAGAGCTTCGGTGTAGGGCCACGGCAGATCCTCGTTGCGATGACCGGGCGCTTCCACGGGACGGAGAAACGAGGTCATGGCGACAAAGCGCACGCTGGGCCGCGGTTCGACGTACTCGATGAGGGCCTTCATCGGAAAGCCGGTCCAGGGCACCGCCATCGCCCAGGCTTCCACGCACCGGTGCCGGCAGAGCCGCTCCTCCATCGGCATCTTCAGGATGAGCTGGTCCACATCCATGCGGAACGGGCGCGTGACCAACCCGGTGACCTCCACTTCCCATGGTCTGGGCTGGAACAAGGCGGCCTTGCGCCACACATCGTCCTTATCGTCCGAGAACTCGTAGAAATTATTGTAGTGGGCCGCGACCAGCTCGTCCGTCATCGCGCGATCCAGGGCGAAGGCCGGATTGCGCCGGGCCGGATAGGCCCGCTTGTCGGCCTCGGACAGGGTGTAGGTCTTCAGCTTTTCGGCGAGCGGACGGTCATCGCGCTCGAACTCACAGCCGGCGGCCGCTCCGGCCAGCGCCATCCCGCCAAAGCCCATCAGCTTCAGAAGCGTCCGCCGGTTCACGTACACCGATTCGGGCGTCGCGTCCCGTTCCGGAATCCGCCAGCCCGGCGGAATCATAATATTGACCATGGCCTGTAGTCTTGGGCCATGCCCTATCGTTACACAAGAAAAAAATTTATAATGGCCCACCTATGTCCAAACGGTTCGATCAGGTTGTCGAGATCATGTCCCGGCTGCGGGGGGAAGGCGGATGCCCGTGGGACCGCAAGCAGACCCGCGAATCGCTCAAGCCCTACCTCATTGAGGAGGCCTATGAAGTCCTCGAGACCATCGAGGCGAAAGACGATCCCAAGCTGAAGGAGGAATTGGGCGATGTCCTCCTGCAGATCCTCTTCCACGCCGAGATCGGCCGGGAGCGCCGCACCTTTACCATCGAAGACGTCCTGGAAACGCTGGCGGACAAGCTGGTCCGGCGCCACCCGCATGTGTTCGGCGAAACCACACCCTCCCCTCCCGATAAGAAGATCAGCGCCGAAGAAGTTGTTCACCGCTGGGAGGAAATCAAGCGCCAGGAAAAAGCCGACCAGTCCGGCAACGGAGACTCCGGCTCGGCGCTGGACGGCGTGCCCAAGGCGCTGCCGGCGCTCCTGCGCGCGTATCAGCTGCAGGTACGGGCCGCCCGCACCGGTTTCGATTGGCCGCACGACGAGACCGGCTACGCCCAGGTCGTGGGCAAAGTGCACGAGGAACTGCGCGAAGTCGAGGACGCGCGGGCCGATGCCGCGCAGCATGCGACGACGGCCGCACGGCAACGCCTGCAGGACGAGGTCGGCGACACCCTGTTCGCGCTGGTCAATCTCGCCCGCGTCGTGAAAGTGAACCCCGAAGAGGCCCTCCGGGGGACCGCCAACCGATTCGCCGCGC
>JAUSHW010000005.1 GCA_030648395.1 Nitrospirales bacterium | reverse complement strand
GCGACCGGCTTCGGCGCCGGCGGCAGCGTGATGCCCAACTCGACTAATTTCGCATCAAACGACATTTAGACTATAGCCGCGCCGGGCGCTCGCTCGATCAACTCAATTTCGTAGCCGTCCGGCGCGTCAATGAAGATGAAGCGGCTCCCGGCTGAACTGGTCGTGGGACCGTCGGTAATCCTGATGCCTTTTGCCTTTAGCTCATGGATGGTGTCGTCGAGGCTCTCGACCTGAAACGCGAGATGCACGAGATCCTCCTGCACCTTCACCGGCCCGCTCGGCGGGAAACTGCACAGCTCGATCAACTCATCGCTGTGGGGGACCTTGAGGAACGCCAGATGCGAGCCCCGCGGCGAGGTCTTGCGCTCCAGCACTTCCAGACCGAGGATCTCAGTGTAAAAGCGGATCGTCTGATCCATGTCGCTGACCCGCATCCGGGTGTGCAGCAGTTTCTTCACCTGCATCACGAGAAATTCCTCGTCGGACAGTCACTTTCGGAACTATACCACTTTCAGTACGCCCGCCCCACGAATCGTGCCGGCCTTCAACGCCTGCAACGCCGCATTGGCGTCTTCCAGCCTGAACCGCTGAGTGTGCGGGCGGATGGGAATGGCGGCGGCGTCCCGCAGGAGGTCCAGGCCGTCCTGCTTCGTGTTCGCGGTCACGCTGCGAATCACCCGCTCGCCGAACAGATCGCGGTCGTAATCGATCGCGGGGATGGGCGACAGGTGGATGCCCGCAATCGCCAGGGTGCCGCCCCTGCGCAAAGCCCTGAGGGCGGGCGGGACCAGCTCGCCGGCCGGCGCGAACATGATCGCACCATGCAGCGGCTCAGGCGGCAGTTCGGCTGCGCCACCGACCCACTGCGCGCCCAGTTCGCGCGCCAGCGCTCGATGCTCCTCCCGCAGCGAACAGACAAACACCTCGCAGCCCCAGTGGCGGGCCACCTGGAGCGTGATGTGCGCCGAGGCTCCAAACCCGTACAGGCCCAGGCGCTGGCCCGGCTTCACCCCGCTCAACCGGAGGGCGCGGTAGCCGATGATCCCCGCGCAGAGCAGGGGCGCCACCTCCTCGTCGGTGAACGCGCCGGGGATCGGATAGACGAACGCCGCCGGCGCTACGGCATATTCGGCATAGCCGCCGTCGGCGTGATAGCCGGTGAATTGCGCCTGCAGGCACAGGTTTTCCTGACGGTCGAGACAGAACTCGCAGTTTCCGCATGTGCTCCGGAGCCAGGCGATGCCGACCCGGTCTCCTTCCTTGATCGCCCGGACACCGATGCCCACCCGATCGACGATGCCGACCACCTCATGGCCGGGAACGACAGGACGCTTCGCGGGCGGCAGATCGCCTTCGATGATATGCAGATCGGTGCGGCAGACACCGCACACGCGCACCTGCACGCGCACATCGCCGGGGCCCGGCTCCGGCGTGGGCAGGTCTTCCAGCTCCAGCGGGCTCTTGCCCGCATCGGCGGTCTGCCGGAGCACCATGGCGTTCATGACATCAGAGCAGGCCGGGGCATTATCCTAGAGCCGATGGGGCCTGTTCATCGGCATTTGTTCCTGCTTGAAGCCCCGCTCCTGTTCTTTCTTGAGCTGCTCAAAGCCGCGCTGTTCGCGAGCGTAACGGTCCGCCATTTCTTCCCAGCGCGCGATCACCTCGGACTCGCGGGCCGCCAACCGGGCTTCGGCCTGCGCCGGCGTAAGCGCCTTGGCCTCAACCTCAGCTGCCACCTGCTTGCGGAACTCGAGCAGGTTTTCCAGGTCTGGCAGCGGCGGCTGGATCTCGCTCAGCTTGGCATAGAGCAGTTCCCGCGCTTGAGCCCTGGTCACATGTCCCGAAGCCACCCGGGCATCAAGCTGGTTCTGATAAGACCGCAAGATGGTCATGGTCGCTTCCGACGGTGGGAGAGCGGAGGTCGCGCACCCGAACAGTCCCACCACGATGACCCATCCCGCAAGGCCGGTATGCCATAACCTGTTCATACGTTCCTCCATCATGGTCGCGCTCTTGCCGGAGAGCAGGATACCGACCGGCGACGATCATCGCAAGTCATCTTCGTCTTGACGAACCCCGGCGCGGGGGTTAACGTACCATGAGGAGGACCGCCATGAGCGTATCAATCATCCGGGCTGGAATTCTCGCCCTCGCCATTGCGGCGCTCTGCACGACCGATGGTATCGCCCAGGCTCCTCGTGGGGACGTCGGGGCCTCCACACAACCCCAGACTCAGCGCGACCAGACGCCGATCAACCTTGACATCATTGACAAACAAAAGCCTGAGATCGAAATCTACACGGGGCAGGAGGATCCCTCGCAACAGGGCCTGCGGGGGATCATCGTGGTCCCGGAAGAGGCCGCCAAGACACCGTCCCCCCCGACGGGAGAGCCGGATTCTCCTCCAAAGAAGAAACGCGATTAACCGGCGCGGCGCGCCTGCTTCCTGCCCCGCAACCACGCCGACAGCCGCGCGTGCTGTTCCCGTCGAAACACCAGCCCTAACCGGAGAAACTCCAAAGACTGGGTCAGCGTCCGTTCCGCCGACGCCACACGGTTGGCCGGATCGCTGAAAAAGCGCTCCACCTCGTCCAGCCATTCCGCTCTCCAGAGCGCCTTCGTCCCCCCGATGATCCGCTGGGCGCCCACGCTCCCCCCTTTCCGACGGAGCGCCGGCCAGCTGGCTTTGATGAAAGCCCAGGTCTCTCCCTGCGTCGCGGGATTCGAGAGCAGCCCCCGCAGCGGCTTCCAGATGTCCTGCCCTCTGATCGCCTCGCTGAGGATGAGCGCGAGAATCGCGGGCGTGAGGCCCGGCGCGGCGAAATCCCCAAAGGCGACGAGGTACCGGTCCCGGTCTTCCGGCGTCGCCGCCGCGTGATACCGCTCCAGGTAGCGGTCATAGCGTTCCTTGCCGCCGACGCGCGCACAGAGCCGGAGCACGGCCGTGGCCAGCGTCGGGTCGAGCGATGCAGGATCGGCCCAATAGCGTTCCAGCCTCTCCGTCATATCATGGAGAAGCGCGGCAGGCCTTGCAGCGCCGCCCAGTGTCCAGAGCACCGCCGCCCGCGCCAGCTTGGGTTCATCGCCTTCCCGGGGACGCGCGTCCCAACCCAACGAGTCCACCAGCGGCCGGTAGAAGTCCTCGACGAAACCGGCGAACAGCGCGCGCTCGGAATCGTTCACCAGCCGGTCGCCGAGCGTCCCCAGCCAGCCGGCCAGTCCTTCGACCACGATGCGTGTGTCGTCACCGCGGAACCGGACGACGAGATCGAGAAACTCGTCGATCGGCAGTTCTCCCTTCTGCGCCAGCGCCCACGTATTGTCGAGCAGGCCGAACCGTTCCTCCGGCGAAAGCCGGGCCGATGAGACGGCCAGCGCGCCGCGGAGCCCCTGGTCGTAGCGCGTCCGATAGAACCCCTGCTCGCCGGCGTTGGCATAGACCCACCGGACCTTGCCGTCAGCGGGCAGCGCAACGGTGGCACGCGCGTCAGTCAGGAGGACGCGATGCTGTCGGATGCCCTGGTCGTCCTCAAAGGCGAGGGTCAGGGGAATGGCCCACGGCGCGTCGGCGTCCGGCCGCGCATCGGGGTCGGCATGGAAGCGGCTCTGCCCGACCGTGAGCGTGCCAAAATCAGACCCCGCGGCACTCACGGTCACCACCGGAAAACCTGGTCTGGCGAACCAGTCTCGGGCGATCGCGGGCACCGGCTGGCCCGATGCCACCTCGAGCGCCGTCCACAGATCGGCAGCGGGGGCGTTCCCGAACTGGTGCGCCTTGATGTACTCCCGGATGCCCCGGCGCAAGACGTCCTCGCCCAGAAACTGCTCCAGCATCCGCAGCACCGACGCGCCCTTTTCGTACGTCAGCGCGTCGAACATCTCCTCGGCCTCGGCCGCCGTGCGGACTTTCGAGCTGATCGGCCGGGTGGACGCCAGCGCGTCCACGCCGAGCGGCACCTGCTTGTCCCGCGCGAACTCCACCCAGGATTGCCACTCAGGATGCCAGTCGTCCACGATCTTGCAGGCCAGCCACGTGGCGAACGATTCGTTCAGCCACAGATCCTCCCACCAGTCCATCGTGACGAGATTGCCGAACCATTGGTGCACGACCTCATGCGTGATCACGTTGGCGACGCCCCGGAGCGTGTTCGCGGACGCCTGAGCGGGGTCCAGCAGCAGGCGGTTCTCGCGAAAGAAAATCGCGCCCCAGTTCTCCATGGCGCCCATCGCGAAGTCGGGCACGCCGACCAGATCGAGCTTGGCCAGCGGGTAGCGCAGGTCGAAATAGGCGTTCAGTCCCGGAAGGCAGGCGCGCATCACCTCGTGGGCGAAGCCGGTCAGCGCGAGCTGGCCGGGCGTCGCATAGACCGCCACGCGCGTGCCGTCGATGAGGGTCTCCCGGCATTCCAGCTTCGCCACGGCGAGGGCCACCAGGTACGTGGACATCGGCGGCGTCTCGACGAAGGTGACCGTCTTGCGGCGCGCCGCCACATCCATGGACTCCGCCTCGACATCCATGTTGGAGAGGACGACAAGATGGTCGGGACCGACGGCCGTGATCTTGAACGCGGCCTTCATGGCGGGCTCGTCGAAGCAGGGAAACGCGCGGCGGGCATCGGTGGCCTCAAACTGGGTAAAGGCGTAGCGTTCGTTCCCGGACCTGGCCTCATACAGGCCCTTCATCTGCTGGTTCAAGCGTCCGGAGAACGTCAGGCCGACCATGGCGGGACCGGCCGCAATCTCCCGGTTCAAAGCGAGGGTGATGGTCTCGGAACCGGCATCCGCGGATACCGCGACCGTGTAATGCACACCGCCGGACTCCACCGTGGCCTCGAGGATCTCCAGCTCCAGCGCATGCAGGGTGACACGCCGGACCGCCTCCCGCACATGAAGCTGAATCGCGACGGAACCGGAAAATCGCCCTTGGTCCGGCTGGACCGACAGCGTCACATCGTACCGCTTCGGCACAACGGCCGGGGGCAATCGCCCATCAATGAGGTTGGGGGAAACGCTCACGGTGATGAGACCCTTTCTCCGTTTTTCGCACGTTCAGATTAATTCCGTTTCATTATCCGCAACGGATGAGGCGGGAGCAAGCGAAGTTTCCCGCGCGATCGCATTGACTCCAACGCTGCATCTCCGTAGAGTAAACGGTCTATGGGATGGAAACCGAGCGTGACCGCCCGTGAGATCGTCGCGGCCGCACTCGCCGTGCTGTCACCAGCCGTCTACTTTACGTTTTCAGAAACCCCGTTGGGCGCGCCCCACCAGACGGCGGCCGGGCATGGCCTGCTTCTGATCACCCTTCCCGTCGGCCTGGCGTTGATCTGGCTCATTGAGCAAAGGCCGACCGGCGGGCGACAGCCTTCCCCCATCTGGGTCCGCCTGCTGCTCGGCGCAGCCGCCGGCCTCCTTCTGGCCACCACGCTTGCAACCGTCAACAGCCGCTCCATCGGCGACATCCAGGAGCTCCCCGGCACCAGCCTGGGAACCGGCCTGGAATCCGGATCCATCTCCGGCCACGCCGCGATCCGGCTCAAAGACGGACGGACCATTCATCTGCTGAATGCCTTCTGCGGGGTCAACGGCTCGCCGGTCACGGTCTTCCATGCTAAAGGCCTTCTGGGGCTTGACCGGTTCCTGACCTGCCGCATGCCGAGCGTGCGGCCGCCCCAATCAGGGCTTCCGGAAACCACGCCCCGGTAACCTCCCCGCGTGCCGTGCCCTGATGCCCGTGCATCCCGTCCGAACCTAGCCCTCGCGCAAGCTTCCCGGCATGAGCGGGAAGGCGCCTGTTCTCCCGACCGCCAGCTTCACGCAAAAAGCACAGAGCCGTCATGACATCTCTTCCGTCTTCCGGGAAAAAACGGCCCAGTCCTTGCTTATTTTCATAAAGTATGGTTAATATACTCACAAGTGAAAACTATCGCGTTTCCCGACAACGTGGTATCTTTATCACCTGCCGGGGGGAGCTAGAATCTCCTGCACCAATTCGGTTAAGGGAGGCGACTCCATGCCGCTACATGAATCACAGATAAACGATGGCGCCGACAGGGAACCGGAAACAGGTTCCGGTCTGTCTCGAAGAGACGTATGCAAGGGACTCGGCTTGATGGGAGCGGCACTGCTCATAGGTGGCTGCGAGAGCCTTCCGCAGCTCGCTTCCTTGGAGCGCGGCGCAAAGCCGAGCCTCGACCCGGCAGCGCTCACGCCGGACCAATTCGCCGCCAAGGCCGGCACAGTGGAACTGGCCCGCGCCAATGCCGCCCGTGGTATCGAGGCACCGAATGAATTCATTCAGCGGTTCCTGCTGCATTCCCCCAGGGTTCACGCGGCCAGCCGGCCCGGCGGCTCCATTGGGTCGGTGCTCTATAACCCGAAGCCGGCGACCATCGCGTCGGCAGTGAAGCTCCAGATGGCCAGAGGGAAAGGCGAGCCCGAACTGCTGCATAACGATCTTGGAACGATGGCGGCCACGCAATACGCCCAGTACGGTTCCAGATCATTCGCTGCGGTCTTTCCCCATTCAGTGTCCATCGTCGGGGATGCCATTCACAAGGACCGGTCTCTCATCCAGTTGGTACTCACCGGCAATTTGCCGTCGGAAAGGATCGTCTGCACAAACCAGGACCTGGAAAGCCTGATCGGGCGGCAACTGACGTTCGCCTCGCAAATGGTTCACGGGGTCCGCTGTGGAACCGGAATGTCCCCCATGCAAAGTACCGCCATCTGGACCACCGACCCGGACGCTCAGCGCGTTCCCGAAGGCGCCATCAGCCTTGTACTGGCCGGCGCCCTGATCCGCTTGGAGATGACCGGAAACGAGGTCAGGGCAATTACGCCGGCGGACCCCCGCAAGCGCCCCACTGGTTGGCAGGACGTCAGCGAGCCCTACCGCAACTTCGCCGTCGGGCAGCTGATCGAAGCCGAACAGGCCCTTGCGAATCATGCCCCCCGAAATGCCTTTGAAAAGACCGTGGTCTCCACCGTGCTCGGCGAATATACGCCGTATCTCGACGACATCAGGAAGCGGCTTGATTGGGGCCATACCTGCGTCAAGACCTACAGCGACCAGAAGCAGGACGGCCGGGCGGACCTGCTGATGCAGCCCGTGTTCGCTCATAGCGTCAGGGCAAGAAAACAACTCTAGCGGGTTAATTCAGAGACGGGTCGGGCGGCATCGTCGCATACAGCGCGTATGCTCCGCCTTGAGCGCGAAGGATTGTGGGCCAGACCTGAAGCGGGTCCCGCGCGAATACCATTCGCATCTGGGCCGGCAGGACAAGCCAGGATCCACTCGATAATTCGAACTGCAACTGCCCCGGCGCCCACCCGGCGTACCCCATGTAGACACGGACCAGGCCTTCGCCTTCGTCCCGGGGGAACGAGTCCTCCAGAAAATCCAGATCGCCTCCCAGGCAGACGCCGTCGAAAATCGACCGCGACTCCGGAACTTCCCATCCCAGGCGGTGGAGAATCAAGAGGCTGCCCTTCTGCACCGGCCCGCCGGTGTACACAAAACCAGCCTTCTCGTGAAGCCCGGTCGCCTTCGGCAGTACCTCGGTGATGTGTTGCTCCGTCCGGCGGTTGACCACGAGCCCAAGCGATCCTCCGGACCCGTGCTCGCAGATCAGCACGACAGTCTGCCGGAAATCGGGATCTGTCAGCTGCGGCGTCGCGACCAGGAACATCCCCCGCTTCACTTTCTGCGGCTTCTCCCGTTCCATGTATTTCAATATACTCCAGACCCTGGCCCATTTCAGCTTCATTGACGCCGCAGGCCAGGGGGGATTATTCTCCCGGAATGATCTTCCGATCCTTCCCGGTTCCTCCGTTGGGGTGCAATTGCTCGATCATCGGCGATCCGGCCACCAAGAAGGCGCTGGTGGTGGACCCCGGCGGGGACGCGGAGCGTATCCTGAAGGAAGTGGAGGCGCTCGGACTGACGGTCGCCCACATCGTGCACACGCACGCCCACTTCGATCACTTCCTGGCCTCGGGGCAGATGAAAGCGGCCACGGGGGCGCCGCTCTGGCTGCACAAAGCCGACCAGGTTCTCTGGGATAACCTCGAAATGCAGTGCCGGATCTTCGGCATTCCCTATACCCCGGTCCCGCCGCCGGACCGGTGGATCAAGGACGATGAAGAGGTGGATCTGGGTGGGGTCAAGGGGCTCGCCCTGCACACCCCAGGCCACACGCCGGGCTCCATGTGCTTCCACTTTCAGGACGCCGGGATGGTGATCGCCGGCGACACGCTGTTTCGCGAGAGTATCGGGCGAACCGATCTCTGGGGCGGCGATGCCCAGGCCATCGAACGGTCCATCAAAGACCGGCTCTACGCCCTGGATGAAGACACCCGCGTGATCACCGGGCACGGGCCGGAAACCCGCATCGGCCACGAGATCCGGTTCAACGCGTTCGTGCGGGGCTGAAGAAGGGCGGTTCGCGAACCGCCCCTACTTGACCTCCACCGTGATGGTCTGCGTCGCCGCCAGCATCTTGTGGTCCTGCGTCGCGGCCGTGACGGTGATCTCGTGCTTGCCCTTCCCCACGCCATTGAAGGTGCCGCCGAACCCTTTCTGGTATTTCCCGTCCAGATAGACGTGGGCATGGGCCGCTTTCTCTCCCTTGACCAAATCGTACTTGAGATCAAAGGTGTCCCCGACCGTCTCGCCGGTCTTCGGCGCCGTGATGGTGACCTTGGAGCCATCATCATCGGCGGCCAGGACCAGGCCGGTCCCACTCACCAATACGATCAGGGCGATGACTGCAACGACTGCCAGCTTCTGCATAGCGACCTCCTTTTGTGAAAACCGGATGACTTGCCGCTTTCTCCACCTTGTCAATTATAGCACCGTGAAACCTATTCTGCGGAGCGCCGCCGGCACCTTCGAACGCCCCACCGACACAGCCACCGACGTATAGCGGAATTCGAGCCGCGCCGGATACGACGCCCTGAACTGATCGAACGCGCGGCCCTGCTCAGAGCCGGGAAGCTCCGCGATCGCCCGTAGCGCAGCATCGTCCCGGCGGATGTCGTAGAAACGAGGCACCAGATCGCGCAGCACCTCGTCAAGCGATCGGCCGGCCTCGACCGCCACCGGCCTGCGGCCCGCTCCGCCCGGAGGCGTGGGGGGGGCCCACTTGAAGCGGCGATTG
>JAUSHW010000209.1 GCA_030648395.1 Nitrospirales bacterium | reverse complement strand
CCGGAGTCGGCGCGCACGCTGGCCTTGAAGGGCGCGGACATCATCGCGCACCCCTCCAATCTTGTCCTGCCGAACTGCCCGGATTCGATGGTCACACGCTGCCTGGAAAACCGTGTCTTCGCGGTGACGTGCAACCGCATCGGCTCGGAGGAGCGGGGTGGGAAAAAGAAGCTGACCTACATCGGCAACAGCGAAGTTGTCACGCCGAAAGGCGAGATCATTACACGCGCAAAGTCCGACCAGGAAGAGCTGGCGATCATTGAGATCGATCCCTTACAAGCCCGCGACAAGAAGCTCAACCCCTACAACGACCTCCTCGCCGGACGACGTCCGGAGCTGTATTCGTCTTAAAGATACTTCTGTAACGCTCTTCCTGTGTGGGATGCGCGCTCCGTCGTAATCGCTTCGGGCGGGCCCATTGCCACGACCTCGCCGCCCAGATCGCCGCCCTCCGGCCCCAAGTCGATCACCCAATCGGCCGTCTTGATGACATCCAGGTTGTGCTCGACGACGAGCACCGTGTGCCCCGCGTCCACCAGCCGGTTCAGGACCGCCAGCAGCTTCTTGGTGTCGTCCATGTGCAGGCCCGTGGTGGGCTCGTCCAGGATGTAGAGCAGACCCTGATCGGCCCGATTCCTGCCGTACACTCTCACCAACTCTCCCGCGATCTTGAGCCGTTGGGCCTCGCCGCCCGACAGCGTCGTTGCCGGCTGCCCCAGGCGCAGGTAGCCCAAGCCCACCGACGCGAGCAGGCGCAGCTTGATGCCGACGGCGAGCGATTCGGAGAAGAACGCCTGCGCCTCGGTGACGGTCATGCCCAGCACGTCGTGGATGGTCTTGCCGCGATGCCGGACCGTCAGGACTTTCGGTTGGAAACGCCGTCCCTCGCAGACGTCGCACGTCGCGTAGATATCCTCGAAGAAGTACATTTCCATTTTCTGCAGGCCGGTGCCCTGGCAGGCCTCGCAGCGTCCGCCGATCGTGTTGAAGGAAAAATCTCCGGCCGCCAGGCCGAGCCGTCGGGCTTCCGGCAGGGCCGAGAAGACGCGGCGGATGTCGTCGAACGCCTTGATGTAGGTGACCGGGTTGGAGCGCGGCGTCCGGCCGATGGGCTCCTGATTGATGAGCCGGACCCCGCGCAAGTGCTCGATCCCGCCAATCGCCTCGAACCGGCCCATCGGCAGGTTTTCGACGCGAAAGGCGCGGGCGAGTGCGCGATAGATGGTCTCCTGGACCAGCGTGCTCTTGCCCGACCCCGAGACGCCCGTCACGCAGGTGAATGTGCCGAGCGGGATCTTCACTGCGATGTTTTTGAGATTGTGTTCGCAGGCGCCGACCAGCGCGAGTGTGTGTCCTGTACCCTTGCGGCGCCTGCGCGGCAGCGGGATCGTCTCCTGACCGGTGAGGTAGCGGGCGGTCAGCGCCGACGGATGGGCCAGGAACTCGGGCAACCGGGCGGCGCAGACGATCTCTCCGCCTTTTTCGCCGGCCGCCGGTCCCATCTCCACCACGAAGTGCGCGGTCTCGATCATGGTCCGGTCATGCTCGACCATGATGACCGTGTTCCCGCCCTTGGCCAGGTCGGTGAGGATGCCGGCGAGCGTTGCGGTGTCGCGCGCGTGCAGGCCGATGGTCGGCTCGTCCAGGACGTACAGCGTGCCCGTCAGCTGCGCGCCGAGCTGGGTCGCCAGGCTGATCCGCTGGGCCTCGCCGCCCGAGAGCGTCCGGGTCTGGCGCGAGAGGGTGAGGTAGCCGAGCCCGACCCTGAGCAGAAATCCCAGCTTGGCGTTGAGCATGCCGAGGATGTCCCTGGCGATCTCCCGCTCGAAGGGCGAGAGGGGCAGCAGTCGCGTCCATTCGGCCGCTCCGACGATGGTCATGTCCGCCACCTCGGTAATGGTCCGGCCGCAGACCCGCACGGTCAGCGCCTCGGGACGCAGCCTCGTCCCGGCGCAGTCCTCGCAGGTGACCGGGCTGCGGTAGCGGCTCAGCAGCACGCGCACGTGCAGCTTGTAGCGCTTGCCCTCGAGGTATTCGAAGAAGGTGTTGATGCCTTCGAGTTTGCCGTCTCCTTCCCACAGGAGCTTTCGTTCAACTTGAGTGAGTTTGTTGTACGGCTTTGCTATATCGAGCCCGCGCCGTTTAAAGGCCAGCAGCATTTCCTTCTGCCACCAGTCGGCCGAGGGCTTGGTCCAGGGCTCGATACAGCCTCCCGCCAGATTTTTGGTTTGGTCCGGAACGATGAGGTCCTCGTCGTAGCGCAGGATGTTGCCGAAGCCCTTGCAGGCCGGGCAGGCGCCAAGGGGGTGATTGAAGGAAAAGAGCGCGGGCTTCGGCGTCTCGAAGGTCCGGCCGCAGGATTGGCAGCCGTAGGCGTGCGCGAAGCGGCGACGGCCCGCGCCGATGATCTCCACGGCGCATCGCCCGCCGCCCTCGCGGAACGCCGTCTCAATCGTGTCCGTGAGGCGCGCGCGCTCGTCCGGGCGAAGCACGAGGCGGTCCAGCACCACCTCCATTTCAGCGGCGCCTTTCAATCGGGATGCGATCGCCGGCACGGCGTCCGGTGTCAGGTCCACGATGTCGTCGGCGATGCGGAGCCGCACGAACCCGCGATGAAGCACATCCTGAATCAGCGGGAGCGGGTCGATGTCCGCGCCGATCGTGATCGGGAACAGGATCATGGCTCGCGCTTGGGGGTGTTCCGTCAATAGCGTCTCGGCGACGTCGCCCGGCTGGTAGGCGCGGGCCTCGGTGCCGCAGTCAGGGCAGACAGGGTGTCCGATTTTTGCGAACAGCAATCGGAGGAGGTCGGCGATCTCGGTGGTCGTGCCGACCGTGGAGCGCGCGGTGCGGACGGGATTCTTCTGCTCGATGGC
>JAUSHW010000206.1 GCA_030648395.1 Nitrospirales bacterium | reverse complement strand
GGTTGCCGAGTACCGCCCAGATGCCGAAGGCAGGCTTCTGTTTACTGAGATCACCGAGAACGCGGCGGATCGCGGCCGGGTCGCTTCCCTCTTGCGTGAAGTCGCCCGTGAGGGCGATCAGGCCCGGTTTCGCCTCGGCCAGCCGTTCAAGCACGCGCCGCTCGCGCGTGCCGTACCCGAGCATATGCAGATCCGACAGGTGCGCCACGACCAGGCCGTCGAATTCCTCCGGCAGGTTCTTGAACCAGGCCTCGTGGCGGGTGACCTCGATCCAGTTCGGCTCGACGGCCCAGACATAGATCAGGAGCAACTGGAAGAGGGCCAGGGAGATGACGAAACGGCGGCTGATCCGCGAGGCGAGCGCGTTCACGGATGGTCGAAAAGACCCAGCTGCATTTCCTCGGCTTTGGTGAAGGGAATGGGATAGTTCTCGGTGAAGCAGGCGTTGCAGTAGCGCTCTCCGGCTCCCGGCGCGGCGGACAGGAGCCCCTCGAGGCTCAGGTAGGCAAGCGAATCGGCGGTGATGTATTTGCGTATCTCCTCGATTGTATGCGTCGCGCCGATCAGCTCCTTTTTGGTCGGCGTATCGATCCCGTAGAAGCAGGGCGACAGGACCGGCGGCGACGAAATTCGCATGTGCACTTCCTTGGCCCCTGCGTGGCGGAGCATCTTCACGATTTTCCGGCTGGTCGTGCCCCGCACAATGGAATCGTCCACCACGACCACCCGCTTGCCGGCCAGGACCTCCGGCATGGCGTTCAGCTTGACCTTGACGCCGAAGTGGCGGATGCGCTGCTCAGGCTCGATGAAGGTCCGGCCCACATAGTGGTTGCGGATCAGACCCTGCTCGAAGGGAATGCCCGCGCACTCGGCAAATCCGAGCGCGGCGGGCACGCCGGAGTCCGGCACCGCGATGACCAGGTCGGCGGGCACGAGGGATTCCTTGGCCAGCTGGCGGCCGAGCGCCTTGCGGGCGGAGTAGACGTTGCTCCCGTAAATTTTGCTGTCAGGGCGGGCGAAGTAAATATGCTCGAAGATGCACATCGCCGGCTTGACCTTGGGGAAGGGATGGAAGGATTGGAGGCCTTCCTCGTCGATGTACACCACCTCGCCCGGTTCGATGTCGCGGACAAACTCCGCGCCGATCAGGTCGAACGCGCAGGTCTCGGAGGCCACGACCCATGCGCCCTTGACCTTGCCCAGGCACAGCGGGCGGAAGCCCCAGGGATCGCGCGCCGCCACCAGGCCGGTATCCGTCAGCAGCGTGATGGAGAACGCCCCGCGCACCTGGTTGAGCGCGTCAAAAATCCGCTCCAGCAGGAGGCTGTGCCGGGCCTGGGCGATGAGGTGCACGATCACTTCGCTGTCGGTCGTGGACTGGAAGATGGCGCCGTAGGCTTCCAGCTCGCTGCGAAGCATCTGGGCGTTGATCAGGTTGCCGTTGTGCGCCAGGGCCAGATTGCCGAACGCGAAGTTGACGACCAGGGGCTGGGCATTCTTGATATCGCTCGATCCGGCCGTCGAGTATCGGTTGTGGCCGATCGCCGATCGGCCGGGCAGGCGCTTCAGGCGGTCCTTGGTAAAGACGTCGGCCACGAGCCCCATGGCCTTTTCCGTACGAAACTGAAGGCCGTCATTGGAGACGATGCCGGAACTTTCCTGCCCGCGATGCTGGAGGGAGTACAGGCCCAGATAGGTGAGGTTCGCCGCTTCCTTGTGGCCGAACACGCCGAAGACGGCGCATTCGTCGTGGAACTTGTCGGGGGTGATGAGAGCACTGGTCCTGCTCATCCGCGTTCTTCTCCCGACTCCAGGGCCGACCGGAGCGCACCCCGCCAGATTATATCAAGGTCTCGGCAGGGACGGTCAATCCAAACGTTCGCCCGGCCCTGGCCGTCACGAATGGAGATGGTCAGCTTCCGGCCGCCGACGAATCCAAGAACTGAAAGTTTCACATTCGCTTCAACTGCTAATGCTTTGATAGTTATGAGATCATCAGGCTTCACAGAAATGAGGATACGGGACTGGGACTCGCCAAACAGGAGGCTGTCACGGCGAAGGCCTCCGGCATCAAGCGTGACGTCCGCGCCCAGCTGGCCGGTCGGCGCCGACAGACAGCATTCGGCGAGCGCAACGGCCAGGCCTCCCTCGGAGCAATCATGGGCGGATTGGACCAGCCGCCGCTCGATTGCCTTCAAAACGAGGGCCTGCAACGCGATCTCCCGGTCGAGGTTGAGCATGGGGGGCGTCCCCTGCTCCCGGTGATGGACGGCTCGCAGGTACTCGGTTCCGCCGAGCTCCTCGCCGGTCTCCCCCAACAATACGATCGCGTCGCCCTCATTCTTGAACCCCTGCGAAACGGCGAGGTCGGCCTTTTCGATCAGCCCGACCATCCCGATGACCGGCGTCGGGTAGATCGACAGCCCCCGGGTCTCATTGTAGAAGCTCACGTTTCCGCTCACCACGGGAATCTTCAGGGCCTTACAGGCATCGGCGATCCCCTCGACGGCGAGGATGAACTGCCACATGATGTCCGGTCGCTCCGGGTTCCCGAAATTGAGGCAATCGGTCAGGGCCAGCGGCTTGGCGCCGGAGCAGACAAGGTTGCGCGCGGCCTCGGCCACGGCGATGCCGGCGCCGATGTAGGGATTGAGCACGCAGTAGAGACTATTGCAGTCCGTCGTGACGGCGAGCGCCTTGTCCGTCCCCTTGATCCGCAGAACCGCCGCGTCCGATCCTGGGCGGAGCATGGTGTTGGTCTGGACCATGTGGTCGTACTGCTCGAAGACCCATCCTTTGTGTGCAATCGTGGGAGAGACCAGAAGCGTGTCGAGCACGGCGTTGCAGTCCGTAGGCTCAGGAATCAATTCGAGCGATAACGATTGCAGATGGT
>JAUSHW010000202.1 GCA_030648395.1 Nitrospirales bacterium | reverse complement strand
TTTATGCGGCGTACATACTTGCGATCTTCTGATTTTCTTTCATCTGTCACGGAGGGCATCCACAGTCTCCAGTCATTTTACCAGTCCCCGAACCGTACGCGTTGCGAACCATTCGATTTGAGTTTCCCGGAACCAGAGCAGTCTAGGTCGCAGTCAACCGTCTTTGTATCCCCGTTTACTCTGTTCTTCATTGTTCTGGTCCAGGTTGCTTGGGTCTGGGGGAAAACGCACTCATATAGGTTTGATCTGCTGCGCCCTTCTTCGTCCGATATCTAATCCAAAAGATCATGGCAGCTCTATGAATAAAGAAAACAGCCACGACAGGCGGAACAATCGAGGCCAGAAGGGCTAAGGTTCGCGTTGATTCAGTAACTGCTACTTGGGAAAGAATCGTCACAATCACGACAAAAATGAGTGCTAAGGAAATACTGAGTATCGCGATATACCCAAGATATAAGAGCAAGGGTATTTTGATAATCTTGATGCACTGACTACACCTAACGCCAACTGGCCAATGAGTGGCTACAAAAGCTAAGTCGAACTGCGTGAATCTCTTGCCACAGTATGGACAAGGTGGGATCAATTGAGACCTCCCCGGACAGGACTCGAACCTTCGCTCTCTTCCCTTTGTTTCTAGCTAGCTCCACTTGGCGCCAATCAAGAATACTACGAGCCAAGTCCAGAAGCCAGAAAGACGGGGACAGGCACCATTCGGAAATGGAGCCAGTCCCCAGGCGTCAGCGCTTCTTGAGGAGCTTTTCGATCTCGCTGCGGAAGGTGTCGTAGCGGACGGCGCCGGGGATGATGAAGGGGTCGGTGAAGCGCCGGCCGTCCGTTTTCACGATCAGAAATCCGGGCGTGCCGCGGAGGCCGAGCTTCACCGCCATGTCGCGGTCTGCCAGGATCGATGGGATGTGCTTCTGCGAGTCCATGCATTTCGCAAAGGCCTTGTTGTTCAATCGCAGATCCTTGGCCAGCTGCATGATGACGCCCGAGCCCAGCCGGGCGTGCTGGTCGAAGAGCCGGTCGTGCATCTCCCAGTATTTGCCCTGTTCGCCGGCGCAGCGCGCGGCGTGGGCGGAGACGAGGCCCCAGCCCTCCTCATCCCGCGGGTAGTCCCGGTAGGCGAAGCGAACCTTGCCCGCCTGGAGATACTCGGCCTTGAGCGAAGGCAATGTCTCTCTGTAGAATTTGCCACAGTACCCGCAGGTGAAATCGGAAAACTCCACCATGAGGACGGGCGCCTTGGGATCGCCCAGCGTGGGCGTGCCTGGCAGCAGAAGATCGGCGAGGTCACCGGAGGCCATGGCCTAACCCTAGCATGGCTGGCGAGGGCTTTGCCACGGGCGCGCTCCCGTTGATTTGGTGCGTAGTGGATGCTACGATGCGGCTCCGGAGCGACTATGACGGACTACTTCGCCGAGATCCAGAACCAGAGCGCCAAGCTGGCGAGCCACAAGCTTGAGCCCGGCAAGCGGTATGTCGTCGGACGCAGCAAGACCGCCGACCTTCCCGTGGAGGGGGATCCCTACATCAGCCGGGAGCACGTCGAAGTCTGCGTCGAGTCCGATCAATTGGTGGTGTCCCGCCGGTCCCTGGCGACCAACCCCATCGTGTTTAAGGGCGTGTCAACCTCTGCCTGCGTGCTCAAGGCCGGGGACGAGGTGACCATCGGCCAATCCACCCTCCGTTTCAAGATGGTTGTCAAGGAAGCGCCCCTCCCGAAGCCGGATCTCACCATGTCGGTCCGGAAGATCGATCGCAAGCCCAACAACAGCCACGCGCTCAAGTCCGAAGAGCTGTACGAGATGACCGACGACGCCGGACGCCTCCAGTTCCTCTTCCTGCTGGAGTTGCCCGAGCTGATGAAAACCAGGCCCCGCCAGGAGGTGCTCACCCACGTCGCGAAGGTTCTGCGTACCACCACGAAAGCGCACTGGGCCACGGTGCTCACGACGTCTCCTGACGGGTTCCAGGTGCTTGCCGAGGATGTGGACGAGGCGCGGCGCAAAGGCGCGGCGCATCCGGTCAGCGGCACCCTGGTCGAGAGCGCCATTCGCGACGCCCCCCGGCCCGTCCTGTATTTTTGGGACAAGAACGCGGACGCCAGTCCGCAGGCGACGTCCATCCTCGGGATCGATTGGGCGATCGCGGCGGCTGCGTACGACGCGGAGGGCGAGCCGCCGCTCGTGTTTTACGTGGCGGGGGAGGCGTCCAACTATATCGGGGAAAAGGGAGGCCAGAAGGAAAGCGCCCGGTTCGTGGGGCTGGTGACGGACATCATCGCCCGGAATCTGGCCCTCGACGTGCTCCGTGAAAAGCAGCTCCGGCTGGGCCATTTCTTCTCGCCGAGCATCTGCGCCCGCCTGCTCGAGGGCAAGGAGCAGGCCGATCTTCAGCCCCGCATCGCCGAATCGACCGTCCTTTTTTTCGACATCCGCGATTTCTCAAAACGCACCCAGGGCGCGGTGGAGAATCTCCTGGCCTACCAGGGCGAGTTGCGCAAGGTGATGACCGCAATGACCGAAGCCATCTTCGAGGAAAACGGCGTGGTCATCCAGTACATGGGCGACGGCATCATGGCCGCGTGGAACGTGCCGGTGGAGGACCCGCTCCACGTGGACTGCGCGAGCCGCGCCGCGCTGAAGATGGCCAGCCGCATCGGCCAGGTTGCGGAAGGCTGGCGGTGCGGCGTCGGGCTGGACGTCGGCAATGTCGTGGCGGGCGCCATGGGGTCGGACCAGGTGTACTCCTACGGCATCATGGGGCCGGTTGTGAACCAGGCGTCCCGCATCGAGGGCATCACCAAGGTCGTGGGGGCGCGCGTGCTCGTGTCGGAGGCGGTGGCCAAGCGCGTCTCGGCGAAGATCGGCTTGAGCCGGCGGGTCGGCCGCTTCCAGCCCGTGGGCTTCACGATTCCGGTGGACCTCTACGAGCTCATTCCGCCGCCCGGCGATCCCAAGGAGGAGCAGGAGATCCACGGCAACATCCAGCTCACCAATCAGGGGCTGGAGGCGTTCGAGCGCGGCGAATGGGAGAAGGCGGCGAAGTGCTTCCGGAAGCTGCCCGACGACGACAGCCCCGCGAGCTTCCTCCTGTACCTCGCCATGGACTATCAACGCCGCCCGCCGCGCGACTGGCAGGGCGTGATCGAGCTCAAGGAAAAGTAATCTCCCGCCTTCACCCGATGGACTACAAGGCCACCCTCAACCTTCCCCAGACGTCGTTTCCCATGAAGGCCAATCTCCCGCAACGCGAGCCGGAGACCCTTGCCCGCTGGGAGCGTGAGCGCCTTTACGAGCGTATCCAGGAGGCCGGCCAGGGCAAGCCGCTGTATGTGCTCCACGATGGGCCGCCGTACGCCAACGGCCGCATTCACATCGGCCATGCCCTCAACAAGATTCTCAAGGACATCATCATCAAGGCGAAGACGATGGAAGGATGCCGGGCGCCCTACGTGCCGGGGTGGGACTGCCATGGATTGCCGATCGAGCACCAGGTTCTCAAGGAGCTGGGCGACAAGAAGAAGACGCTGAGCACAATCGAGATCAGAAAGCTCTGCCGCGAGTACGCCGAGAAGTTCTTCAAGATCCAGCGCGAGGAATTTCAGCGGCTGGGCGTGCTGGGCGACTGGACGAATCCGTACCTGACCATGACGCCCGGCTATGAGGCGTCCATCCTGCGGGAGTTCGGCAAGTTTGTGCAGGCGGGCGGGGTGTACAAGGGCAAGAAGCCGGTCCTCTGGTGCCCGACCGACGAGACGGCGCTGGCCGAGGCCGAGGTGGAGTACGAGAACCACACCTCGCCCTCGATCTACGTGAAGTTTCCGCTTGAGGATTCTCTGGACAAGCTTGCCGGCCAGTTTGGCATCACGCTCCCATCCGGCGTTGCGCGGGCTGCAATCGTCATCTGGACGACCACGCCGTGGACGTTGCCGGCCAATCAGGCGGTCTGTCTGCACCCGGATTTTGACTACGCGTTCGTGAAGGTTGGAGACGAAATCTTCGTGATCGCGGAGAAGCTGGTGGATGCGTTTGTGAAGGCGTGCGGTCTCACGGGCCATTCAATTCTCGGATCGGGATCGAAGGGATCGCGGCTGGAAGGGCTGCGGTGCCGGCGGCCGTTGACGGATGGGCTGTCGCCGATCCTGCTGGGACACTTCGTCACGCTGGATCAGGGCACCGGCTGTGTCCACATTGCGCCAGGCCATGGACAGGAAGACTACGAATTGTCGTTGAAGAATTCTTCCTTGAAAGTCTTTGCACCGGTCGACAGTCGTGGACGCTTCACGGATGAGGTCCCGGAGTTCCAGGGCCTCAAGGTCTTTGAGGCGAATCCTCGCATCAACGAAAAGCTGAAAGAGCGTGGGTTGCTGCTGGGCGAGGGCAAGCTCGACCATTCCTATCCTCATTGCTGGCGCTGCAAGCACCCCGTGATCTTCCGGGCGACCGACCAGTGGTTCGTCTCGATGGAGGCGAACGAGCTTCGAAAGAAGGCGCTGGATGAAATTGATCACCGTGTCCAGTGGATTCCGAAGTGGGGGCGTGACCGCATCTTCGGCATGGTCGAGAACCGGCCTGACTGGTGCCTCTCCCGCCAGCGTGTCTGGGGCGTGCCGATTCCGGGATTCTCCTGCCGGAAGTGCGGCGATGTGCTGTTCTCGGCTGAACTTGTCGAGCACGTCGCCAAACTTGTCGAGAAGGAGGGGGCCGATGTGTGGTTTGCGCGGGAGTCGGCGGATCTGATGCCGGCGGGCACGGCCTGCCGGAAATGCGGCAGCCAAGACTTTGACAAGGAGAAGGACATCCTGGACGTGTGGTTCGAATCCGGCGTGAGCCACGCGGCGGTGCTCAAGCCCAGGGGCAAAGCGGCCGGGCAGGAGTGGTGGCCCGCCGATCTCTACCTGGAGGGGTCCGATCAGCACCGCGGGTGGTTCCATAGCGCGCTGCTGGCCGGCGTCACCACCGACGGGCGCGCGCCCTACAAGGCCGTGCTGACGCATGGATTTGTGGTGGACGGCGAGGGCAGGAAGATGTCCAAGTCGGCCGGCAACGTCGTGGCACCCCAGGAAGTCATCAAACAGTATGGGGCGGAGATCCTGCGCCTCTGGGTGGCGGCCCAGGATTATCGGGAAGACATCCGTATCTCGCCGGCCATTCTCGCGCATCTCGTGGACGCCTACCGGAAGATCCGCAACACGGTCCGGTTCCTTCTGAGCAACCTGGCCGACTACGATCCGAAGCGGGACGCGCCGTCCGACGACACGCTGTCTGAGCTCGATCGGTGGGCGCTTATGCGGCTGCACGACCTCATCGGCCGCGTCCGCCGGGGGTATGCGGATTGCGAGTTCCATCTCATCATTCACGCGCTGAACAACTTCTGCTCCGTGGACATGAGCGCGATCTACCTCGACGTGCTTAAGGACCGGCTCTACACCTTCCGCAAGGACTCGCCGGCGCGCCGGGCTGGGCAGCGGGTGCTCCACGAGACCGTGCTGGCGCTGACGAAGCTGATGGCGCCGCTGCTGACCTTCACGGCCGAGGAGATCTGGGACAGCCTGCCCGAGTCGCAGCGGGAGGCGCCCAGCGTCCATCTGGCGGCGTTTCCGCAGGCCGACCCGCGGTACAAGAATGCGGAATTGGAACAGCGGTGGGACCGGCTGCTGAAGGTCCGCGGCTCGGTTCAGGCCGAGCTCGAAATCAAACGCCGTGAGAAGATGATCGGCGCACCGTTGGAAGCCAAAGTCGTCTTGCAGGCCGATCCGGAGATGTACGGTTTTTTGCAGTCCTATGAACACGACCTGCCGGGCCTCTTTATCGTCTCGCAGGTTGAACTGAAGAAAGTCGATCACCTGCCCCACGATCCGGGCTTTGCCGTGGACGTGGTCAAAGCCGACGGCACGAAGTGCGTGCGCTGCTGGAACTACCGGCCTTCCGTCGGTGCGACCGCCGCCCACTCCGAACTCTGTGACCGTTGCGTGGAAGCCGTCGCCTGATTCCCCGACGATGGATGCGCCCATGCCAAGCACCGAGTCAGCGGGGCCGAGGTCTCGGCGATTCGGTCTGCTCGCGGCGATCGTCTTCACGGTGGTGATCCTCGACCAGCTCACCAAGTGGCAGGTCACGAGCGCGATGCGCCTGCACGAATCCATTCCCATCATTCCCGATCTCTTCAGCTTCACGTACATCCGGAATTCCGGCGCTGCGTTCGGCATTCTGGCCGGCAGCCACGCCGGCTTCCGCCTGGTGTTCTTTGGGTTGACGTCGGTGCTGGCCCTTGTCCTGCTCGCGACGATCTATGCGCGCCTGTCGCCGGCCGATTGGATCGGGCAGGTGAGCGTCGCCTCCATCTTCGGCGGGGCCGTCGGCAATTTGATCGACCGCATCCGCTTCGGCGAGGTCATCGACTTCCTGGATTTCTCATTCCTGGGGCACCACTGGCCCGCCTTCAATGTGGCGGACGCGGCGATCACGGTCGGCGTCTGCTTCCTCATCGGGCATTTCTTCACGCACAAGGAGTCTCCGGTTTAGGTGCAACGTTTCACCACCGTATCCGCGGGCGAGCACCCGAAGCGCCTTGACGTCTACCTCAGCACCCACACGGCCGATCTCTCCCGCGCCGCCATCCAGCGGCTGATCGAGAAGGGCGCCGTCACGGTCAACGGCAAGCGTCCCAAGCCGTCCCAGAAGGTCAAGCCGGGCGACGAGATTGCGTGGGACGTGCCGAAGCCGGAGCCGCTCGAGATCGACGGCGAGCCGATTCCCCTCGATGTGTTGTTTGAGGACAAGGTGCTGCTGGTCCTCAACAAGCCGACGGGCATTGTCGTCCATCCGGCGCCCGGCCACTGGCGCGGAACGCTGGTCAATGCGCTGCTGTACCACATGCAGTCGACGCGGGCGGCTTCCGGTGCGGAGGGGGAAAGCTTTGCCAGCATCGGCGGGCGCGAGCGGCCCGGCCTGGTCCATCGTCTGGACAAAGGCACCAGCGGCGTGATGGTGATTGCCAAGACCGACGCGGCGCACCAGGGCCTGTCGAAGCAGTTCAAGACACACAGCATCAACCGTGTGTATCTGGCGTTGGTGATCGGATCGGTGAAGGGCAGGACGGGCCGCGTGGATCTGGCGATCGGTCGCGACACGAAACACCGCAAGAAGATTTCCGCCCGCACGACCTCGCCGAGGGCGGCCGTGACGGAGTTCCAGGTCGCGGAACGGTTCGGGGTGAAGCGCTCCGGCCATGAGGCGACGCTTGTGGAGGTGCATCCGCAGACCGGGCGCACGCATCAGATTCGTGTCCATCTCGCCTCGCTCGGCCATCCGTTGCTTGGCGACGAGACCTACGGCGGCCGGAAAGTGTGCGCGTGGGACGATCTCTGTATCGAGCGGCCGATGCTGCACGCCCGGACGCTCGGCTTTACCCATCCCGTAACCGGAAAGTATCTCGAGTACACGGTCCCGCCGCCGGCGGATATGGAAGCTCTTCTGCGGCTGCTCCGCAGTAAGAGGATGATGATTACATTGCATCGCCAGCCGTTCTGAAAACACGATGAATACGGTCCGACCACCCACCAGCATCTTCTCCGACCTGGAAGAGCCCATCCGCGCCGAGGTCTTCAGCGTCGAGCGCCTCGAACAACACGCTGAAAGTCTTGCGGCTACGCAGATCATCTTCGCCGAATCGAGGGAGGGTCAGTTGCTCACTCCGCGCGTCCTGGAGAACGGGCGTGTGCTGCTGGAGTCCTACCGGGCCATTGCCCGGGCGATTCAGGAGGGGCATGCGATTACCTCCGCAGCCGAGTGGCTGGTCGATAACTTCCACATCGTCGATGAACAGCTTCGCGAGATCCGCGATGACTTGCCGCCGGGCTTCTACAGACAATTGCCCAAACTGGCCGCTGGTCACTTGCAGGACTATCCGCGCGTGTTCGGTGTGGCGTGGGCGTTCGTGGCGCACACGGACAGCCGATTCGACCCGGAACTGCTGCGCCGCTTTGTGGCGGCCTACCAGCGCGTGCAACCGCTCACCATCGGTGAGCTGTGGGCTGTGGCCATCACGCTGCGCGTGGTGCTGGTGGAAAATCTGCGCAGGCTGGCGGAGCGAATCGTGTGCAGCCGCGCTGCGCGCCAGGAAGCCGACATGCTGGCCGACAGCCTGCTCGGTACAGGTGGCCAGTCTCCGGTGTCC